>JAZROM010000043.1:0-30372 GCA_045648745.1 Acutalibacteraceae bacterium | reverse complement strand
GTCAGCAGAAATTACTGTGTGGCCGAAACCTGAGTTTTCGGGATGAACGCCGAATGTTGCGATGATTGTCGGAGTTGCGCCTGCCTTATCGGGAGTGAACTCAAGACGGTACATATTTCCGTCGTAGCAGTCAGGATATGTTCTGTCGCGAAGATACTCGTCGCCGATATCCATCTTAGCAAGAGTAAGCTCACCTGTCTTCATATCTGCTGTTGCATCCTTGATTGACTTTGCAGTCTGGTCAATGATAGTCTGAAGGAACTTACGGTCAACACCGCTCTTAAGCTCTGCAAGGCCGAGAGCACCGAGTGTGATGTTGTTAAGAACATTTTCAACTGTGCTGTCCCATACACCCTGAAGGTCGATACCTGAGTGAGTATGAGTAACACCGACGTTGATGCTTACGATGTCGTTAGCTTCTGCAAAATCTGCAACAGCTTCACGGATAAGTCTTACGTCTGCATTTGCAATACCGATAGCATCAAGAACACAGAAAACAACGTTGCCTCTGCCTGTGCCGTCGTTCATAATGATTGTACGAACCCAGAGACCGTCAAATGTCTCTGTTGTTTCTGCCATAAGGCCGTAACCACCCATTGTGTAAGGAACTTCGCCGAAATCGTCGGGAAGGATTGATTCCTGAGCGTAGCCGAGGTGCCACTGTGCACCTGCTGCAGGCTCGTCAAGGAATTCTTCCATACCGGGAAGGAAGTTGCCGTACTCGTCAAGATTGAAATCCTTGTAAGAATTCAATGCAGGAGTTGCAGGAATAACAAGGTTAAGTGCCTTACCGATAACTGTGATAAGAACGTTTGAAAGTGTGTTAACGATCTTTGCAAGGAAGTTCATAAAGAGAACCTTGAAGCTTGTTGATGAAAGTGACTCGAACTTGTCACCGAGACCTGCGGCTGCATCACCGAGACCGCCTAAATCAACATTTGCAAAAATGTCTTCCAAACCTGTGCTTGTGTTTGTGTCTTCAACAATGACTGTATCATCAGCAGGTGCTTCTGCAAAAGCTGTAACTCCGACAGGAATCATAAGGCTTAAGCAAAGGATCACTGAGATAACAGAAAGAAGTACTTTTTTCATAAATTTATCTCCTTTCATTCGGTGCGTGTGCACACGCATCCATATTAAAGTAATTATATCACAAAATTACAAATTTACAATATAAAAACAAAGGCTTCTTTTTTGTGTAAAATCACGAAAAGAAGCCTTTGCTTTATTTACCTATTAACATCTGCATTGCTTTGAGAAGTATGTATACTCCGACTGCACATCTTTTCTTACAAAGACAGAAAAAGATTTTCCAATGAATCGGGAAAAATTTTAACTCAAGATTTTTGTATGCTTTGACATACTGCTCGGAACAGAGAAATTTTTTAAGATTCCCTATCCTTGCACCGTGCGACTGTGTGTTGCAAAGTTCATTAAGACCCAATCCTATCATACTAAGACAGATCCGGTTATCGAGTGCTTTGCCGAAATCATCACCAAGATTATTTTTTTCAATATACGTACGGATTCTCGAATAAAGCTCTGACCACTGAGCAAAAAGCTGAGCCTTGTAACTTCTTGTGAGCGAAGTTTCGTTATCCTTGCGGTAGTGGTTGAACGGCTTGTTGATAAACGCACTGCTTCTGACAAATCCGAAAACATACATATTAAAAAGCAGATCTTCCGTGCCGATGATTTTTGTGTCAACAAATTCAATGTTGTTTTCTTTTATAATATCCGCACGGTAAAGCTTGCCCCACGCAGTAACGAGTGCGTCCGTGTTTTCGGGATTTGAAAGCTCTGCACCCGAAAGACCTGCAAGTCTGCGATGAATATTGCGTGATTCTGCGTTGTCAAAAATTCTGTCGCCGTCAAAGATTTTCTTTTCAATCGATTTGTCGGCAAACTCACGGGTGTAACCCCACATCACAACATCACAATTGTTTTTTTCAGCAACCGAAACTGCCTGCGTAATTGCGTCGGCATCGAGCCAATCATCGGAATCGAGAAAGACGATATACTCCCCTGTTGCCTCAGCTATTCCCGTGTTTCTGGCGCCTGAAAGACCTTTGTTTTTTTGATTAATAATTTTTATTCGGTTATCTTGTTTTGCATAATTTTCAAGAATAACATCAGAATTATCAGGTGAGCCATCGTTGACACATATTATTTCAAGGTTTTTGTAAGTCTGTCCGACAACAGAATCAAGGCACTTCGGCAGGTATTTTTCTACATTGTAAACGGGAATAATAACACTGACCGAAACCATACACCAAACCTCCGCAAATTATTTTTTCTTAAAAATCAGCAACTTGCTGAAAACATAGTTTAGAAGCACAACAATAACTGCAAGTATGCCCTTGACTACAAGTTCACCACCGACAGGTCCTATTGTAAGAGGCACATCGAGGTGAAGCCACTTGATCATAACAAGAAGTCCGACCTCTTCAATACCGAGTGTCAGCACTCTTGCGCCTGCAAAGGACGGAATTTCCTTTGCGAGTACATCGGGCTTCCAGCTTTTGCTTTCAAAAACAAAAAGTTTGTTGGTAACATAAGCAAAAACAACTGCCGCAACCCACGCGATAATATTGGAAACCATAATATCCACAAATTTATTGAAGAAAGCGAGTGTCACAAGGTTTACAACCGTTGTCAGCACACCGAAAAGCAGGTAAAAAAACACTTCACGGGACACAACCTTACGGATGATATCCATCAGCTTTTCGTTCTTTATGAACTTTGCGCATATTTCGTGGATTTTTTCAAAAAGTTTATCCATAACCATAATTCCTCAAAACAAATATTGCACTAATTATAATATCCATCGGCAGTTGTGTCAAGCAAATAAACTCTTGCAATTTTTTCGTAGTATGATAAAATAATGTATTGGATTTCAGTAAAGGAGGCGAAACTATGTCAGAGAGAGTTGAAAGAGCTGTCGAGCTTTTTAAGAGCGGTTTTAACTGTTCGCAGTCGGTTTTTGCAGCCTTTGCAAGTGAATTCGGCATGGACGAAGAAACTGCACTCAAGGTTTCAGCAGGTCTCGGCGGAGGCGTAGGCAGAGCACGCGAGGTCTGCGGTGCAGTCAGCGGTGCAGCTATGCTTGTGGGCTTTAAACACGGCGCCGTAACAGGTGATGATGCTGAAGCAAAAAAGCGTTGTTACGAAGTCGTTCAGGAGATTATCGCAGAGTTCAAGAAAGATAATCCGTCAATCGTATGCCGTGAGCTTCTTGCTTTAAACGATGGTGATAACACTAACCCCACACCCGAGGCAAGAACAGAAAATTATTATCAGAAAAGACCTTGCGTACAACTTGTCGAAGATGCCGCAAAGGCAGTAGAAAAAATATTGTTTTAAGGAGAATGTGACTATGGGTTGCACAGGAGATTGCTCAAGCTGTTCATCAAGCTGCAGCGAAAAGAAAGATTTGCACGTACCGTGCAATGAATACAGTAAGGTTAAAAAGGTTATCGGTATTGTAAGCGGTAAGGGTGGCGTTGGTAAATCACTCGTAACATCAATGCTTACAACTGCGATGCAGGTTAAGGGTAATGCATGCGGTATTCTTGACGCAGATATCACAGGCCCTTCCATTCCGAAGGCTTTCGGTGCAAAGGGTCCTGCTATGCAGAACGAAATGGGACTTCTTCCCGCCGAGACAAAGACAGGTATCAAATTGATGTCCATCAACCTTCTTCTTGAAAAAGAGGACCAGCCCGTTATCTGGAGAGGCCCTGTTATTTCAGGTGTCATCCAGCAGTTCTGGCAGGAAGTTTTCTGGGGCGATGTTGACTATATGTTTGTTGATATGCCTCCGGGAACAGGTGACGTTGCGTTGACAGTATTCCAGTCACTCCCCGTTGACGGTATTGTTATTGTTACAACTCCGCAGGATCTTGTTACAATGATCGTTAAGAAAGCAGTCAATATGGCAAATATGATGAACGTGCCGATTCTAGGTATTGTTGAGAATATGAGCTATCTCGAGTGCCCCGATTGCGGAAAGAAGATTTCTGTTTTCGGTGAGAGCAAACTCGATGAAGTTGCAAAGGAATTGAACATTCCTGTTCTTGCAAAGCTTCCCATCAGAAGTGAAATCGCAAATCTTGTTGACAAGGGTGCAGTTGAACTTGCAGAAATCAGTGAGCTTTACGATGCTGCTGATAAGATTAAGGAAGCTCTTAACTGAATATAAGGAGTGTTTGCAATGGCAGAAATTTTTTCAAAAATTACGGCATTCTTTATGTCGATTGTTGCTGCAATTTCAGTTTTACCCGTTAACCTTGTAAAAACTGTTACAAGTGATGAAGGACTGATTGAAAAAATCGCTTTTTCGGCTTACAATAAGGAGGCTGAAAAATTCTGTGAGAATCCCGATACAGATTCAGACTTTGTTCCCCAGGGTCTTGCATACAGTGACTACCTCGACAAGGTGCTCATCTGCGGTTATATGAACACTGAAGGTAATTCAAGAATTTATGTTATCAACCCCGAAAACGGAGAAACAGAAAAGTTTGTGTCTCTTGTTGAAGTTGACGGTGATGATTACACAGGCCACTGCGGCGGCATTGCAACATTTGAGGGCAACGCGTGGGTTGTTTCAGGTAAATACGCACGCAGACTTTCACTCGACACACTCAAGGATGCGGAAAACGAAGCATCCGTTCAGTTTGTTGACGAGTTCAACACGGGAACACGTGCATCGTATGCCAACTGTTCAAACGGTATCCTCTGGATCGGTGAATACCATAAGGACGGCGACGATTATGTGACTGAAGACAGTCACCACCTGACCTCACCAAACGGAGAAGAAATGGCTGCATGGACTTGCGGTTATGTTCTTGACAGTGCAAATCCTCAGGGATTCACTTATAACGGAAAGTCAAAAGAAATTGTAGCCCCCGATTTCATTCTTGAAACCGAATCAATGTGTCAGGGCTTCACACAGCTTGCCGACGGCAGATTCGTTACAAGCATTTCGGGCAAGATCACAAAGTCTGAACTCAATTTCTACGAAAACGTTCTTGACGGTGAAGCAGACGGTACAGTTGCTTTTGCAGGTAAGGATGTAAAAATATATTTCCTTGACTCAACAAAGCTGGCTAAGTCACTGAATGCACTCCCCCGTTCTGAAGGCATTGACATGTACAACGGCAAGCTCCTCGTTCTGTATGAATCAGGATGCAGAAAGATGCTCGCAACACAGATTGTCAGAACAGATTATGTTTGGAGCGTTAACGTTTAATTAAACATTCAAGCGGTACAGGAAAACTGTGCCGCTTTTTGTTGCAAAAAATCTAATTTAGTGCTAATATACATTTACACAAAAGAATAAACACAGTTCAACCGTTTTCGGTGATCGGGCGTCAACACGCTCGGGGATAAGGAAATCGCAGTGAGAGTCTGCAGCAACAGCCATTACCGTAACTGAAATTTAATTTCTCAAGTCGGAATGCTTATCGTTCTGTGCATCATAAAAGGCTCTTGGGCAAAGTGGGAGAGACTACGGTAAATTCAGAATACGGCAGGGCATCCTGTTTCCGTTAGTTTTCGCACCCACGGAGGGTGCTTTTATTTTATCCTTTTTGTGAAAAAGCAAACGAAAGGATTTTTATTATGAAAAAGACAATCAATTCAATCGCAGCCGTTATTCTGGCTTTTGTTCTTGTTTTCTCTTTTGCGTCCTGCACAGAGAAAACAACCGCACCCGATATATGGGCAGATGCAATTCACCTTGAAGATGCAGAATTCGGAAAAGGCGCAAAAACAGTACAGGTAGAAGTTGTTGCTGAAGAAAAGTCAGTTACCTTCACAATTCATACCGACAAGGAAACTCTTGGTGACGCTCTGCTTGAGCATAATCTCATCACAGGTGAAAACGGACCTTACGGACTTTATATAAAAACCGTAAACGGAATTCTTGCAGACTATGACATCAACCAGACATACTGGGCATTGAACAAAAACGGAGAAGCGTCAATGACAGGTGTTGACGGCACAAAAATCGCTGACGGAGAACACTACGAGCTCGTTTATACAAAAGGATAATTAACGCAACAAGCCTTCACCTGCCTGAAGGCTTGTTTTTCTTTTTAAAATAACAGTGTTTATTTTATATGGCAGATACAGTGTAAAGACAAAGTAAGCAAAGGAAGTAAGATCCGGCTGTGATGTGCCTGCTGCTTCGGAACAGGGAAACATTAATGCATATTTTGAGAAAATAAATGAGCTTTTATAAATAATAAAAACCGCTTCGATGAAGCGGTTTTCGTTTTTATAATATCTGCTCAAAAAATCTTTCTGTGTTCCTGATTTGGTTTTCCATACTGAATGCGGCTGCTCGGATCTTCTCTTCTTCCTTGAATTTGTCTAAAAGTTCAGGCTTATCGAGCACTTCTTTAAGCGCACTGTACAACCCGTCCTGACTGTTTTCGCATATTATACCGCACTGATTGTCACCAAAAATTTCTCTCATACCCGAACAATCCGTCGTAACAATCGGCAGACCTAAAAGCACAGCTTCACTTACAACCGTGCTGTAACCTTCGGCATACGAAGAACATACAAATAAATCTGCATTAGCCATAAAATTGTGCGGATTTGCCTGATAATCCAACAGCGTAATTCTATCGTACAGATTGTATTTCTCTACAATCACTTCAATGTCTTTTCTTTCATATCCTATACCCATTATTACAACAGAAAATTCATATCCTTCGTCACGAAGCTTAGCGCAGACTTCAACCATACGATCGTAGCCCTTGACTTTTCTGAAACTGCCGGCAAGAACCCAGAACGGTCTTCCGGTTATCTCAAACTCAAGGGGCTGTTTAGCTTGTTCAAGCGTTTTTCTATCGTCGATAAGATTGTAAATAACATGAAGCTTTTCTTCCATGCCGTATTTTTTTGCAAAAGAATCTCTGATTGTTTCAGAAACACAAATTATGGCATCGAAATTTTCATAGCATTTTCGCTCATTTTCAGCACTGCCAAAAATCGTCTCGCTCCAGGGATTGTTCAAAACATCTGTGTGTACCCATGCGACTTTTTTTGTGTGTTTAGCTTTTGAATTTCCGATAATCTTGGTTGAATAGCCCTCGCAAAAGGCTACTTCTATATCGTATCTGCCTCGTATCAGAAGTCTCCTGACCACGCTTTCAGGGGCAACAAGAGAAAACTTGATTATTATTTTATTAATAATCTCTCGGATTTTTGAGCCCTTAAGATTTTTGTGAATAAAGCTGTGATGGCGACTGTTTTCTTTTACTCTTTGTGTCCTGAATTCATTGTCGGTTTCGGAAACAACATGTAAATCAAATTTAGTTTTATCAAGGTTTGAAACAATATTTTCAAGAACACCTTCAGCTCCGCCGCCGTCAAGCGATTCAATGAAAAACAAAATTGATTTCATTAATTTTTTTCCTCCGAATTATATATTGATATCATTTCGTCGAATGGCACAAAGTTGTTGTGTTTCATCCTGCCCAGATAGCTGAAGCCGGCTTTTTTTATTGCGTTTGTGCTTGCTACGTTAGTGTCGTAAGCATAAATGACAGCATATTCCTTTTTGCTTAACATCACAACATTTTTTAACAGATCACAATAATAACCTTTTCTGCGTTGATTTTCATTGGTGTAGTAATGAAAAAGAACCGTCATATTTTCGGGAACTGCAGAAGAACGTGCAATTTCCGTTACCGTAAAATCTTCGGCAGCGGTCGTATACCATCCCCAGCACCCATAATGGTTATTCTCTGTAATAACACAAAAATGTTGTTTTCTCTCAAATCTGTCTGCAACATCTGCATCTGTGACGGCAAAATTATATTTACGGCAAATTTCATCGTAATCTTTCAGATTGTCAATATCATAAATTTCTCTGTTTGTGTTTTGCTCAGGCGTAAGTATCGTTTTTGGCGTAGCGATAAAAAAATCCTGCCTGTTAATAAATCGGCACAGGAAACGGCTGATCAAGTCTATTATTTTTGATTTCATTAAGGCAACAACCTTTATCCGAAAATTTTTCGTTTTAATATATAAAACAGTCTGTGTAAATTGAATCTTGTAGCTTTAATATCTACAATTTCTATCTGAGACGATCTTGCATATGTGTGAATACCTGTGATTTTTTTCGAATCGTTTATAAGAATGTTTTGCGGAGCAATTTCACTGAACGGTTTTTCGCTGTATCCGTCGCGATCACACTTCTCTATTTCGTTAAAATACAATTTCCTGCCGTATTGCTGCTCTTCACAGCTTTGTGCAGGTCGGATTCTCTTGTTTTTATGGGTAAAACACATTCCTGCACCGCGTTTTGTGTGACTGTGTGAATAGACAGGGTTATAACTGCACGGTTGTAAATCCTTATCATAAACACAAAGATCTATACTCATATCATTCTCGGGACAAATAACCGATGTGATAAGCATACCGTTTTCCAAAACGGTATCGACGGTATTTATATTATCAATTAAAACCTGCGATTTTTCCCATTTGTCAGGAAAAGCGGTCGCTTTATAAAGTCGGATACAGTTGTCGTTATGCGATTCCGGCATAATATAAATATCACCGTTTTTTTCAAATATGTATGGATAAGATAAATGAAATTTCTCTTTTAATATAACTTTCGGTTTTGTAAATTCACCGTTGATAAGTTCAGAATATCCGATGACACCTGTTTCCGTCTGATTATCGAACATTTCAACAAATAAAAACGTTTTGCCGTCTTTTTCAAACAGAAACGGATCAGCATACCAATATCTTTTATCAGACTTTAAAACGCGGAATTTATACTGGGCCTTGCCGTTTACAACCGAATTTTCATCAGTATATCCGCGATATCCGATTTCCCAATATTCTTCAAAAAACAGATCCTTAATTGAGCGCACATTCAACAACTCCTAAACACTGTATACAGTAATTATAACATATCCACTGACGGTTTTCAATAAACATTATCTTGCGAGTTTGTATATCAGCTCGCAGGCAAATTCAAGGTCATCAACAGAACAATGATTCTGAACAAAAGATTGATGCAACCGTATGATGTACTAAAAACATCCCACTGACTATTGCATAATATTATCAATGATGATAGAATAAAATTACGGAGGGAACGATATGAACTCTATGCAACCGAAAAAATTGATTATTGTCAACATTCTTGATATACTCAAAAAGTATACTGATGAAAACCACAGGTTAAGTCAGCGTGAAATTGCCGATATTCTTGAAAAAGAATACGATATGAAAATTGACCGTAAGGCAGTCAAGCGCAATCTTATGAACCTGATTGAGTTCGGTTATGACATCGAATACAGCGAAACAGTAAGAATGGTCAAAAATAAAAACGGTGAGATTGAAGAAAATATCATTCTTTCTGATTTTTACCTTGTCCGTGATTTTACAGATGCAGAGTTGAGATTACTCATTGACAGTCTGCTTTTCTCAAAGCATATTCCCTATTCTCAGTGCAAGGAACTTGTTGAAAAAATCGAAGGTTTGTCAAACAAATATTTCAGCACGAAAGTAAAACACATCTGCAATCTCCCCGAGAATATGCCACGGAACAAAGAGCTTTTTTTTACAATCGAAATTCTTGATGAAGCTATAGAAAAAGGACGTCAGGTTGCTTTTAAATACAACAATTATCAAACTGATAAAAAGCAACACCCACGCACAAACAGCGAGGGTGCAGAAAGAGAGTATATAGTCAATCCGTATCAGATGGTTGCAACAAACGGCAGATACTATCTCGTCTGCAACTATGATAAATATGACAATGTTGCAAACTACCGGGTTGACAGAATAACGGATATCCGTCTGCTTGACACACCTGCAAAACCGATGAAAAAGGTTGACGGGCTCAAAAACGGACTTGATTTGCCGAAGCATATGGCGGAGCATATCTATATGTTTGCCGATAAATCCGAAAGAGTAACCTTCAGAGCAAAGAAGTATATCGTAACCGAAATCATAGATTGGTTCGGCCGTGATGTACGCTTTTTTGACGAAACCGATGATGAGGTTACGGCAGAAGTCAGAGTCAGCCATATGGCAATGAAATTCTGGGCGATGCAGTACGGTGAGCACATAACCGTCACATCCCCCGAAAGACTTGTGGATGATATCAAAATTTCACTGCAGAAAGCAGTGGAGAAATATGATAAATAAAGGAGATTAAATAATGACAGAGTTTGAAAAATACAAAAAAAACGTGATTAACCTTGGTGAAGAGGCTTTAAGAAATATAATTGAAGCGAAACCAAGATTACGAACATCCACATTAAACAGAAACTTTATTATTGAATATGCAAGAAAAGGTGAAAATTATTCTTCAAATAACAAAATCCGATTTATGGTTGTAGGTAGAGCAGCAGGAGCATTTGGTGAATATGAAAACGAAAAATATGCCAAACACCATCTTTCAGTATTAAAAAACGACAACAGTAGCTGGGAAGTAGATAAAAAGCAAATTGAAGAATGCTTTGACGAATATTATGAAAGAGATCATATGGATTGGATACATCACGAGAGAGATGCTGAAAAAGGAAGGCGATATGTTGATTCAAAACCGTTTTTCCGTTTCGCTAAAACAGTATATCTCAAATTAACAGCGCAGGAGCAGGATTTTGAATGGTATAAAAATATATGCCACTCCAATATTTATAAAGTTATTTCTCCCAAAGGCGGTAATCCCACATGGAGTGTAATAGAGCGCCAAGAAGGTAAAATGGCGCAAATTATGAAAGAAGAATTTGAATGTTTTAAACCTACACATATTCTTGTTATGGATGGCGATGAAAATTGTTGTTGGTGCAACAAAATCAAAGAAGACTTAAGAAAATATGCTGAAGATATAGGAGCTAAAATTTGCTTTTGTAACCGTCCCGAAACAAGAAAAACAAGCGATTTAATTTTAACAGTAGATAGAGATTTTAATCTTAAATAACAACTATATCTCCCAAAAACAACTCACACCTCCTGTTACAATGTATTTACAAAGTAACGGGAGGTGATTTTTTTGAATCAGTGGAAGGTTGTGTGCCTGATTAACAACATTCATTCTGAGCCGATTGTTTCCGCGACGGGTGCTGCAGAAGCAGAAAAGCTCGTCAGAAGCATGTATGCAGGTCAGACTGTAAAAATAATGTATATCATCAAAGCATAATGTGTACCGAAAACAAACCATCTCTTTTGGTATTATTACCTCAAGAGATGGTTCTCTGTTTATAGTCTAATGAAAGGTTGTTTATTATGATTTCATATTTTTTCAGAAAAGAAGATCTTTGTAACACAATATGTGGTGATGCAGAATATTGGGGCATCAACAATCAATACAGATATTCCATAAATGCTGTTAAAGCAATTGAACTTGCCGATGCATTGAACAATCCTTTTTCCTTTTGCTATAACGAATCTTTCTACGAAATTGAAAGATTGGAAATACATAGAATTTATAAACAAAATGCGGATGCGGAAACAATCAGAAAAATTTTGCCCGCTTTTCCAAATCTTAAAGAATTAAAAATTGATTCACAAAGCATTTCTGACCTTAATTTTCTGTCTGCCGTTCCGAACTTGGAAAGCCTGATAATCAAGTTGGATTTATATATGGATTGTGAGTGTTTGGATTTCTTTGACCTTTCAGGCATTGAAAACTGTCTGAAACTAAAACATATATGCTTTGAGCATGTGAAGGCAAAAGAATTAAAAAACAAAGATTTTTTAAAATCTTTGCCTGAACTTTCCTGTTTACGTATACTCGGTTGTCCGTTTGATCTAAGTTTTATCAGAGAACTTACAAATCTAAAAGAACTGTATATGCGTGGGTTGAATCTGAAAATGTATACACTAAAAAATCTTGATACACTTACCAAACTGAAAATACTGTGTATACAATATTCGCGGACTTTACACAAAATTCAAAAAACTTGAGAGTCTGGAATATTTATGTATCTGTGGTACAGTTATTTCGTACAAAACAAAATTAGGATTTAAAGGGATCGAAACCTTGAAAAATCTTAAACAATTGATTATAGAAGAAATAGATATTGCCAATCCGCAGGAGGCAGAAAAATATAAACATATTATAAATAACCCTGATGTTGAGTGGCCGAGACCCGGAGAGTTAAAGGATTGATGTTATGCCAACCGAAATAAAAATTGTAAAATCATTTTATACCGACATAACAATGAGCGAAGATTTCTTTGTTCAGCACATAGATCTGTGTATAATCAGCCGTGACGGCAAATTTGGTGTCGCAGAAAAAACCGAAAACGGCAGGCTCATTATTCTTGTCGAGTGTGTCTACGATTACATTGATACCTTTTGCGGAGAAAAAGGCTTTACAAATCTGTTTTCCGTTTCTCTTAACGGTAAATTCGGGCTTTATGCTTTCAGATACACGGCCGGTCCGGATAACAACATCTATTGCGAAATGGTTGTATCCTGTGAATATGACAGTATTCATACCTTAACAGGAAATCACATTGCTATTCTTGAAAAAGAAAATGGTTTTGTCAGGTATTATAATGTTTTAACGAAAAAACTGTCACCGTTTTACACTTCGATTTCCTGTGACGAATCGGGTTGTTTGTATTGCTTCAGTGACAACGAGGTCCACAAGTGGATAGACACATTAACGGACAATATTATTTATGAATGCACCGAAACTGATTTCATATCTGCAGAAAAAGTATGGAAAGGGTTTTATGTTTTTTCTTGTTTCTGTTGCTTAGATTCTTTTGTTGAACACGTTGAAACCGACCTGGTGTTTTGCGATGACAGCTGTATAACATCATATGTAATAAAAGATATTACCGATCTGCAGATAACAAAATATGATTATGACCTACGGGCTCCAAATTTCATCGTCGCCTTTATAAAGAATGATAAAAGATATGTCGTTGCAACAAAAGGTTCTCAGTGGGATTTTGATGAAATCAGAAAAATAGCCGATAAAGTTAATTACACATAAATGAGCCTGCAACAGTGTTGCAGGCTAGATTTTTAAATTTCAATTCTTGCAACTTTGCCCCAGGGCGGTTCAATATCCTTGTTGTTGATTAACCACAAAACAGGTATTCCTTCGGATACGGTTTCTTTCGGAAAAGGTGCGTAACCGTCGGTCATAATGATTATGCTTGCAGGCAACTTTTCCTGCATATGCTGATGAACATATTCAAATATAACCTCAAAATCCGTTCCTCCGCCACCCTCCGGTTTTATTATACGGAACTCTTCTTCATTTTCAAAAGGCTTTGGCTCTGTAACAGCAGCATCAAAAAATCCGAGCCAAACCTTGAGCTTGCCGTCAAATTGATCTATTGCACCTTTTACTTCCGAATATGCAACTGCTATCATCTCATCTGACATTGAACCTGAGGTATCAATCATAAAAAGTATATCTTCCACAGTATCTTCTTTGTCGTTAAAATCGGGAAGAAAAAAAGGACTTTCATCAAAACGACGATCAGGCGGAGAAAATGAATAATCGACAATTTCTTCCTGAATAAAATCATTAAGAATTGTCCGCCAATCGGTCTGCGGTTTGCGAAACTCGTCCAGAATCCGCTGCGCAAACATAGGCAGAAGACCGCGGGTGTTTGAAGGATCACGGACAGCAATTGCCTGCGCCGCATCCTCAAGGCGCTTTATCCAGATGTCTCTGACGGTGGAGTTTTCTTCATTTGAATCCCAAGCGGAATGATCGTCCCATCTTTCATCGTCACATTTTTCAACTTCATTCCCACTCTTCTTATTCTGACTTGGCGAAAGCATATGGTAAACCTGCTCAGCTGTATACTCATAGCCCTCTTTACCATCGGGAGCTTTGTGCATAGATTCGCCGTACTTCCCTATGGTGATGCTTGAAAGCTTCATATTGCTTTCCTTGAGAATATTCGAATTGACAACAATATCACAGGCAATATTAAACCTTTCGTGCTCAAAAACCCCCTCACGAAGGCAATGCTGAAGGGCAATGTGCATAATCTCGTGCATCATCACAAAATCAAGCTCACTGTCGCTGATTTCATCAAGAAAATTGCAACCGAAAGTAATTCTGACACCATCCGTTCCTGCCGTTTCCATTTCCTCGTCGACAGAATATATCATATGCATCAGCAGCAACCCGTAAAAACCGTGGTTACAAAGGATACGCATCCGTGATAAAAGGAGCCTTTGTATGTACTTTTTGATTTTATCTTCAGACAGAGCCATTAAGCAGCTTTCCTTTCGTTTGTAACCATTTTGAGAACACAGGTATGTTCATAAGCTTTTCTTTAAATTTCTTGTCTATATACATATAGTCCTTCATCATAACAGTGGCAAAGTCAGCAGGCATCCTGCTTGCGTATGAAATGGCATTTGCAATCCCCGAAAGATCGTTCTTATGCTCGCGTGCATAGGATGTCATTGCAGACACCAGCGCATACATGGCATCCGTCGAATCAGGAAGTGGAGGCTGCTTTCCTTCAAATATATCCTTAATATCCGGCAGTTGCTTATATACCTTTGCCCATGTCCGGAATTCGACGGCTATCCCCGTGCCAACCAGACCCGAAACCAATGGAAATACCTTATCGACATCGTCGCTGACAAAATTTAGAATATTGCTGACCATTTCCCACGAACGGGGTGTTGCAAACGCAAGGTCATCAGATGCACTGTCGAAATTCATAAGATAATTATGCCTGAAGGAAAGAAAGCCTATCACCTTGTCGTTGACACCGTTGCCGATCGCCCATTCTTTCCACGATTTGAAGCTGCCCTGAGCCTCGATGTGCAAAAGACGGTTTGCAAGCGCTTTCGGCATTTTATAGGCAACGGATTTATCCGTCGTTCGGTTACCTGCTGCAATAACAATGCAGTTTTCGGGCAGCTTATGCTCGCCGACCACTCTGTCAAGGGTAATCTGATACGCTGCAGCCTGTACCGATTGCGGAGCTGCAGAGATTTCATCAAGGAAAAGAATATTCACCGTATCCTCGCTTTCATCCATCTGAAAAATATGAGGTCTGAGCCAGACTGCAAGAGTCTTATCTTCATTTGATGTAGGGATGCCTCGCAGATCAATCGGATTAAAAAGAAGCAGACGGACATCGGTGACAACGGTCTTTTTTTTCGTACCCTCTTCAATGCGCTTAGCGAGCTGACGGATTCCCTGCGATTTACCTATACCCGGTGCACCCCAGAGCATAACGGAAGGCAGAGTTTTTAACGGCATACCTTTATTGATGATTTCGCAATAGGCATTTGCCAGATTGTCAATTATACTGTTGATATTCATTGACGGAATATTTGTAAGTTTTACTTCACTCATTTTTGTTCACTCCCAGTTTTTTATCAAGCTTTTCAAGACGCTTTTGTGCATCCAGAATTTTTTCAGTATAGTCCTGCTTCAATGTGATCTCTTGCTGAAGAGATGTCTGCCTGCTGCAATAATCACGGTAAATATCTTTCAGCTTTTCAAGATGAAGCTGCATAGCTTCAAGAAAATTATCAATACGCACGAGTATTCCGAGTTCGCTGTTGCCAAGTTCCACAAAATACCTGCCGTCTCTTTTCAAAAAGATATACGGTTGCTTTTCAGACATATTTGCTGGAAAGATAACTCGAAATCCCTGATATGTTATGCTCGGAGTTTCCTTTGGTTTGAGTACATTTTCTTTTAATGAATCAAAAAGAATTTTTCTGAGTTCTTTGCGTTCATCTGCCTGATACTCTTTTCGATTTGACTGATAGAAAACCAGGTCGGACTCGCAGTTTTTAATCAGTTCTTTCTGATTTTCGATTTTCCCCGGCAATCCGAGAAGCTCTTTTTCTATACGGATGTGTTCTTCCACAGCCTTTCGCTGAAGCTCCTGATATCTCTCCAGTTCATTTGCAGTTTCAACACGCTTTTTCACAAGCTGATTTCCTATCGCCAATGCTTTTACCTCTGCATAATTAAGCACTGTATCCTCAATATCAGAACCGCTTCTGCAATTCACTGAGCCCGAAAGCAAAGCCGAAATAAAGCGTTGCTTTGTTTCAAGAAGCTGCCAGGAGTAAGCGTCAAAGCTGCCTTGAGTAATATAGCGATAAATCTCTATCTGATCGTTTTCGTTACCCTGACGCAGAATTCGTCCCTCCCGCTGAGTCATATCTGCAGGACGCCACGGTACATCGAGATGGTGCAGGGCAATAAGCTTATCCTGAACATTGACTCCCGTTCCAAGTTTAAATGTTGAGCCTATCAGAATCCGTATATTACCTGCTCTGAAATCAGCAAAAAGCTTGTTGCGTTGCTTTTCTGTTTCGGCATCGTGGATAAAAGCTATTTCTTCACGGGGTACTCCCATTCCTGTCAGCAGTCGCTTCAACTCGTCATAAATATTAAACCCTGCCTTCGGAGTAGAAACATCGCAGAAAATCAGCTGTGTGCTTCTTTTCATCTGAGTTTTCCTGTATACTTCAAAAACATTCTCTGCACAATGTGCAACCTTTGATGTGTATGTGAAAGAGGTTTTCGGCTCAACGAGACGCAGGTCAAGAGCCGCCTTTCTGCCGTCGGTTGTAATCTTGAGCATATTATCCTCAGTTCGTTTGGTAAGTCCACTGCGAACATCATCGGCACGGTTGGAAATATCTCTCAGATAGTCCGAAAACTCTTCCGTTTTTGGTATCAGAACATCGCTGTATCCCGTAAAATCAGGTATCTCGGACAGCTTGTCAACCTTATGGAAATCGGCAACGGACGACAACAGCGATGTTAATTCGGGTAAATTATGAAACCTCGCAAATCTTGTTGCCATACGGTAGCTGTCAGTATCGACATCAACTTCAAACTCCGTCACTCGCTCGGCAAACATACCCACCCAGCTGTCAAAGCTCTGCAGGTCAAGCATTGCAAGCTCGCCACCCTGAAGGTATTTCTGAACAACAAACACATCTGTCACCGAATTGGTTATCGGTGTACCCGTCGCCATAACAACCCCACTGCCGTTATTCTGATTCTGAACGATGTGCACCTTATCCAGCATCTCACGGCATTTTTTCGAACCCGTACTTCTGATACCAAGTACCCTGTCAACTTTCGTTTCTATCGGAATATTTTTATAATTATGTGCCTCATCAACGAAAAGCCTCGTAACGCCCAGTTCGTCAAAGAAAACAGTATTGTCCGGGTTACCTATCGTCTTTTTAAGCTCGGTCAGAGCTTTGTGTATACGCACATTCTTTGAAAATACTCTTGAAGTTGCTTTCTGCGGATTTTTTGCCATTTCATCAAGCTTGCGCTCGGTTTCACGCAACTCATTCATATAAAACTTTGCTGAAATCGGAATCATATCAAAGCAGCTGTATGCCATAATAATCCCGTCAAAATCCTCATCCCTGATTTTTTCCAGAACCTTCTTGCGTTTGTCCGGCGTAAAGCTTTTCGGCTCTACGCAAAGCAGATTTGCATCGGGGTACAGAGACTTGAATATCCCCTGCCACTGACCGATGAGATTGTTCGGCACAACATAGAGATTTTTTGAAGAAATACCCATTCTTTTAAGCTCCATGCCTGCCGCGATCATAACATATGTTTTACCGGAGCCTACCTCGTGCGCAAGCAATGTATTCGGGCTGAACAGTATTCTCGCAACGGCATCCTTCTGATACGGATAAAGCTGAACCTGAGACGACATCGTGGGAAAGCGGAGAAAACTTCCGTCGAAGTTTCGTTTGCGTATGCTGCCGAAATTCTCTTCAAAAATTCTTTCAAGTCTTTTTTTACGGGCGGAATCCTTCCAGACCCATTTCTGAAATTCCTGAACAAGTCTGTTCTGTTTTTCAAGAGCAAGAATCGTCTCCGATTTATTGACAACCTTTTTACCTGATTTCTTCAGATAGCTGTGAAAGGTATCGATAACGGCAATATTTTTCATATTCAGCGTTTTTTCAAGAATATATAAAGCGCTCATTCTGGATGTACCGTAGGTGTGCGACGAAGCAACATAATATTTAAGCGAATACGAGCCTTTGTGCGGTATTTCCCATGTGCCTGTTATTTCGTCGTGCTTTGTGCCTGAAAATCGTTGACCTCTTATACCCATAATATGTGTTATAAAATCATCGATTATATCAACAGGGACCCACGGAGAACCGAGCGTAATATAAATATTGCTTGCCGAAACTGTATCAGGCAGCAGCTTTTCGAGCGCATGGATATTATCGTCGAAATAGCCGTTATATTCACTGCTTACCTTACGTGCGACCTGAAGCTTCCTCATCAGATTACCCGAAAGATATTCGTCTGCACTTTCCCAACCTTTATAAAAACATTCGTCCCACGTTTCAGGATTCTGGTATATGGAACCTTTCAGCTCGCTTATCACGGTTTTGCAGTCTTTGTCGGTAATTGATGCAATATATTCAATATCAACCCTTGCCAATTCAGAAAGACACATAATCAGAGCGTCCGAGACACTTTCAATATGTACGCCCTGCGTACGGATATCATTTGAAAAAGCATTTTCCCAATCAAGTGGCAGATCCATTGAGGTTACTTCTTCAACATGTTCCTTTTTCTCTTTCTCAAGCTTGCGATTTTCTTCTTCTTTTTTTAATTTTTCTTCTTCTCTTCTGATTCGTTCCTGTTCTTCTCTTTCCTCTGCTACTCTTTTGATGGAATTGAGCTTTTCAAGCATTTCGTCAATATCGCTGTTTTGCGGAACCTCGTCCTGTGGAAAATCTTCAAAAAAAGCATCAAACAATGTGGTCTGAAGTATATCAAAAAATTCGGGCCACGCCGCGTGGTAAACCTTTTTCTTTTTCTTCGGCATATCAGCATCCTCCTTTTTTCTGTTGTTACAATTTTAAAATAAGCAGTGCACTAAAAATGTCTCACAGTGCCACATTCTCCCGTACTGTAAAAAACTATTGATTGAAAAAAACAAATCAGGTATAATGTAATAGTAAAACAGATGTTAAAATGAACTTATGGCACGGCGGTGTAAAAACTATGGAAATTAAAATCACTGATAATCTAAGCATTTCTTGCGGAAATCTTGGATTTATTCTTGAAAAGTCGGGACACGAAAGGCTTCAGAACAGATGTATAACACTTGAACGCTATTTGAAAAGTGACTATGATTCGTTCGCTATTAATTACAGATTAGTTCTTGAAGAGTTTGCCATAAGCGAGGAAGTCAGAAAACGCATAATAAATTCAGGCATGCGTTTTAACGAGCAGACAACTCGTGACAGAATTACGCAGGAAGTAAAACGCAATCAGACGGGATATTCGGACTTGCTTATCGATTTATGCTTAAACAGCGAAAATGTGGATTTAATTGAAAATCTTATGAAAAAGCAAAGAGCATCAACTAACAATTGGGATTCATCCGTATTTAAAGACGAACTCCAGAAGTACATACGAATGATGTTCCGCTTTGCCAGCAAAAATGCGCATTCAGGTGAAAAATCTTCTGATTTGATACCGACCAATGATGTTTGCCGCGATTATTTTCGTAAGCTGTTTTATCTGCTTTGTGCATATTACGGCCACTCTGCTAAATTTGACGGCAGCTTGCTGCCCTTCGGAGTTTATTATCCAATACCGAAATCACAGCGCGAGAGTCTGGGGATAATACTTGAAAACAAAAAGCAGATATATGTCAAGCAAGGTGAAAAATCATTAGAATTTTATCTGTTTGTTCCCGCAGATGAACATCTTGCTGATGCGCAGAAGCGCGACATTGAAACCGTTCATAAGTTATGGATGGATAACATTGATTCACCGCAGAATATCGTAAATCATCCTACCTTTATTTCAAACAAGAACAACGAAGATTATCGCTACTGGGTGTATCCGTTGCCGACTATTCCTCATAGTATGACCGATGAATATCTTAAACAGCTCAGCTATGATGAAAAAACGGAGATTATACGCGGTATTGTCCGCGGAGTTGCATCTATGCATCACGCTGACCCGCCGTTTTATCACAGAAGCCTGTCTACGGCAGCCTTTCTTATATGCAAAATACGCAATCGCTTAAAACCGTTGTTAATCAACTTTGACTGTGTAAAAGATACGGATGAATTTGCCGAATATACCGTTTTCTACGCAGTAAGCGATAAATTATCTGAGGAAGAACTTCGGGAAGCTTTTGCGCCGGAGCTTTATTCCGAAGATCTGGATTCTGATAAAATTGACTGGGCAAAGGTTGATATATATGCCCTTGGTAAAATGATTGTAAAAATCTTTACTAATTCATATGATGTATCAACGGAAAATCTTGAGACTATGAGTGAAAAACAGTCTGAAATGATTATATCGATGTGCAGTGAAGATTTTTCGTGTCGTCCGGATATAGATGAAGTTCTGCGAGTTTTTTAAACTTCGCAGAACTTTTCTCTTTGAAGAGAATGATTCTCTTCGGAGGTCAGCTTGTTTTTCTGTTTCTGCGAATTATTATAATTCGCACTTTGCACTGCGGACAGATTGTGCTGTTCAGAGGTATATCATATCCGCAGCAAGGGCAGAGGATGCTGTCTGTTGCGTGACAGCATCCCGTTATCAGCGTGCTGCTGTCGGGGGTATTGCCTGTGTTGTTTTTCAGAGTTATCACCTCCGCTGATGTATGGCTCTTTTAGGAGCGTTTTTGTCCTGCGTCACTGCGCTTTTTGCGCCACTGACCGTTTTTGTTTCGGCTGCGGTTTTGACCCGCTGTCGGACCTGTTTTTACAACGGGGCCGTGTGTCTGGCTCGGACTTGCGCTTGTTGCGTGGCTCAAAAGGCTTGCTGCCAATGAGAAGAGTTCTGTTTTTTTCATAGAAATCGTTCCTTTCTTTTAGTTGAATCTTGTTGTGCAAGGTCATTTTTGTGACCTTGCTTTTTTGACGGTTACTGTCAGTTACCGTGCTTTTTGTCGTAGATTGTTTCGGCTGTGCCTGCGGCTGCACCTACACCTCCGCCGACGAGTGTGCCGATGGCACCTGCTGACGCTCCGCCTGCCGCTGCAGATGCACCTGCAACTGCGCACAAAACGGGAACGGATGCGGGACCGAGGGCAGCGGCTGCGCCTGCTGCGAGTATGGTGCCGATAGCACCGCCGATGATACCGCCGAGGGTTGCACCCTCTGTTGCTCTGCAAAAAATCTTTTCCATGTTAATTTCTCCTTTTTGTTTAAGTAATGTGTTTTTTGTTGTTTTGTTTTGGTTTGTGTAAGGTTAACCTTACTTTGTGTTGCTGTTGGCTCCTGCAGCTGATACCGCTTCTGCGACGATGCACAGGATTGAGCCTAACACGCCGAGGATGCTGCCGAGGGTTGTGCCATTGCTAAGAATCTTTTTCATATTGATTTCTCCTTTTTGAGTAGGTTGTTTTTTGTTTGTGTGGCTATTTTAACATGTGCTTTTTCATGGTTTGTAAAACGGTTTTACATCCCTTTGTTTTCGGGTAAGGAAGGCTCTGATGCTTTCCGCATTTCTTGCAAACCTTACCGTAGTCACCGGCGGAAGGATTGTATGAGTATTCCCTGCCGCAGTGGACGCAACGCTTTTTCAAGATGTATTGACTCATTCAGTTCACACTCCTTGCGTGTTGTCTTGACTGTGGCTATATTAAAACATATCGGTTAATCGGTTTTGTAAAACGATTTTACGCATGAAAAAAGCCACCCGAAGGTGGCAATAAAAAATCACATTATTTTAAATAATTGTTAAATTTTGGCTGATACAGCTTAATCAATGCTTCTTCTGCTTCAGAAACTTCTTCTTGATTACTGCGTGGAAAAATATATAGCACAGAGTTGTTTAGCTCTTCCAACAAATCACGGTTGTCTCTTAGTTTATATCTTAACCCTCCGGTGTCATTATCCTTGAAATGTTGTGAAACCCTACTACATAATCTTTTGCTGTTTGAATTTCCGATATATAACATTTCCCCTTGGCAACTCACAAAAAAGTACAAACCATTAGTATTTTCAAAACATTTAATACAAAGATAATTATTTTTATTTTTAGATGCTTTGTATATTTGTTTGTAACCTATTTGTAGCTGACAAGTTATTTTATAAGGACTTTTAAAACATAGTGTATCGTTCAAGTACAACCCTCTTTTCTTAATTGTTGAGCGCAAGAAGTTTTTTTATTTCTTCTAAAGACTTACATATTTCTTGCGTGATTTTATGTTCATCACCGAAAATTTTGCGAACAACATATAATGCTTTACAATAATATTTTTTACTCTTTTCAAGTTCACCAATTTGCCTGTAAAGTAAACCTAGATTACGATAAATATGATATCCATAGGAGGTGTTGACTAGTTTGTCACTATAAACATTCTCATAAATTTTTAAAGCTTTTAATAAATATAATTCTGCATTTTTAAAATCGTCAAGTTGCATATAAAGTATACCAAAATTGTGATAACTATGAGCAGTATCAATATGTTCATCCCCATAAGTTTTTTTATGGATATTCAAAGCCTTACAGAAAAAATCTTCAGCTTTTTTAAACTCATTAAGTTCTATATACAATTTACCTAGGTTGTTATAGGTTCGGGCAATAACAACATGTTCCGTGTCATAAAATTTTTCACGGATCTCTAAAGATTTAATCAAAAAATCTTCAGCGTTTTTTAAATCACCAACTTGCTTATAAAGTGTTCCGAGAATGTTATACGATGTAGCAATATCACCATGCGCTTCTCCATAAATTTTTTTGCGAATTTCCAAAGCCTTAATTAAATATTCTTCCGCATTTTTAAAATTACCCAGCTGCATATAAAGCACTCCAAGATTACTGTAAGCTGTAGCTGTATAAACATGTGTATATCCGTAGACTTTTATGTAAATCTCTAATGCCTTAATATAATATTTTTCAGCATTTGTAAAGTCACCAAGTTTATAATAAAGTACGCCCAAATTGTTATAAGAATTGGAAGTTTCAATGTGCATTTCACCACAAAGCTTTTTTCGTATTTCTAAAGCTTTAATAGCAAACTCTTCAGCTTTTTTGAAGTCACTAAGTTGTTCATAAAGTATACTTAGATCACTATAAGAAGTTGCAGTATCAACATGTTCATCGCCATGGATTTTTTTGCGAATATCTAGGGCTTTATTCCAATGTTCTTCGGTTTTCTGTAAGTTACCAAAATGCCTACAAAGTACTCCCAAATTATGATAACTGTGGGCAGTGTCGACATGCTCATCTCCATAAAAATTTCTACGGATTTCTAAAGCATATAGAAGATATTGTTCTGATTTATACCAACAACCAATTTGTTCATTAAGTAAGCCAAGATTGTTATAAGATGTCGCCGTTTCTATATGTTTTTTTCCATAAATATTATTCTTGATTTCTAAAGCTTTAATATAAAATTCTTCGGCTATTTTAAATTTGTACAGTTGATTGTTAAGTGTCCCTGTAGTATCATATAAAAATATAATTATTTTTAAAAAATTATGTTTTTTTGCATATGTAGTTGTAATATGACCTGTTTTTATAGAAAATTTACTTAAAAAAATCGCAAGTTCAGAAACACCTTCAAAACCACTGTTTTCAAAATTTTCTTTTTTTAAAAATTCGGTTAAGTTACTTAATAATTTTTCAACATCAACATTCCGCTCATTCAGCAAATCAAAAACAAGGTCACCGATAACAGGATGAAGCGAGAGGAAATCTTTTTCTTTGTCGCACCTTACCCAACCTGTATGAACAAGCTCGTTTATATCGTCATATCCGTCCAGTTCGCACCAATCGTGAAACAATTCCGTCGGAATACCCGTATGCGGAATGAGTGAAAGATTGGCAAGGATATAAACCTCATCTTCGCTGAGACCTGAAACATCAAACAATGCACGGATATGCTCGTATGCACGCATGGCAGAACGGACACCGTCTTTACTCGTGAGTACTTTCTCTTTACCGCTGTCGCCGATACCGCCTTCTTTAAGTTTTGAAAGCATCTTTTCGGGCGTAATTCGGCCTGCCGTCATCTGCTTTGCAAGAAGCTCGACGGTCATTGTATGTCCGTCAACGATGTCAATAATCTCCCTGACAAAGCCTTTTGATTTTTCATCAAGAGGCTTTTTGTAGTACTCGTTGAAAATTGCATTGACTTCTTCACGGTCTGCAAGAGTTCTGACATTCAACTGCTCGTAACCGTAATCACAGAAATCAACTCGTGTAGTGACGAGAAGCTTACATCCAAGTTCAAGAAGCTTGTTTAAATCCGGATCATCGTCACGGTCGAGATTATCAACAATAATCAATGTGCCTTCGTCGCAAAGCTCTTTGAGCTTTCTCCATTTTCTCTCAATGTACTCTTTAGGTTGCTCTTCAGACTGCTCTTCAGGATACTTGAAAAGGTTATAGACAGGCACGGCTGTATCGTCAGCGATGAGCATATTCATATTGCTGACATACGGTGCAAAAATCACTGCATCATATTCATTTTTATACTTTTTTGCATATTGCTTTACAAGCTCGCTCTTGCCTATACCGCCGACACCGCTGACGAATAAGATACGATTGTCATTAAGACGGTTATGAATCTCTTCAATTTCATTTTTACGTCCGACAAAAAAGCTTTGCAGCTCGGGCAGACTGCTTTTAATAAACGGTGCTTTGGGGTCGGCAAGTGCAATAACCCTGTCAAGAGCTTTGATAAGATCATCTGCAGACTGAAAACGCTTGTCTGCCGTTGTGCAGATGGTCTTATGAAAAATTTCTTTGAGCAACGGATAAACACGGGGATTTGTGTTTTCAAAAATCGCTGAGTCACAATCAAATTGATAATCAGCGAAGCTGCGGCGTTCCCTTGCGCTTGAATGACGCCCCATAATCTGATAAAAAAGAATTTCACCAACAGCAAAAAGGTCTGTCGCTTCGCATATTTTAGAATGTGCTTTGGTTATCTGTTCTGGCGCCGCCCAAGACATCGTATAGGACAGAACAGAGTTACTGCCGATATTGTTTTTTTCAACAACGCTGTCAAAATCGAACAGCATCAGAAATTCGGTAGTTTCGGGAATTGTATAGATGTTTTCAGGCTTGATATCAAGATGCAAAAAGCCTGCATTATGATAATTGCCGATAACGCAAGTCAAAGCCTTTATACGACGCACAAGGTCGTAAAGCGATTTCTCGTTCACCTTGCTGTAAGTCAGACCGTTGAAACATGTCATATCTATATACTGCGTTGAGTTGGCGCAGTATATATCCTGAATATTTGTTGTTACATTTTTCAACTCGCTGATTCTGCGGATATCAAGTTGTTTCTGATATCCTGCAATAAAACGCTCTGCCCCCGAAGCGAAATCTTCCGCTTCATCTTCGTTTTCAAGCACAAGTTCACCTGTGTTTTCGCGAAAAAGCTCAATGTGTTTAGGGTTGTATTCTTTGAGTATATGTTCTGTAATGTTTCCGTTTTCATCGGTAAATTCAGCACGGTATACAACACACGACGCACCGTAACCGATAGTTTCTTTGATTTCAAAAGAACCTTTTTTCTCATTTACTTTAAACGTATAACCGTTTTCAAGATAGCGATTCATTTTCATTCCTCCTGTTGCTGCTATGATAGCAAATATAACAGTAGCATTTGCAAAAAGGTTTTAATCAGTCCTGATAAATCTCTTCGTTACCCTGATAATATTCGTAAATCAGGTCACGCAATTCTGCAAGCGGACTTGGTGAGCAGGCGCAGTAGCCTATCATCCAGTCATACGGATTTCGCCAATAAAGTTGAACATATCCGCATTTTTCCAGAACTTCGTTCATTTCAGCAATAAACTCATCAAACAAACCGCTCTCAAGGTCAGCACCGCTGATTGTTGCATCAGCAAAGAAATGATAAAAATTCAACATAACGAGAGCTTTTCTTATCACATCATAAGAAGCTTTGTTTTTGTCGATATTTTCAAATTGCTGGCGTTGCGGAAAGTTTTTCTTGATAAGTTCAGGGAATTTTGATTCGCTGATACTTTCTTTATACACAGCTTTTGGGACTGCTTTGCCGTTCTTTTCTTCGAAACCTTCGGTCGCTCTTGCAGAGTAACCGTAAATAACATTCAGAAGCTCATCAACATTAGTCACTTTGATATTGTCTTCGTGAGGATTTGTTATTGAATATTCGTCGGGTGCGAGTTTCATACATTCGGAAAGAAGGGTATTGATTGCCGAAGTGGCCGTTTTATTCTGTTTTGAAAAGGAGGTACGATTTTCGGAAAGAAACTCAATCAGAGCTTTTTCGTCGCATATTGAATCAACAGCACAACCGATAATTTCTGTCACATCGTCTGCGTCTTTCTTGTCGACTAAAGGAATTTCTTCGATTTTCTGAAGTATTTCCGTCGCTTTGGTATAGCTTAATTTATTTTTCAGACAGAAATAATAAACGGATTCAGTAACATTTTTATAGTTGTATGGACGTTCAAGATATGCTTTGAGAAAGAATTCGCCCGTCTGCATTTCATTCATTCCGAGAGCGAAGCAAAGCTTATAGACATTATCACGACCTGCCGAACTTGATGCAGGTGTGCCACCCGAAAGCCAGTTTGTGATATTCTGACGGCTGATTGATATATCTTCAATTTTACAACGGTTCAGCACATAGCTTGCAAGCTGATTCGTGTCGCATAAATCTCCGTCATATCCTGATTTTCGAATTCGTTCAATCAACTTATCAGTGAAAAAGGATGTATTGTTGAGAGCATCAATATATTCTTTGCCGGGCAATTCTATGTTTTCAAAATCATATTTAAAAAACTCGTTCTGAGCAAGCTGTGTAGCTTTGCTGCTTTCGTATTTTTCCATATTTGCACCTCGTTTTAGCGTCTTTTCAAAGTAATTATAGCATAAATGTATTCAATTTCAAGTTGATTGGATTTCAATAATATTGCTTTATGTTTTAAAAATATCTTTATCTAACATATTAAAAATGAAGACACAGGCTATAGGAGTTTCTCACACAGGGACAGATTCTTGTTGCTTGTGGGTGAAGGAGCAATACGGATATGCATTAAGTGTTGTTCGTCCGCTGAGGTGCCGTGAGATGCGAATTGTTTTAAAAACAACTCTGTCACGGAACGGTGGCTTTGTCGCAAAAAGGTGTCCCGTTGTTTATTTTAACAAAATTTTTCAGTTGTATTTTTGCTCATAATGAAAAAAATAAGTAATGCAGACTATCTGCGACGAATACAACCGTGCTATCGACAACAAGCTTGGCAAATTTTCAAAGAGAGATATTCTCGAACTTTGCCCGAGCCTCAGCGCTTCCACCGTCGAGCGCCACCTGACCGCCGACGGTTACACCGAAAAACTCGGTGCGGGTAAGAATACGGTTTATGTTAAGAAATAAAGGATTGACCTGTTTCATTATTTACTGCGAATTTAAATTGTAGACACAAAATCCGAACACTACCGATGGTTTGAAAGTCGGTACTTCTTTTGGGCGGTCGAGTTTCTGTGCTAATTCAGTTCTAAACGTGTCAATCAATGTCATTTTAAAGATGATATATGTTACGGCTCATCAGCAGCCTAAAAGGTGCTGATGAGCCGTAAGTTCTGCTAATCAATATCTATCTGTTGATGATATAATATGTACCGTTACTTTGCGATACCGGTAAATCTGTAATAGCTGTAGCCTGAAACTGAACTGAATTCGAAGTAACGACAGCCTGAATATCCGTTTGTACCGTCAGCGGTTGACTCCATTACGGCAATCTTACCGCTTGAGGTCTTGCCTACAAAAATCATAACATGTCCTGATTTCAAAAGGATGTCACCAGGCTGTGCTGAAGATGCGCTTATCTTTTTCCAAGAAGAGGACTTAAGCAAACTATTGGTTGTAAGATAACCTGCTTTGTAGTTGTCAAGTGTCTTATAGGCATTGTAGACAAAGCCACTGCAGTCTACACCCTTTGAGGTGCACTGTGAACGTTTAGTGCCGAGGTAATTGACCGTGCCTTCAAGGTCAGACGTTTTGATTCCGCTTTTGGTTATAAGACTACGCCATGAAGAATCGTTATATTGGTTATATCCTGCATTCGCAGCGTAAGGGATGCCCTGGTATGTGACGCCCTTTGTAAAGGTGCTGTATGAAGAAGGTGAACCCGTATAAACCATCTTCTTATTGCTGTTGTAAGAGCCTGAACTGCTTTTCCATGTATGGAATGAAACCGGAGCTGTCCACAAGATGGTTACCATTTCCTTGGCTTCTTTAAGAACTGAAATACGGTTATTGTATTCTGTTCTTGTAATCTTGCCTGAAGACAACGCTTTGCTGAGAATACTCTCATAATTCACACCGTTGTAAGTAGCATAGCCTGTGTAGTTTGATGTGGCAACTTTAGTAAACTTGAACTTCTGTGCCGAAGAATAGTTTCCAACATATAAATGTACGTTTGTGCCGTTTGCAGAGCCAGCATTGTCTATATCGAGATAGTAGGCAGGGTTAAGCTTTGACTGAATGTAGTAGTATCCGTTGCCTGCAGAAATCAATCTGAACAGCTGTGCATCCGATTTGTTAACACTATACACCTGGATATTCTGTCCATTGAATGGGACACCTGAGCTGACATCAATAGCAAGACCACTATTCACGTCTACGAAGTAATAATAACCTGAACCGTAATAACGTGCCTCAAACTGCTGATTCTTGACGTTTGCTTTTTGCCAAATCTGGAGATTTGTTCCTGAATATGTGTTGCCACCGTCTACATCAAGAACACTGCCCGTGGCACAAGCCGGAGTGATATAGTACTTTGTACCGGAATTGAGTGGCTGAGAATAGGAAGTTTTTACGCTGCCTTTCATCCATACCGCGTACAATGTGGCGTTACCACCCAATGAAACTGATTGGTTCGGATAGAAAGAAGGAGAAGATGCTGATTTTGAAGTGCTCCAGCCAAGGAAAGAATAACCTGATCGGCTGGGGATCTGTGAAGAGATAGCAAAAGAAGTGTTCTTCTTTGCACGCTGAGAAGAAGGACAATTCTGTCCGCCGTTTGCGTTAAAAGAAAGAGTGTAGTATGTAGCTGTATCAGGATAGCACTGAGAACAACCCTTAACCTTGTAATTTTCGCCGGTCCATTTCCAGCCACCACAGGAGTTGTAGCTCGTGCAACGAACACTTATCTCATGAGGATGAGCGTTCTGGTAATATCTGTCGCCGTTAAAGTTGTGGGTATGACCGGAGCCCTTGTATGTACAGTAATCCAAGCATATCCAACCGGATACGGTGCTGCCGTTAGCACAGCGAACAGATGGGGTATATCCCCAGTTACCGTTAACCTGAGTTACTTTAAAAGATGTTCCTTTTGAGGCTGCACCATAGCGGGAAGATGAATTAATCGAGGGTCTTACATTAACTCCACTGCTACTTGCAACCTGATACTGTCCGGTCTGATAAGAAGCTGCACTTGCAGCAATAGTAAGAGTACTGAAAATCGTTAAAATAACAAGTACTACTGATAAAGTTTTCTTTAACATATAACTTTTCCTCCGAAGTTGTATTTTCTAACATTTTGTGTTATGTTTTTAACTTGTTTGCTCATTTATATGTTAAAGGTCGGTCTCGTGAGTGTGTCATAATCGTTATCTCCTTTCTTCAGATTACATTTAACATTATGGACTATACTTAGACCTTCAAATTTAGGGGGGGATGCGTTTTCTGTAAATTTTTGATAATTTTTTTAAAACATTATTCTAATAAAAAACAAAAAGCTTTTATTCGGGATAAATTCCCTAATAAAAGCTAATATGTAATATATGAAAGTTGTTCAGTTGTTATTTTTATACCATTTGGTATTATCATTGGCCACATAATAATATCGTGTTCAAAATATCGAAGCAAGAGAGAAACTGTTATTATTTAAGTCGACAGCAATGGAGTTTAATTCTCTCGTTCCTTATGTTTTATGACGAAAGTTTTATTAATATCTCCATGCGTGTCACCTGTTACATATATCATAACACATTCTACCTATTAAATACTTCACCTCTAATTCTATTCAACCTCGAAATGAATTCATACTCAGTCAAAACAGTTTTTCGAGCATCATTTTTTCCAATTGAATGAACCAGCTCTTTTTCAGCCGTATTTTCCAATGCCTCTATAAAAGCTGTGTTTTTTGAAAGCTCACAATATGCTCTGTCAAGCAACTTTTGATATTCATCAGAAAAGCGATTTATTTGTTTACCTTGCCAATACAAATTGTGAGTTATTCTCCATCTTAATTGTGCAATGGTATGTCTTGTTGAATTTTTAGCGCCTTTTCCCGATAACAAGCATACTTGCTTCTGCTTCTTGACGTTTCTGAACTTCAGCGATTGTAAAAAGCCTTCCATACTTGAGCATTTGACATTATCAATACAAAACTCG
>JAZROM010000042.1:0-34721 GCA_045648745.1 Acutalibacteraceae bacterium | reverse complement strand
ATTTTATCTCCTCATATATACTATGAAGAGGCTTTTATGGTGCGAAAGAATGTGTATGATAACGCCGTGAAAATGTATTTTAGGTAATCCGTTATTGTCATTCGTACCAGGAAAAGCACTTGCAATAGCGAGTGCTTTTTCCATTACATAAGGTAGATTTTTCTTAACTTCCCCGTTCTTCGGAACGGGGATTTTTGTTGAATAATTTATCAGATTATTGTATAATGGCAAAAAGGGTAAACGAGGTGAGGTTGCCATGGTAGAGGTAGTTGCTGCTTTGATATGGGATAACGGCAGGTTTATGATATGCCAAAGACCTGCGCACAAGACAAGAGGTTTGCTCTGGGAATTTGTCGGAGGTAAGGTTGAAACCGGTGAAACAAAAGAACAGGCTCTTATCCGTGAGTGTAGGGAAGAATTAGCGGTAACGCTGTCTGTAGACGATGTGTTTATGGATGTTGTTCACGAATATCCCGATATTACGGTGCATCTTACCCTGTTTAATGCTACCATTGCTGAAGGTGTGCCGCAGAAGCTGGAACATAATGATATACTGTGGATCACACCCGAAGAAATACCGGAATACAACTTCTGTCCTGCAGATACGGAGATATTAGACAGGATAGTTAAAGAATATAATCTTTAAGGAGAGCTGAAAATGGGTAAATTAGTAAAAAATGCGATACAGTGTAAACTGTGCGGAGATGTAATCGAATCAAAACACGGCCACGACTATGTGAGCTGCAGTTGTGGTAACTGTGCGGTAGACGGAGGCCACGAATATCAGAAAATTCTGTGCAAGAGTTTGGATACTATTGTGAATTTAGCAGTTGAAGAAAATGATCAAAAACAGTAAACTGCGTATATAACTATATATGTGGTGGTACGGTGAAGCTTTAACATTACAGTATATAATTTACAGTGCAGGATAAAAGATTACAGATATAAAATACAGCAAAGAAAATAGAACAATAACATATCGTTGACACAGGACACTTCATCTGATGATGAGGTGTCCTTTTTCCGTTTTAATGTCAATAAACATGATAAAATAACACTGTTTCAACAAAAAATTATTTAATTATTATTTTCAATGCAAAAAAATATGTATTTTATTACCGAATTTGTTAAAAACAGGTTAAAAATGTATGTTTTAACATTATTAACGAAATAAAAAGGAGATGTCACATATGTCAGATTACTTTTATGAAACTGTAGAGAATGCCAGAGTGCATTACAGTAAAATGTTACCCGGCTGTGTTGGTGAAAAATTTGACGGAAGCGGTTTTATTGCTTTTATCCGAACTGAAAACAGAACTTACTATGTTAATACGAGAATTGACAGTGATGCCGATCTCGTGATGATGGAGATTGCACCGGGAATATATTGCTCACCGGCATCCCGTGCAATGGTTGGTGAGTATATCGCAAAGATTAATGAAAGCTTCAAGAGCTGCACACTCCACATTGAAGATAACGGTACACTGTACATAAAGGCTGAACAGCGTTTTGATGATGCACCTATCAGCACAGCTTCCTTCCGCTTGTTGGAGGTTGAGTGTATCAAAATACTTGATGTGTTCGAAACTGTGCTTGATAAAATTGCAAATCTTAGGCTTATTACACCCGAAGAGGCTGATGTTGAAAAGGTGTATGATGCGCATATGAAGAAAATTTTCAATCTTATCAGAGAAAAAATCGAAGAATGCGATTATGACGACACGGAAATAGATTCCGAAACAGAGGAAAGATTGCTTGCTGAGATTGAGGAACTTTTTGATGATGTTGACAATGAAGCCTGTGATGCTGCTCCGAAGGAGAAAAAGCCACGTAAGAACAGAATTCTTCCGAAGAGAAAACGTTCCGGTGCGAAAGATGAGACTTTGCCTGAAAAGGTTGATTTTGACAGCATTGTCAGTATTGAATCTGAAGAAGACGCAAACTGATTAAAACGCACAGTCACAGTCTGCGATGCACAGACTGCGACTTAATTGTACACAACAACTGAAAATCAGATAGAAAAAGAGGGTTGTTATGAAAAACAGAAACACACTCAGCGTGCAAAGATTTATATGGTATACACTGCTCTTCAGTTTACTGTTTGCGGTGTTGTTCCGTTTTGCGTGTTTTTCCTGTCTGCAGGGAATGAACTTAGTAGAATCAAAAATAGTTTATTGGGCATTGCTGATTGTTTTGATTCCTCTCGGCACGCTGATTACAGTTAAAAAAAGACGAAACCTTGTCAGTATGCTTGTAAACATTTCATTGCCGTTTGAAATTTACGCAGCACTCTCGACATACCGATACATTACGGATGTGTACACGGCTATATTTATAGTTACGGTATTTTTGTCTGTCGGCTATTTGGCTATAGTTATGACAAGGAAAGCAGGAAACCGAAACAACATTGTGCCGATAATGCGCAAACGCATAAAGTTTGGTCTGCTTGGTGTCAGGACGATTGCGACGGTTATGTTGTTGGCAGTTACGTTCTATACCTGCTCAGGTATGCTTTTCGGTTACGGTATTGTAAGTGCAGATGTTGATTCGGATATAACGGATTCAAGATACGGAGAGTGGACGATTGAGAATCATATCGAAACACTTGTACAGATCGATGAAGCGAAGTGGAGAAAACTCAGTGTGTCTGAAAAAATGAATGTGCTTGGAGTCATCAAGAATATCGAGATGAGAAAATTCGGCATTAATCACGAGGTGTATCTTGTTGCAAATGATCTTGAACGCGATATCGCGGGTTCATACAATAACACGGAGCACAGAATCAGTCTGGATATTGAGCATGTGAAAAGTTCTCCTCCTGAGGATGTGGTAAGAACTCTTTTGCACGAGAGTATGCATGTTTATCAGCATATGTGTGTTGATCTTTATGATCAGCTGGATGACGGATATAAGAATATGCCGATATTCCGTGACTCTCTTGAGTACAAGAAGGATTTCGCAAATTATGTCAACGGCGATGAGGACTTTGAACTGTACTATAATCAGACGGTTGAGGCTTCAGCTCGTGAATACGCAGAGTTAATATCGCCAACATATTTTTACTATGTTGACGAGTTCTTGATATACGGAAATTTACCGACGAGGTGATTGAAGATGAAAATTACCCGAGAAGAATTTAAAGAAATGAGGTTAAGACCTGCACTTCACAACGGAGAAGTGTTTGAAGCAACGGTTGAATTCAACAACAGTGCACTTCGCAGAGTGGCAATCAGTGAAACCGATTTGCTTTCAGCAAAGCCCGGAGACACGGTAAGAATAGGAGGTAGAATCGATTTCGGTGATGACACCGACGGAATGGAACCTGTTATGATTTTTATGGACTCAAATCGTCTGACTGAGTTTGTTGAAAGGTTCGGAACGGGTAGAATAACCGATACGGTGCAAATGAAACTGATGTTGCGTTACGCGGTTTACCGGGAAAGATTTGACCACGCGCACAGAGGGGAGGTGGTTGCGTTCAGGCTGATTGAACTGTATTGATAAAACTCATTGAACAAAACGCAGGGATGTGGTATAATCATCGAAGAGGTGAGTGCAAATGAAACAGGAATATTTTTTCCATAATGCAAAATGGGTGGGTGCCGAATGTCGCACTGCAAAAAGCTTTGCTGTATTAAGAGGATATTTTGATGTCGAATCAGTGCAGAAGGTTTCGCTGAATGTCCTTGGTCTCGGCTTTTTCAAATGCTATATAAACGGTATCTGTATCAATTCCGACACGTTTCTTCCGCTGTCTTCGGATTTTGAAGGCACGTGCGACCCGATTGACGAGGTGATTTCGGCTCACAGAGTGTATGTACCTGAGTTTGACATAACTCCTTTTGTGAAAACGGGTAAAAACACCATTGCTGTTCACTACGGTGGAGGATGGTACACTTACAATGAACGTGTTTTTGGCCTTCCGAAAGTGATTTATTGCATCACGGCTGAAGGTGAAGCAGGTGTTCAACACTTCGTTTCCGATGAAAACTGTCGTATCGGTAACAGCTCTGTCTGTCAGTACCACTTCACCTGGGAGGAGCATCACGATTTTGAAAATCACAGTGACTGCTTTGATGCCGATTTTGACGATTCAGAGTGGGCAAATGCCGTAGTTACAGAGCCACTCGAAACCGAATACTGCGTGACTGACTGCCCGTGGGATAAGCTTATAAGAGAAATTCCTGTCAAGGCAATCAAAGAAACTCCGACATCGGTTGTATACGATTGCGGTGAAAATACGACGGGTTATCCGCTTCTGAAAATTACGGGGAAAAAGGGCGAGAAAATAATTGTTAATTTTTCGGAAGAGTGTCAGCCTGACGGCAGTCTTGACCCGACACACGTCCACGGTCAGCAGTTTACTGTTGTATCTGACGGTAAAGAAAGGCTTGTGCAGCCTGAATTTACATGGTTCGGATTCAGATACTTTGAGGTTATCGGCAATGCCGTGCCTGAAAGTGTTAAGGTTGTTTATGCGGATGTGCCTGTTTCTTCGACCTTTGATTGCGATAACGAGACTCTTAACTGGATTTACAAAACGTTTATACATACAATGCTTTGCAATATGCACACGGGTCATCCGTCAGATTGTCCTCATCTTGAAAGACGAGGCTATACGGGTGACGGACAGGTTACATGTAACGCCGTGCTGACAATTCTTGATGCAAGAAAGCTGTATGAAAAGTGGATGCAGGACATTGCTGACGGACAGGATGTGCTCAGTGGTCACATCCAGTACACAGCACCGTATCTCCGAAGCGGCGGAGGCCCCGGCGGTTGGGGTTGCGCAATTGTTGAGGTGCCGTATCAGCTTTACCGTCATTACGGTGACAAGGCAATACTTGAAAAATATTACAACAATATGCGCCGTTACATTGATTATCTTGAGGCACACACGGAATACGGTGTTATCACAAGTGATAAAAAAGGCGAGTGGTGTCTCGGAGACTGGTGCGGACCGAATATCCTTTACCCTGACAGAGACATAACATCCCATAATCAGCAGGTTATTATTCCTGCACCGATGGTCAACACGTACTTTATGGTGAAATCGTTAACGCAGATGTGTGAAATTGCGTCGATTATCGGCAAGGATGAGGACATTGCTGAATACGAAGAGAAAATAAAATACCGCAAGGGTGTTATAACCGCGGCATATTTCAACGCTTTTGATGATAACTTCGTGATGAATGTTCAGGGTGCTAATTCATTTGCCGTTGACATCGGACTCGGCAACGAGAATACATATAAGAATATGGTCAGCTATTATAAAAAGCTCGGCTACTACGATACGGGTATTTTTGCAACGGACATAGTAACAAGAGTGTTGTTTGAAAACGGTGACAGCGACCTCGCGGTTGACCTGATGACAAACAACGGTGACCAGGGTTATGAGCATTGGCGCAGAAACGGCGCAACATCCTTCCACGAATATTGGGACAGCAACCGAAGCCGTTCGCACAGTCATCCGATGTTCGGCTCGACGGTTGCGTACATTTTCGAATATCTGCTGGGCATACGACAGGTTAAGGGCACAGTTGGTTACAACTCGCTTGTCATTGCACCGCAGAGTGTTGACCGTTTCGGCAGAATGAGCGGAAGTATCACCACACCCAACGGTGTTGTTGCAGTGAGTTATGAAAATCAATCAGGTAAAGTGAAATTCAGCATAGCAGTGCCTTGTGCAGTGAAAGCAAAGTTCTGCTTTGCGGGGGAAGAAACCGAGCTTTCAGAAGGCCTGAACGAGATCGAAAAAGATTTATAAAAAGTTTTATTATTGAACGAAAAAACATAAAAATATTACTTACTCTTATACAAATTAACCAATGACAAAACATCTTCTTTGTGCTATACTAACAGCCGCAAAGGAGATGTTTTTTATGCAGGCTTTATTGAGTTTGTCTGTTTGTCTTTTTGTCGGACTTATGCTTTCCCGTCTGGCAAAGTTGGTTAAGCTTCCTGCTGTTACGGCATACCTCATAGCAGGTATTCTTGTCGGTCCGTATGTGCTTGGTGCTCTTAATGTACCGGGTCTCGGCTTTACAAGTATGGAAGATATCAAAACATATGAGATTATTCCCGATGTAGCACTCGGCTTCATCGCGTTTTCAATCGGTAACGAGTTCCGCCTTGCACAGCTCAAAGCAACGGGTAAACAGGCTACGGTTATCGGTATTTTTCAGGCGGTTTTCACAACGCTTTTAGTTGATGCCGCGCTTATCGGTCTTCACTTCCTTATTCCCGATAAGCTTCCGCTTCCGTCAGCTATTGTGCTTGGTGCAGTTGCTTCGGCAACGGCTCCTGCCGCAACGCTTATGGTTGTCAAGCAGTATAAGGCAAAGGGTCCCCTTACAGATATTCTTCTGCCGATTGTTGCACTTGATGACGCTGTCGGTCTTGTTCTTTTTGCGGTTTCGTTCGGTGTTGCAAAGGCACTTATCCACGGTCAGGTTGACATTATTTCTGTTGTGCTTGAGCCGATTCTTGAGGTTGTGCTTTCACTGGCTCTCGGTTTTATTATGGGTGCACTTTTCACATTTTTCGAAAAGTTTTTTCACTCACGTTCAAAGCGACTTGCGATGTCAGTTACCTTTGTTTTCCTTACGGTTGCACTATCAATGATTGAGTTCAGCATCGGTGGTGTACATGTTGCTTTTTCATCACTCCTTGTTTGCATGATGCTCGGTACGGTCTTCTGCAATATGTGTGACTTCTCTGAAGAGCTTATGGACAGAGTTGACCGCTGGACGGCACCTCTTTTTATTCTTTTCTTTGTTATCAGCGGTGCAGAGCTTGAACTTTCAACTTTCAAAGACCTTATTGTTGTATGTATAGGTGTGGCATATATCTTATTCCGTTCACTCGGCAAATATTTTGGTGCAAGATGGAGTGCTAAAGCTGTAAAGTGCGACAACCATATCGTCAAGTATCTCGGTGTTACACTCTTGCCGCAGGCAGGTGTTGCGCTCGGTATGGCACTTAAGGCTGAGACTCTCGGCGAAGAGGGTGTTATCGTTACAAACATCATTCTTTTCTCTGTGCTTATTTATGAGCTTGTCGGACCGTTCCTTACAAAGGTTGCACTTACCAAGGCAGGCGAAATCAAGCCTGAGGGTGCAGTCAGCGCAAGAAAGCCTGACGTCATCGAGCCCGAACTCAGAAAGAATATGCAGAAATAAACAGTAAAATCCCGACTAACCTCGGGATTTTCTTTTTTGAAATAAGGCTTCACATTGTCAGTGAGTTGTGATATAATATTTCGGCATTATTTGTAAAAGGTGGGGTTTTGATGTCGAGAAACGATGTTTATGCCGAGAGGCTTTCAAAACTTATTCAGGCAGAGACAATTTCAACATTCAACCAGACGGACAGAACAAAGTTCTACCGTTTTCACGACTTGCTGCGTGAGATGTTTCCTCATCTTTTCAATGTCTGTACTTTTGAAGATTTCGACGGAAGCTTTCTTATGCGTTGGCAGGGCAAGGGTAAAGGTGAGCCGATACTGCTGATGAATCATCACGACGTTGTTGAGGCAACGGGTGAGTGGAAGTATCCTCCGTTTTCGGGTGCGATTGCCGAAGGCAAGGTCTGGGGTCGCGGCACTCTTGACACAAAGGGCGGTCTGTGGGCAATGCTTCAGGCTGCTGATGAACTTGTTGCTGACGGTTTTGTTCCCGAGCGTGATGTTTACTTTGAATCTGCCTGTACCGAGGAATGTGACGGTTCGGGTGCGGATATGATTTCAACCGAACTCAAGAACAGAGGTATCCGTTTTTATATGGCACTTGACGAGGGCGGCATGATTCTCGAAGAGCCGATAGGCGGCGCAAAGGGTCGTTACGCTATGGTCGGTGTAGGTGAAAAGGGTTGCGCTGACCTTAAGTTTATCGCACGTTCATCGGGCGGACACGCTTCAACTCCCGGCAAAAACACACCGCTTGTCCGTCTCGGCAAATTTATGGCAGAGGTAGAAAAGGGTAAGCTTTTCAGATCAGAGATTTCTCCCACTGTAGAAAAAACTTTTTCGTCCGTAGCCGAAACAATGGAAGGCGGACTTAAATTCATCCTTGCGAATTCCAAGCTTTTTGAGCCCATTCTCAAGAAAGTTATGCCGTCAGTTTCTGCACCGGGTACCGCTATGCTGAAAACTACCGTTGCGTTCACAATGGCGTCAGGCTCCGAGGGTACAAACGTGCTTCCTCAGGAGGCGTGGGTAATCGGCAATATGCGTTTTTCACCGCATCAGGGCGGAAAGTCCAGCATTGAAGAAATTGCAGAACTTGCGAAGAAATTTGATATAGAAACAGTTGTGCTTGACCCCGGTATGGATTCGTCCGTTACGGATTACAAATCCGAACAGTTCCGACTTGTCGAAAAGGCTGTTGAAAACTGTTTTGACGGTGTGAAAACTGCACCGTGGATTCTGACAGGTGCAACAGATTGCAGATATATGTGTCGCGTGTGCGATAACTGTGTGCGTTTTGCACCGTTCTTTATGTCCGACGAGCAGGTGGAGAGCATACACGGACTTAATGAATGCATCAATGCGGATGCACTTGCACCTGCAGTTGATTTTTATAAATACATAATCAAGGAGGCATAAATATGGACAAGAAACAGGAAAAAGGACTTAACGTCAGCGTCAAGTCTTTCATTACCGCAATCGTGGTTATTTTTGTTCTTATGGTTGCATCGTACATTTTAACTCTCGTCATTCCCAGCGGCGAATATGTCCGTTTTAAAGATCCGAACGGCAATATGCTTATCGATGTAAACGGCGGTTACTACAATGTTGATGGCGGTATACCGTTGTGGAAATGGGCTCTGTCACCGATACTTGTTCTCGGTGCTTCGGGTAGCGGTACGCTGATTGCAGTTATCGTTTTCCTGCTTGTTATCGGCGGTATCTTCAATGCGCTTGACAAGTCGGGACTTATGAAATATATGCTCGACCGTATGGTAAAGCGTTTTGGTGCCGTGCGTTACAGACTTATGGCAGTTGTATCGTTTTTCTTTATGGCAATGGGTGCGATGATCGGTTCGTTTGAAGAGGTTGTACCGCTTGTACCGATTGTTGTTGCACTTGCGATAAACCTCGGTTGGAACTCTCTCACGGGTGTGGGAATGAGTCTTCTTGCAGCAGGCTGCGGTTTTGCTTCGGGTGTTTGCAACCCGTTTACGGTCGGTGTCGCACAACAGCTTGCAGGTCTTCCGATGTTTTCGGGTGCATGGCTTCGTGCAGTTGCGTTTGTACTTATTTACGCTTTATTGATTGCATTTTTGACTCTTTACGCAAAGAAAATTGAAAAACCGATTGATACACAGAGCAATCTTCAGAATTTCGTGACAGACAAGAAAATGGATAAGGGTCTTATCTGTTTTGTTTCAATTCTCGGTGCAGGTATTCTCACAATTCTCTGCTCAGGCTTTATTCCCGCATTGCAGGATTACACAATGATTATTGTTGCAGTAATGTTCCTTGCTGCAGGTGTAACGGCTACACTTGTTTCGGGAATGAAGGGTAAGAATCTTGCAAAGACCTCGTGGCAGGGTTTAACAAGCATCTTCCCTGCAGTTATAATGATTCTTATGGCTTCTTCAATCAAGTACACTCTTGAAGAAGCAAAGGTGCTTGACACTATCCTTCACGGTGCAGTCGGACTTGCACAGAATATGCCGACATGGGCAGTAATTCTCTTTATTTACATCATCGTTCTCGGAATGAACTTCTTTATTCCGTCAGGCTCGGCAAAGGCGTTTATGCTCATTCCGCTTATTGTTCCGATGGCACAGATTTTTGGCGTTTCGGCACAGCTTTGCGTGGTTGCATTTGCTTTTGGTGACGGATTCTCAAATGTATTTTATCCCACAAATCCTGCTCTGCTTATCAGTCTCGGACTGGCAGATGTCAGCTACAGCAAGTGGTTTAAATTCAGCTGGAAATTCCAGGCGATGAACCTCATACTTACAAGTGCGATTCTCCTCTTCGGACTTGCTGTGGGATATTAAAAGCTTGATATTAAATCAAAAGACCTTCCGTTTTCGGAAGGTCTTTTTGCTATGTTACAATATTTTTTATCCATTTACCTCTACCAACAAACACAAGTCCGAGTGCGGCTTTGAGTGCGTTGGCTGCCTGACAGCATACATAAATAGGAATAATTGTAAGTGAAGTAAGGTTACAGAGGATAAACGCGAGCGGTGCCATCGATACCCACATAAAACCTGCATCAAAGATGATTGTTATAATCGCCTGACCGCCTGAGCGCAAAGTGAAATACGAAGCATTTGCAATTGCGTCAAACGGAATTGCTAGTGCACAAATCTGCATCATTCGTGTTGCAAGGATTTTAACATCGGGGTCGAGCTTGTAAAAATCGGGTATGAATTCTGCACTTACAAAAAACAGCACCATAACAATAAGGCTGATAAAAAGTGAGAATGTAATCAGCTTGACGGAAGAATCCTTTGCCTCTTTGATTTTACCTGCACCGAGCATCTGTCCGAGCACAATTCCGATTGAAACACCGACAGCCTGGAATGCAACGGCAAACACGTTAAAGAATGTCATAACAATATTATTTGCTGCAACAACGCCAAGGCCTTCACTTGAGTAGCATTGGTTGGTGAACGCAATGCCTCCTGCCCACAGAGTCTCGTTAAGCATAAGGGGAAGTCCCTTCTGCAAAATCTTTTTAACAAGTCCGACGGGTACACGGAAGCTTTTGTATGCTCCGATGATGAACGGGTTTGTGTCTTTATTCTTGTGTGTCCAGATTGCAACGATTGCAAGCTCAACAAAACGGGACAGTACAGTCGCAATTGCCGCACCCGCAACACCGAGCTTCGGAGCACCGAAGTGGCCGAAAATGAGGATATAGTTAAAAACAAGGTTAACAATGACTGCAACAAGTCCTGAAACCATCGGAGGCATTGTTTTGCCCTCTTCACGCAGTGTACTTGAATAGCACTGAACAAGCGAAGCGGGGATAAGTCCGATGAGCATAATATCAAGATAATCCCGACCTGCTCTGAAAGATTGAGCAATATCTTCAGCAGTGCCTTCACCCGTAAGGTAAAGGTTGATGAGTGTATCTCCGCCGAAATAAAAAAGCAAAATAACACCGACAGTCAGTGCTGTACAGAAAAGCACCTTGAAGCGGAATGCGTCACGCAGACCTTTTGTGTCACCGCTTCCGACGAACTGTGCGCCAAAAATACCTGCGCCCGAAACAGCACCGAAAATGCAGAGATTGAAAACAAAAAGCAACTGATTGGTAACAGAAACACCAATCATTTCTGTCTGACCGACCTGACCGACCATAAGGTTATCAAGCATATTGACAAAGTTGGTTATTCCGTTTTGTATAAGAATGGGAATCATCAGCGCAAAAACACGTTTGTAAAAACGCTTGTCACCGACAAATTTATTAAGCATATCACAAGCCTCCACCGAAAGATTGCAACGCAGATTTTAACATAAAACGGGTCGGTTAGCAAGTAGATAAAACTTTTCTTTTTGCGCACATTGTGTTATAATGCAGATATTCTGAAAAAGGAGTTAAATCTTATGACTTTTGAAATAAAAAACGGTAACTTTGTCAAAGACGGCAAACCGATAAAGCTCATTTCGGGTGCGGTGCATTATTTCCGTAATATGCCCGACACCTGGACAGATATTTTCAAGAAAATGCGTGCAATGGGTTGCAACTGTGTGGAAACATACTGTGCGTGGAATATGCACGAAAAACAGCCTGAGGTCTACGACTTCACAGGCAATCTCGACATTGCAAGCTTTATAAAAGCGGCAGGGGACGAGGGACTTATGGCAATCGTGCGTCCCGGTCCTTACATCTGCTCTGAATGGGAATTCGGCGGTCTTCCGTGGTGGTTGCAGACTGACGAAAATCTCGAAATCCGTTGTATGAACAAGGCTTATATCAAGCACTTTGACCGTTATCTTGACCGTATGTGTGACGAAATCCGTCCGCTTCTGTGTACAAACGGAGGTAACGTTATTATGGTACAGTGCGAAAACGAGTACGGCTATTACGGTGACGATAAGCAGTACCTTGAGTATCTGCGTGACGGTTTTGTCCGTCGCGGTATTGATGTGCCGTTGTTCACATCCGACGGCACAAGCGAGGAGGACCTTCTCGACGGTACGGTTGACGGTTGCCTTGCGACACTCAACTTCGGCAGCCGAGTTGAAGAAAACTTTGTTGCACACGATAAGCTTTTCCCCGAAATGCCGAAAATGTGTATGGAAATGTGGAACGGCTGGTTTGACGCGTGGGGTGACGACAAGCACCACACAACATCTGCCGAGGATTACGCAAAGGTTGTTGATGATATGTTAAAGCGAGGCAGCCTTAATATGTATATGTTCATCGGCGGAACTAACTTCGGTTTCACATCAGGCGCAAACCATTACGAAAAATTCCTGCCCGACGTTACAAGCTACGATTATGACGCTATGTTGACAGAATGCGGTGATGTTACGGCAAAGTACTATGCCGTGCGTGATGTTATAAAAAAATATGTTGATGAGCCGTTGCCCGATGTACCTGCAAACCGTGAGAAAAAGGCTTACGGCAAGGTGACTCTTACCGAGTGTGCAGGCTTCTTCGACAGCCTTAACAAGCTCTCTGCACCGATTAAATCCGATGTGCCCAAGTGTATGGAAATGTACGGCTCAGGTTACGGATACATAGCGTACGAGACAGTGCTTAACAGAAATTATAACGATACAGAGCTTGAGTTTGCTGAAATCGGCGACCGTGCACAAGTTTATATCAATAAAGATTTAGTCGGAATTGTCTATGTCAATGACGATGAGCTTAAGCTTAAATTCTCAGCAAAGAAGGGCGATAAGCTCACAATCCTCTGCGAGAATATGGGCAGAGCAAACTTCGGCTCAAAGATGATGCGTAAAAAAGGTATCGCAGGCAGATGTCTTCTCGATGACAGAATCCATTTCCATTGGAATGTTTATCCGTTGCCGATGGATAATCTTGAAAAACTTGAATTTTCATTGGAAATCCCTGCCGAAAAGAGCGTTTTCTATAAGGGCAAGTTAACAATAGACGAGGCGAAGGACACCTTCCTTAAAACCGACAATTTCACAAAGGGATTTGTGACAATCAACGGCTACAACATCGGCAGATACTGGGAGATCGGTCCGCAGAAAACCCTCTACATTCCTGCTTCACTTCTCAATGAAGGCGAAAACGAAATCATCGTCTTTGAATCAGATTCAATCAAAGGCACACCCGAGGTTGAATTCTGTGATACACCTGTGTTGGAGTAAATAAAAACGGAGGGAATGAAATGATTAGATTCATTCTGGATAAAAATGCACTGTACGATTGTGTGCTGAAAATTACAGATATTTACGGAACGAGAGAGCATTTTGTTCCGATGGTTGACACTGAGAAATCGGACAAGACATATCTGGATGTTGAGGTTTACAACGAAGATTTTGAAGTAACGTTAACCCCTACATATCTGGATGTTGAGGTTTACAGCGAAGATTTTGAAATAACATTAACGCCTGTACAGCCCGATTTTAAAAAGCTGGTTAAGGAAGCTGAGGATAAAACTGAAAACCTGAGATTTTTCGACAAATTGATTTTTAGGTTCTTAGGGAAAATGCTGTCGGGTGTAGAAAAGTATTTTTTGTTAGTTGAAAGTAAATATAAGGCAACGGGTGTTGCTGACGAAAGTGTGATTGAGGTTAAATCACGCCAATACGAGTGTGAAACATTTTTAACTAAAATCAAGATTTTGGATTTTTTGGCTGTGTCATACGTTTTCTTTGAACCGTTATACGGCACGAATGTTCTTGAGCTGATGCAGACTAAGCCGACAAACCGTACAGATGTTATTAAGTTTTTTAAAAAACTTGCATTTGCCCAAGGCTTTATATCGGGAATTGTGCAGACTCAAATTGTCAGAAAGAATACAAAAGATGAAACTGTTTTTCAGAAGCTTCATTCTTTCAACACCCTGCCGGAAGAACAACGTCAGGAAATAATAAAAAGAAACGAAGACCTGATGAGTTGCGAAGAAGAACAGAGTTAAAACCAAAGCCTTCAGCATTTACGTTGAAGGCTTTTACTGTTGTTCAAAATTTTCTTAACCTATTTGCGAAGTGCAGTAAGGTGTGGTATAATGGGCAAAGAATTTATCGGGAAGTGATTATTTGTACTACGCAATGGTTATGACGGCGGTTGTGATGTTCGGTCTGCAGTTTTTCTGCAACCAGCAATACGAGCGTGAATGTAAAAGCAGCTTGTCGTCTTCAATGATGTTCATTTTCGGCGGTGCCGTTGCAGGACTTGTTGTTCTGCTTGCGGTCAACGGCTTTAAATGGGAGTTTACACCGTTCACTCTGCTTATGGCTTCACTTGCAGCTCTTGACGGTATGGCATTTACTTTCTGCAGCATGAAGGCACTCGGCAAAATCAATCTGTCTTTGTACTCTTTGTTTTCTATGCTCGGCGGTATGGTGCTTCCGTTCTGCCTCGGTGTGTTTATTTTTGACGAGGTGTTCACTGTCGGCAAGGCGGTTTGTCTTGTTGCGGTAATAGTTGCCCTGTGCCTGAGTGTCGAAAAAGGCAAGGCTAAAGGCGGTACGGTTTATTATATCGGAGTGTTTGTTTTTAACGGACTTTCAGGTGTTATTGCAAAGCTCTTTCAGTCGGGCAATTACCCGAAAACGAGCGAAGCAGCATATTCCGTATGGACAGCTGTTGTTACGGCTGTGTTGTCGGGAATTATTCTTCTTTTTGCTCTGCGTAAAGAAAAGTTGAAATTAAGTCCGAAAGCAGTCTTGATGATGTCGGGCAACGGTATACTCAACCGTGTGGCAAACTTTCTGTTACTTTTGTCACTCGCATACCTGCCTGCATCCGTGCAGTATCCGATGATAACGGGCGGAGTTATGATTGTTTCGACACTTCTGAGCTATTTCACCCCGAACAAACCCAAAGCAAGAGAGTGGGTTTCACTCGCATTGTCTTTTGCGGGAATAATGGCACTTGTGCTTCTGTGAGGTAAGAAATATGGATTTATACATAATCAGACACGGTGAATCACAGGGAAATGTGGGGCTTGATGTTGAAGACCCTCACCTTACTGAATTGGGACAAAAGCAGTCAGAGCTTCTTGCTTTGCGTCTGCGCAATATTAAATTTGATGTCGTGCTTTCAAGTCCGTTGACCCGTGCGGTGCAGACGGCAACACCCCTTGCAGAGTTACAGCAAAAGGAAATAACCGTTATTCACAACCTTCACGAGGTAGGTGCTTACGGTGAAGAAAGCCTTCAGGATGTACAGAAAAGGGCAGAGAAGGCTGTTTCGCAAATCCGTGCCGAGTATGGTGATAAAGAAAATGTTATCGCATTCGCTCACGGAACCTTTAACAATCATTTCATTAAAGCCGCCTGTGGCATCACAAGCGGTGAGGACTTCAATTTCTGCCAGGAAAACACGGGCGTGACGATTGTGCGGTTTATTATCGACAACGGACAACCGCGCACAAAACTCGAGCTTGCCAACTGCGGCAAGCATCTGGATACACTTAACTAAAAACAAAACCACCGACAGATTTAATCCGTCGGTGGTAATTTTATTTATCAAGAATTTTAAGAATCTCGGGGAAGGGTTCAAGGCTTCTTTTTAAGATTGAATGCATCTGTGCGATTGCGATTCCGTAATTTACAATCGGTACGCCTGCTTTTTCAGCAAGTTCAATTCTGCGTTGCATCTCTTTTTCGTTGAGCATACATCCGCCACAGTGAACTATGAGCGAAAAATCTGAAAGGTCGTCGGGGAAGTCTCCGCCCGAGGTGAACTGAAAATCAGGCTCGGATTTTGAAAATTTCTTTATCCAACCGGGCATCTTCACCGTACCGATGTCGTTGCACTGTCTGTGGTGTGTGCAACCCTCGCTGATAAGCACCTTGTCACCGTCGTTTAACTTGCCGAGCTGTGCCGCACCGCTGACGAGTGCCTCAAGATCGCCCTTGTAACGCGCAAACAGGATTGAGAAAGATGTCAGCAGAATGTCGTCGGGCGTGTCCTTGGAAACTCTGCCGAAAGCCTGTGAATCAGTGATAACGAGCTTAGGCTTTTTTGCGAGTGCATCAAGTGTCTGCGTAAGCTCCGTATCCTGACAGCACACAACCGTGCAGTTTGCGTCAAGTATATCACGGATAGTCTGTTGCTGCGGCAGGATAAGTCTGCCCTTGGGCGCGGATTCGTCAATCGGAATAACAAGCACGACGATGTCACCGTCTTCAATCAGGTCGGCAACAATCTGTTTTTTGTTTTCAACCGTCTTTGAAAGACTGCCGATTTTATTTTTAAGTTCGTTTATATTTGTCCCGTTGACGGCACTGACGAAAATTGATTTCTCATCAGTTTCAGGAATGTTTCCGAGCAAATCGGATTTATTATAAACAGTAATATGCGGAATTTTTCTTTCTTCAAAAAGAGAGAGAAGCTCTTTATCCGCAACATCAAGTCCTTTTTCACCGTCCACAACAAGCACGGCAACATCCGTTTTTGCAAGTATCTGCTTTGTCTTTTTTACACGAAGTTCACCGAGTGTACCCTCGTCATCGATGCCGGGGGTATCGATAATCACAACAGGGCCGATGGGCAGAAGCTCCATCGCTTTTTTTACGGGGTCGGTCGTTGTACCCTTGACGGACGAAACAACAGCCAGCTCCTGACCTGTTACGGCATTGACAACGCTTGATTTACCTGCGTTGCGTTTGCCGAAAAATCCGATGTGAACACGTTCGGCAGATACGGTATCGTTAAGTCCCATATCGCACTCTCCTTAGAATCTGAAATCTCTGCGGTTGGAATTTTTGATGTCTCTGATGTTATCTTCTGCAATCTGTCTTACCTTTTCCTTCGGGATTCGTGTAAGCTCTTTCTCAATGACCTCAAAACCTGTTTTCTTGGTCTCTTCGGAAGCGTAGTCTGTCAGGTATTCAGTCAGTGTCATAAGTGCATTCGGATGGCAACAGTTAAGAATCTGTCCGCTCTTGCAAAGGCTCATAAATCGGTCACCCGTTCTGCCCTCACGGTAACAAGCCGTACAGAAAGAGGGGATATGACCGTTCTGCATCAGCCAATGCACAACCTCGTCGAGTGTACGCTGGTCAGAAACGTCGAACTGCTCCGTGTCGTGCGGACGCTCTTCTTCAGTATATCCGCCGACGGATGTTCTTGAACCGCCGCTTACCTGTGAAACACCGAGACGAAGAAGCTTTGAACGAACCTCTTCGCTCTCTCTGGTTGAAATGATGATTCCCGTATACGGCACGGCAAGACGGATACAAGCTGTAATTTTTGCAAAAATCTCGTCAGAGATTGAGTTGTCGAATGCACCGGGGTCAATGTCGTCAGCGTGTTTGATACGAGGAACGCTGATTGTGTGCGGGCCTACACCGTGAACAGCCTCAAGGTGTTCAGCGTGCATAATAAGTCCTGCAAATTCGTATTTGTAAAGCTCAAGGCCGAAAAGAACACCGAGACCGACATCATCAATACCGCCCTCCATTGCTCTGTCCATAGCCTCTGTGTGGTAAGCGTAGTCGTGTTTCGGGCCTGTGGGGTGGAGCTGGGGATAACTTTCCTTGTGGTAAGTCTCCTGGAAAAGGATGTATGTGCCGATACCTGCATCCTTAAGCTTACGGTAGTTTTCAACCGTTGTTGCGGCAATATTTACGTTGACACGTCGGATAGCACCGTTTTTGTGGTTAACGCTGTAAATTGTGTTGATACATTCAAGAATGTACTCGATCGGGTTGTTGACGGGATCTTCACCTGCTTCAATAGCAAGACGCTTGTGTCCCATATCCTGAAGAGCAATAACCTCAGCTTTGACTTCTTCCTGATTGAGCTTCTTTCTTTTGATGCACTTATTCTGTCTGTGATACGGACAGTAAACACAACCGTTGATGCAGTAATTGGAAAGGTAAAGCGGTGCGAAAATTACGATACGGTTTCCGTAAAATGCAAGCTTGATTTCCTCTGCGATTTTGTAGATTTCTTCGATTTTTTCGGGAATGTCACATGCGAGAAGCACACTTGCCTCACGATGTGTAAGACCTGCACAGACGTAGCCTGTTTCTGTCTTCTTCGGACGTGCCTTATCAAGGATAGCGTCGATGAGCTCAATGTTATTTTTGTTAGCCTCAGCATATTCAAGTGTTGCACGGATTTCACCGTCATTTATAAATTCTTCAGCCTTGAGTGATTTTGGGTTGAATTCAGCCATTTTTTACATCTCCTCTGTCGGTTACGATTTCGTATCCGATTCTTTTTATTCTTTCGTTAAGACTTTCCTTACATTGTGCCGATTCATCACCGTCGGAAAGTTTATTGTTATAAAGTTCGTATTTTTTTCTTACGGACTTCGGTGAAAGGTTGGGCATAACAACATTTGCCCCTGCAAGTATTCCTTTCTCGCGTCCGTTTTCATCAATTGTACCGAGTGCCGTTGTAGACGGCAGAAGCACGGGAGGGTGAATAAGACGGATGATTGACAACAGATAGCAGGTAAGCTCTGCCGAGCCTCCCGTCTTGTCGGCAAAGGGTGTATCCCTGTGCGGTACAAACGGCCCTATGCCACACATATCGGGCTTGAATTCCTCGATAAACTTAAGGTCTTTTGCAATCATTGCCGTTGTCTGATACGGTGAGCCGACCATAAAACCGCAGCCTGTCTGGAAGCCGATTTTTTTAAGCGTTTTCAGGCAGTTCATTCTTGTTTCAAAACTCATTTCTTCGGGATGCAGTTTTGCGTAATGCTCACTGTCTGCCGTCTCGTGCCTGAGAAGATAGCGGTCGGCACCTGCGTCGTAAAGCTTTTGGTAACTTTCTGCACTTTTTTCACCCATCGAGAGCGTAACTGCGCAGTCGGGATATTTTTCTTTTATGCTTTTTACAATGTCGCAAAGCAAGTCATCGGAGAAAAATCCGTCCTCACCGCCCTGCATCACAAAGGTGCGGAAGCCGAGCGTGTAACCGTCATCGCAACATTCAAGTATTTCATCCTTTGTCAGCCTGTAACGGTCACAGTTGCGGTTTGAACGCCTGATTCCGCAGTAAAGACAGTCGTTTTTGCAGATGTTGCTGACTTCGATAAGTCCGCGGATAAAAACAGTGTCGCCGTAAATTCCGCGTCGCACTCTGTCAGCTTTTTCTGCAAGAATTTCTGCTGCTTCGGGGGTACGGTTGTCGATTAAAAACTCGTATTCCCCGAGCGTGAGTGAATGCTCTCTTTCAAGTTTTTCAATCAGATAAAGAATATCAGTCATTTGAAATCACACCCGAATAAGCAGTTTTCACACTCACACCGTCAAGTCTGCCGATTTTACCCGAAAGTGCAGAAATCATATCCTGCGGGGCGTCAATTGCAATGCTTATAATATTTATATTTCTCGCACGGTAGGGTATACCCATTCTGCCGATGATGAATTCACCGTAATCGTGCAGAATTGAGTTGAGTTTTTCAACCGTGTCGTTTTTTTCAACGATAATGCTCATAACAGCAACTCTGGTTTCCATATTTACCTCCAATAAAAAATCGCCACACCCGACAAAAAGGGTGCGGCGATACCAATACAAAATTCAGCCGTCACCTTTCAGTCAGAGATCCTTTCGGAAAAATCTTTATGTCAGGTACAAACTTTGTGTATTTATTATACTATATTGAAGTTTAAAGGTCAACAGGAAATTGTTTATTTTTTGTCAATCTTCCGTTGCCCATACGAAATGAGCATCTCCTGCGCCCACTTCAAAGTGATATTTAGCTATGCCGAGGTCTATTTTTGAATAAAAACCCAGAAGGGTTTTTGCTGTGACCTTGTTACCGTCAAGGGTGAAGTGAAATTTCTGCTGATTGACGGCTGTGGGTGCGAGCATAACGGCAACCATTGCAGATTTGAACCAATCAGGCATCTCTGCGTTTTTAACGGTACAAAGCTCCTCAATAGTCTTGCTCGGACGGGTTTTCCCGGGAGTCTGACCGTAGCCGAGAGCGATTAAGATCAGCAGTTTTTCACCGTTATTGAGGTTATATACCGCCTTGGACTTGTTGAATGTCAGCGCAACCCAGCAGGTATTAAGACCCAACTGCTGAGCGTGAAGGACAATCTTTTCACCATAGTATCCGCACTTTTCGTCGTTACCTTTTTTACCCGTGATTGCTATGTAATTGCTGCAGTTTTCAAAGTTGCCGTACTTTGCCATACCTGAGCCGAAAGCCTCGGGCTCGTTGAGGATAAGCTGAATGTTAAGTCCGCTTTCACGGTTGCATTCATCAATCGTTTTCTGCAATTCGGCAGCGGTTGAGTCGTCGATTTTTCGGTCGGTATATCTGCGGACAGAATGTCTTTCTACAATGGCTTCTTTAAGGTTCATTTGCAGCACCTCTTGAGAATTATTTTTTCTATTATAGCACAAAATAATGCAGAATCCAACAGAAATTTGTAGTTGCAAGCTATTTTGTGTTTTGTTATAATAATCGTATATAACTGAGGAGGCGATTTTATGAAATCCTTAATCGCGATATTTACTGCGATCATCACATTTTTCAGCGGTGTGTGGGATGCAGGTATCGAGCTTGTGAACAATTATAAATTTACGGTGGACACAACAGAGGTTGGCGAGACAGTTGTCAATCCTGTAAGCAATGTAAATATCTGGTCGATTGACGGCAACCCGTTTGTCGGTGCAAAGGTGAACGAGGAGTATAACATTTTTGAGTTTGTTGACTACGTTCAGTTTATGCAGTGCACGGGCGGTAACGCTGACCGTGACCTTTTCAAGGATCCGTACGACAAAACAGTCCTTGACGATTATGATTTTACAAAGCTTATAGAAAACTGCCGCGGAGTGCTCGGACTCGGCGCAAAGCCTATGCTCAAGCTCGGCAGTGTGCCCCTTAAGTATTCTGCAAAGGCCAGTGCAGATGAGTATTTCGGTACAAACATCTATCCGCCTGACGACTACGATGTTTATTACAACTACATCGCAGCAATTGCACAGGCACTTGTTGACGAGTTCGGCAGGGAAGAGGTGCTTACATGGCGTTTCGGTGTTATGACGGAATATGAAAATTCCGATTGGTTTATGGCAAACAGCGAGAAGCCCGAGGATGCTGCAGTTGAATACTGTAAGCTCTATGACTATACCGTACAGGCACTTATTGATGTTATCGGTGAGGATGTTTTCGTCGGTGCGCATGCGATGGCGGTAACCGAGGGTCATTGGGACGAGAGAATTTTTATAGAGCACTGTGCAAACGGCACTAACTATAAAACAGGCGAAAAGGGTAGCCGTATCTGCTATCTTGCGGCATCGTTCTATGATTATGCTCCGGGTGAAGAAACAGCCGGTATGAACTTTGAAAAGACGATGAAGCATCTTGAAAAGGCGGCTGATAACGCAGGACTGGAAAATCTTATTTTCGGTGTTGATGAGGGAAGACTGTTGGTGGGTAACTCTTCGGGCAAAGACGACAGTCAGCTTCTTACCAGAACGGTAGGTTACACCTATCAGGGCGCTTACGATGCGCGTCTTTACCGCACAATGTTCAATAATGACATCAATTATTTCTCAGCGTGGTCATATCTTTCAAACGGATTTATTGACGGACATCCGACTGTCAGTTACCATGTTGCAAAAAATGCCGCAAAATTTGACAGCGCAAACCTTGTGAAGACAAGAAAGACTTTACGCGCTCTTCTCCCGGGTGTTGAAGTTGATGCTGTTTCGGCTTACAATGAACAGACAAATACAGTTCACATTATGGCATACAACTACAAAAACGATGTTGACTATCAGCGTTGTGCTAATCTTGATTTCAAGGTAAAGGTGCCGCAGTTTGACGGTCAGACGGTTAATGTAACGGCGTATGTCATCGACGATAACTGTAACTATTTTGACGAGTGGCAGGAAGACAGAGTGAAGTATAATATCACGGATGACTGCTTCAACTGGTCACCTGACGACCCGCAGATTGAAAACCCGACAACACTTGGAGATGAGTGGGCAAGAGAAATTTACTTCAACGAGCTTAAAGATAAATACGAGGACTGTTCACGCCTTGAACCTGTAACTACCGAGGCAGTGGTTAAAAACGGTAAGGTGAAGCTTGATATCACACTCAATCCGAACGCAGTTGTGTTCTACGAAATTACCCCCGTAAATTAAATAAAACGAAACCGTGTTCCGTTCTTGGAACACGGTTTTTATGTGAGTGAATTCACGGTATCAATTATAATTTTTAAAAGGTCTTTGTCAAAATCTTCAAAGTCCGTGGTTTTGATTTTCTTCCCTGTCAGGGTAGCAAACCACATTGCTGCAGCGGCAAATCTGCCGTAATCATAACTCAGGTGGAAACCGTCGCGGCACAGGGACAATCCGCCGTTCGGATAGTCAAATTCAGCCGTGGTTTCGCGCAAAGAATTGATGATATCCCCTGACGGAATGATTTTTAGGTTGAATTTTTCAGCAAACATCTGCACTGTCTGTTTTATACGGCGGTGCATTTCTTTTTGGTCGTTATTGTAGTTTGCAAAACCCGGATGCTCGGAATCGGTTTCGTAAGCCCAAGTCCGGTGCATATAAATTTCAGCATCAGGCAAGGCTGATTTCATAACATCAAGAAGGTCGGAAAAGTACGGTTCATAGCTTTCGGGCATACCGCTGAGATTGCTGACTTGTTGAAGCGTAACAATATCCCATTTAGCTCTTTTTAGAGCATCAGCGATACTGATTTTTTCTTTAGCATCAATGCCGTTAACCTGATAATCATAAAATGCATTATTCTCGGTTACATTTAACCAATGTGTTTCAAGACTGCAGCCGCCGATGTAGAGGTTGGCACATTCAATGTCAAATCCGTTATCCTTGGCAAGAAGATGAAGCCAACGCTGTGCATCTTCAGAAAAACTGTTACCGATTGAAAGAACTTTCATTCATTTCACCTCGCGTTTGTCGATTTGTCTGTTACGGAAATAGAGAATCAGGTCAGTGCCGACCATACAGAGATTCAAAAAGTAGAAAAACAGCACATACCATTTTTCACTGAATGAAGCCATATAAGCCTCGTTCATAAGCTTTGACGCAATTCCAGCAATATAACCGAAGAAAATCAGCAACAGAAAAGCAAGGCTTTTACCCTTGGCAGTGCGGGCTTTGTAGGATTTTATAACATTCATCGGCCACGACGCACCGAAGCTGACAATCATAACGATTTCTAAAATTTCGGACATGGTTTTCTCCTTAATCCTGCAACCACTTAAGCTCGTTTGCAGGGATAACGATGTATTTTTCAGCACCGTCACCGACACGCAGATAGACATTACGTATACCTGCCTGAATAATCTGCCTTGCACATACGGGGCAGGGTTTTGCCTTGTGAACGGAATTGTCGGACGGATTGACGCCTGCAAGATAAAGGTCAGCACCTATTGTCTGCTGACGTGAGCAGTTGAGAAGTGCATTCATTTCAGCGTGAACGGCACGGCAGATACCGTAACCCTCGCCCTGATGCATATCTTTTTCGATTCTGGGGCAATAGCCGATTTCACAGCAGTTTTCAAAGCCTCGCGGAGAACCATTGTAGCCTGTGGAGATTACAACATCGTCCTTGACGATAACTGCACCGTATTTTCTTTTAAGGCAGGTGCTTCGGTAAGCAAAAACCTCCGCACAGTTTAAGTATGTATCAATTTTTGAAACTCGATTATTATTTTCAGGGTTGACCATGGTTACACCTCGCTGGTAGTTTTGTATGTGTAGTCGATAAGGCTGCCGTCAACGGAAGTTTTAACAAAACCCGATTTTTCAAACAAATGCAGAGAAGCAAAATTGTCGTCATTTATCGAAACAGAGATTTTTTCAAAAGTAACAGGAAGAACACCGCTTTTTATATCAGCAACAATATTTGTGCCGATTCCTTGGTTTTGAAAACAAGGAATTACAAGAAGAGAAAGATAAAGAATGGTTTCTGACAGCTCACAATGAACGGTTGCAACTAATTTTTCACCGTCAAAAACTTTGTAGTAAAAAACGTTTTCTGTTTCAGTTACATATCTGAAATAATTTTCCTCATTTATATCTATAAAACGGGACACTTCGGGTAAGCGATGAACAGAAAGAAGGAATGGTATATCCGAATCTTTTGGGGATGTGATTTGAATGTATTTCATTTGTTGTTCCCCTTCGCTGTGTTAATAGAGGAGATGAGCATTCTTCGGATAGAGCCGCAATCGTGCAAAATATCCTTTACGGACTCTGAAGAAACAATACCTGATTTTTGTGCAATTTCAATCCAGTACTCCGTTTCGTAGCATTCCTTCAAAGCGATCTGCAATTTTGCAATAAAATCGGGACGGCTGTGTGCATACTTTGCTTCACGGATGTTTGCACCTATGCTGGTGCCGCTTCTTTCGAGCTGATTTGATAAAGAATAATGTCCCTTAATACCATCCGTTAATTTTAATATTTGAATAGCAAATTCTGTGGACATATCCGCGAGCATATTTTCTGACATTGAAATCACCTCTTTGAAAGGATTATATCATAGGTCTTTTAGGTTTTCAATGAAATCGTGCAAAGCACAATGAAATCCGAGCATCGCTCGGATGAAATCTGCTGACGCAGATGAAATTAAATCCGTCCGTTTCTTCCGACAAAGTCGGATTTCATCACGAAGTGATTTCATCCTGCCACAGTAGGATTTATTCCGTCAGAATGACGGATTTAACTGAAAAAAGCACTTGCCGTAGCAAGTGCTTTTTTCTGGCGGAGGACAAGGGATTTGAACCCTCGCGCCGGTTACCCGACCTACTCCCTTAGCAGGGGAGCCTCTTCACCACTTGAGTAATCCTCCATTGGTGAACAAAAATAAAATATTCTGTTCTTTTGCAAGTAAGACTTCCTCGTGAAAGGAAGTCTTACTCAGTGTGGCGGAGAGAGTGGGATTCGAACCCACGGTACGTTGCCGTACGACGGTTTTCAAGACCGTTCCGTTATAACCACTTCGGTATCTCTCCGAATGCTCGATTATATTATCACATATTTTTGCACTTGTCAATACTAATTTTGCAAAAAATAACACACAAGACAGTTATTTTTCTGCCTTGTGTGTAAAAGTTGATTTTTTTGAAGTTATTTACAAAGGTTGTAAAGTCTTTCGCAGTGGTCAGTGTCTCTCTTGCCGAAGAAATCGTCCATACGCTTCTGATAAATGTCATTTGCTTTGAAATCATTCTCTGCAAGTGCTTTGACTGCATTAAGCAATTCTTCACCCGTCTGTGTAATGTCGCCGAAGCCTTCTTCAAGCGGAAGGTCAAGCTTTGAATATCCGTGAGTCAGGCCTGCACGGAACTGATCGTAGTCGGGCACAAAGTAGATGATCGGTCGGCTGAGATAAACAAAGTCGAAAACAACTGACGAATAGTCGGTAATCATTGCAAGATAATCCTGCATATTGATACCTTCCTGTGTCACGTTTATTCTCGGGTTGCTGACCTTGAAATACTCGTCATAGCAGCTGAAAATCGGATGATTCTTGAAGTCAAGTGTCAGGTCGTATTTCTCAAGCAATTCAGCAAGCTCGGGGGAGTTGAGGAATGCGTTGACCTGAGTGTAGAACGGGGACGCGAGGAACTTCTCGGGATAAAGAGTTCTCGTATTGTCGATATATTCACCGATGAGATTCTTTCTCCAGGAGGGGGAGAAGAGGATTTTTCTCTTAGCAGGCTTGCTGACGTCAATTGAGTCGAATCTCGGCATACCGCTGAAGAGGAGGTCTTCATCCTTGAAACGGTAAATCTCTTTGAAATTTTTCTTCTCAAACTCGGAAGAAATGACGATTTTGTCCACGTTTGCCTTTTCTTTTACGTAAAGATTGGGCAGGTTAGCGTGAAGAACACCGTGCTGAAGGTAGATGATGTCCGTGTGCATCATATCCGAATACCAGCGCAAAGGCAGATTGCCGAAAGGACTGATAATGGAGATTGAGTTGAAGGATGTGAATACCTTGCTCGAATTAAGGAAGAGAAGTCTGTGTCTGATAGACTTGAATTTAACAAGATACTTTCTTTGCTTCGGAGTGAAGTATTTTTTCTTGTCGCAATCCTTGAGATTGTCGACGATGTAGTATCTCTTTACGCCGTCTTTGATGTTGAAATCGTGTTGGAACTGCTCGTAAGCATTGTCAAAGATATTTTCTCTGTCGCAGTAAAGCCAGATGTCTTCCGTACCTTTGGTAAATTTTGCGGTTTTACGGTAAATAAAAGCGTTTCTGTTTTCGCGAAGAGTTGTAAGGTCAGCTCTCTGTGCGGCAATTTTGAGTTTTGCTGCATTTTCCTTACGGATAAGCATACCTCTTGATTTTTTGTTGAGCTGAACGGTGTAATTACCGCAAGCAACAAATGTTTTAACATTATTTACCACACAACGGAAGCTGTAGAACGGAACGGGTGTGATAATAACATCGTCAATTTTAAGACGGAAACCGATGCTGTTATAGTCAGAAAGAGGAATTGAAACATCAAATCCGCCGAAATTATTTGTTTTTGCCTTGCCCTTGTAGCAGCTGAACAACGTTTCTGTCATTTCAATTTCGTGCAGTTCGTTGTTTGTGTCGGTGTAATAAAGGGTGAGATTGTCAAACGGAATAAGACTGGTTTTTACAAAGCCGAGAATTTTAAGGTTGTCTCCGCAGATTTTAATTGTGTCAAAGACGATCGAATGAGGCTGTGAAAACCATAACTCGTGGTTATTGGTATATATACTTGCCGAGGTGTTGTTGACCGCATAGTCATAATCAAGACCTTTAAGTCTGATGAAACATTCCATATGGAACGGATCAACATAAATGGAGTTGAAGATGACGTGGTTGTCAATCTTTGCAAGAACCTCTTTGATTGTTGCAAGCTGCTTTGCCTCTGTTTCGGGGTCAGCGTGGCTTACAAGCAAATCGGAAGTGATACGCCAGTTAAGGTTATAAACAACCATGGACTGTGCGGTTTTGTGCGGTTTTCCGTCAGGAGCTGTGCAGACGGAAAGGAGCTTATTAAAAAAGTAAATATACTGATCGAAACAGTAGTACGGGTCGTTGTGAATTGAACTTGCAGAGCCCGAATGACGGTAGTAAGTGTATGTTGCGTTTGCAACAAAGCCGAGCTTCTGCTTTCTGGAAATCCAGGAGAAGATAAAGAGCTGATCTTCTCCGAGAGCAAGGTTTGTGTCAAAAAGGATGCGTTCATTTTCGGGAACATTTTTAACGCAGATGTTCATTGTTGTCTGCATAATGTTGTGGTCTGCATTGATGTCGTAAACTGCAGTATGATCAAGGATATCGAAACGCTTGTGGCTTGTGATTTTGCCTGTTTCGCTCAGGTAGTCGATGTTGTAAGTAACAAGGTCAACCTCGTCATAGTGAGCCTCAAAGAATTTATAAAGAGCCTTAAGACAGTTATCGGAGACAGAGTCATCCGCATCAAGGAACATAATATACTTACCTTCGGCAAGTTCAAGACCCTTGTTTCGTGCAGAGGAAACACCGCCGTTCTCTTTTTTGAAATAGAGAACGTTGCTGTTTTCTTCCTTCAGTTTAAGGCAGATTTCGTCACTTTTATCAGTTGAACCGTCGTTAATAAAAACAATCTGAAAATCGGACTGCTTCATTGTCTGATTCTTCAGGCTGTTCATACATTTTTCAAGATGTTTTTCGCAGTTATAAACCGGAATGATGACGGACATTTTATACTTGTAATTCGACATCTGAACAAATCCTTTACTCGAAAATATATAAGTGTATTTTACAATAATTGTCAAAAAAAATCAACACTTTAAAAACAATTGACTTTAGCTTTTAAGAATAATATAATGGGATGGAAAAGGAGGAGTATGATGTTTATTTTCTTAATTCTTCTTTCGTGGATATGTATCTACGGAATGAAAATCAGTCCCGTAAAAGAGTTTAACCAAAACTATATGTCAAGAGACAACACGACTGCGATAAAAGGTATCTTTGTTTTCCTTGTTTTTATGAGCCATTTTATCCAGTATTATGAGATGTCGACAGTGTTTGATAACCCGTATAAGTTGGTCAGAACTTTTCTTGGTCAGCTTGTTGTTGTAATGTTCCTGTTTTATTCAGGCTACGGTATTTACGAAAGTGTCAAGCGTAAGGGTACGGATTACATAAAGTCTTTCCCAACCCAGCGTGTGCTTAAAACTTTGCTTCATCTCGACCTTGCCGTTATGCTTTTCTTTATCCTTAACCTTATCACGGGTAAGGCGATGACGATTGAAAAAGTGCTCTGGTCACTTATCGGTTGGAAGAATATCGGTAACAGTAACTGGTTTATGTTCACAATTCTTGTGCTGTACATCGTGATTTATGTTGCGTTTATGATTTTTAAAAAGCACAAGGTACTTGCACTTGTCTTTACCACAGTGCTGACAGTTGTTTATATAATCATTATGCGTGAAGGCTTCAAGCTTGCAGCATACTGGTACAATACTTCATTGTGTCTTCCGCTCGGCTTATGGTATTCGTTCTTCAAAGAAAAAATTGAGAAATTTGTGATGAAAAACAATATCACCTGGTTTATCACAACGGCAGTGTGCGCGGCAATATTTATTTTCTGCCACCTTAACAAGCGTGAGTTTGCAATTTATCTTTTGTGGACAATCACATTCACCCTTCTTATTATCTTTGTTTCAATGAAGGTTGAGCTCGGCAACAAGGCACTTGCATGGCTCGGAAATCACGTTTTCAGCGTGTATATTCTTCAGAGACTGCCGATGTCTGTGTTTGATTCGATAGAAGCAATCTCGTCAAACAGATATCTCTTCTTTGTGCTTTCGTTTGCGGTAACAGTTATTCTTGCTGAAATTTTTGACCGTACAACAGGCGCACTTGATAAGGTGCTTTTTAAAAAGAGAATTAAAAAATAAAAAACAACGCAGAGGTTAATCCTCTGCGTTTTGCTTTTACATATCAGAATGAACTTCTTCAATAACTTCTGCAACATAATCAGCGTAGATATGTCCGACAAAATCTGCGCCGATTCCGTATGTAAGATGAACACCGTCTTCTGAGAATGCTTTCCAGTCTGTCTTGACACAAGCGGCAGCAAGAATACCGTCAAGAGGGATAAAGAGGTCAGCATACTCTCTTGCGAGCTTACGAACGATCTGAATTTTCGGATCAAGGTCTTCACGGAAATACAGCTTATCTTCAGCAGGGAGGAGGAACTGCTCCATAATAACGATTTTTGCTTTTGTTTTGTTTTTTATAGCCTCAAGCACCGTGCGGTAATTCTCTTCAAATTTTTCGTCGGAGAGCCATTCTTTGGTCTGTGCTCTGTGCCATGTGTCGTTGACACCGATAAGAATTGAAACAATATCGGGCTGAATGTCAACAAAATCGCTTTCAAGTCTGTTCACAAGGTCGATTGTCTGGTTACCGCTGATACCGAGATCGATAAATTCAAAATCCATTCCCTCAAAATAATCTGTCAGATATTTTGCAGCATGCTTCGGATAGCCGTTGCCAAGGTCGTGGATGTCGTTGCGATTGCGGTCAGCATCTGTTATGCTGTCGCCCTGAAATAAAATTTTCATATAATTTCCTCCAAACTTTTAATCTCGTTTATCTGTGAAAAAACTTTTTCTCCGCACACGGAAATAAAAAGATTTTTTCTTTCAAAAGTTGTAAATTTTCTGCCGTATTTTTCAAAAGTTTTTTCTGCGTCTGCAAAGCAGAAATTCTTGAGTGAAGCAACGGTCTCTGCACTGAATTTGACTGCACTTTCTTTAAGTGTCCACAGTCGGGTAAAATCTTTTTCGGGTGAATTGCTGTTAAAAATTATTTCCTTTTCTTCTTGAGAAAAGCAGCGTTCAATCACTCCGCCACGGACGGGCAGAATGTCCTGAATATCAATGCCTACAGGCTTTTTATCAACAACCACGGCAACTCCGCCACGCGTGTGACTGATGTTAAAAAATACATTTTCGTGATTATTCAAAAACGGTTTTCCGTTTTTTCCTGTTACAAATTCGGGATTTGTTACACCGAAATCTGCAAGAGCTTTTCTGAGAAGCAGATAAGAAATAACGCAGTTTTCCTTGTTCCTTTTCTGCTTTAATCTTTCGTATTTTTCTCTGCGGTTTTCGTCAAGAAAAGGGAGATATTTTTCGCAGGAAAACCCGTCATAATTATCAAAAAAATAAATCATTTTTCCGTTCACTCTTTGTCGTAATTTTCTGTAAAGAGATGCACATCACCGCCGTCGCGGTTACGGTATCCGACAACTGTTGCGAGGTTGACGTTGTGAATGCTTTTGAAAATATTCATATCAACTTTGTCATTTTCTGCGGTCAGTTTGCGGATAAGCTCCTTGACCTCCTGACGCTTTGAGCCGTCGCAGGTTTCTTCGTTTTTCTGCGTTACACTGCACGCACAACGGATAAACTCAAGCTCGTTATATCTTGCCCATGCGATGATGTCGCGTTCGCGCACCATATAAAGCGGACGGATAAGCTCCATACCTTCAAAGTTGGTGCTTTTAAGCTTGGGCATCATCGTTTTTATCTCCGCGCCGTAAAGTATATTCATCAGCGTGGTTTCGATTGCGTCGTCAAAATGGTGACCGAGTGCGATTTTGTTGCATCCCATATCCTGGGCCTGTTTATACAGGTAACCGCGTCTCATCCTTGCGCAAAGGTAACACGGTGACCCTCCGCCGACATTTTGCACGGAATTGAAAATAGGGGAGTCAAAAACGGTTATCGGCAGGTCGAGAATTTTTGCATTTTCGATTATTTTTTCGCGGTTTTCGGGATTGTAGCCGGGATCCATAACGATGTATTCAACCTGAAATTCAAAGTCGCTATACTTCTGCAGATGCTGCATACATTTTGCAAGAAGCATCGAATCCTTACCACCCGAAATGCATACGGCAATTTTGTCGCCCTTACGGATAAGTTCATAATCCTTGATAGCGGCAACAAAGTTGTTCCATATAGTTTTGCGATATTTTTTTATAATGCTGCGTTCAATAAGCTGATGTCTTTCCATAACTTTCTCCGAAAAATCAAATAGGGAAACAGTACAAAACCGAACCCGTTTTTTACGGGTGGATTTCCGTTATTCCTTCGTTAAAATACTCGCAAATCCGTGAGGATTTGCTACGTTTTGTGCCTTGGCATACCGAAAATCTCCCTCGTAAAAAATCTACGACCCAAAAGGCGAAGATTTTATTTGGATTTTCGGTGGCTGAGAGTTCAGGAAGGCTGACGCCTTTTGAACTCGAAACGCCGAAAAGCCTTGAAAAGAACGACTTTTGGGCGGATTCGGATTTATACTGTTTCCCTGACATTATTTTATCACTGCTTTTGTCAATTTACAACAGTACAGACAATCTTTTTAGGTTGAAAAAAGAATAATTTTAATGTATAATGTCGGCATATATCGTTTTTTCTTTTGGAGTTGATTTTTTGAACAGATTAAATGACTATAAAGTTATGCCGACCGTAGCGTTACGAGGACTTGTTATATTTCCCGGTATGACGCTCAACTTTGATGTCGGCAGACAGCGTTCGATTGATGCAATCAAGGCTGCTATGGCTGACGAACGCGAGGTTTTCCTTGTTGCGCAGAGGGATGTCCGTGATGACGAGCCCGAGGTTGACCAGCTTTTCAAAATGGGCACGGTTGCAAAAATCAGCCACATTTTGAGACTTCCGAATACAGAAACAATCAGAATATCCGTTGAGGGTCTTTACCGTGCTTCACTCGTTGAAATGCTCCAGACTCAGCCGTATCTTATTGCTGATGTAAAGACTCGCAGAACGACCGCAATCAAGGCGGAGGACAAGGATTACGAAACTGCACTTGTCCGACAGACAAAGGATTATTTTGAAGATTATGCTGACGTTGCTCCGCAGATGCCGGGTGACCTTGTTCTTGAAGTGCTTGAGAAAAATGATTCAGGTGAACTTGCCGATTATATCGCAGGTAATATTATGCTTGAGTACAAAAAGCGTCAGACAATTCTCAATGAAGTTAATCCTCTTCGCAGACTTGAAAAGGTTTGTTGCCTTCTTGCAAAAGAGGGTGACCTGATGCGTCTTGAAAATGATATTAACCGCAAGGTACAGGAAAATATAGATAAAAGTCAGCGTGAATACTATCTTCACGAGCAGATGAAGGTGATTTCCGACGAACTCAACGACGGTGTTTCTCCGCTTGAAGAGTGTGAGGAATTCCGCGAGAAAATCAAGGCTCTCGGCCTTGAGGAGGAAAGCGAGAAAAAACTGCTCAAGGAAGTTTCACGTCTTGAAAGAATGTCTCCGACAACACCCGAGGCAACCGTAAGCAGAGTGTATATCGAAACCTGCATCGACCTGCCGTGGAACAAGTTGACCGAGGACAATCTTAACCTTGCTCACGCTAGAAAAATCCTTGACCGTGACCATTACGGAATGGATAAAATCAAAGAAAGAATTATCGAGGCACTTGCAGTGCGCAAGCTTTCTGAGGGAGGATACGGACAGACTCTCTGCTTTGTCGGCCCTCCGGGTGTAGGTAAAACATCAATCGCGAAGAGCGTTGCTGAGGCTATGGGCAGAAAATTCTCACGTGTTTCACTCGGCGGTGTTCACGATGAGGCTGAAATCCGCGGTCACAGAAAGACTTATATCGGCTCAATGCCGGGCAGAATTATCTCTGCGGTAAAGTCAGCGGGTACAAAAAATCCGATCATTCTTCTTGACGAAATTGATAAGCTCGGCTCGGACTACAAGGGTGATCCGTCATCGGCACTTCTCGAGGTGCTTGACGGTGAGCAGAACGGCACATTTACCGACCACTATGTTGATCTGCCGTTTGACCTGAGCAAGGTTATGTTCATCACAACGGCTAATGACAAGTCAACAATTCCTGCTCCGCTTCTTGACAGAATGGAGATTATCGAGCTTTCGAGTTATACGCACGAAGAAAAGTTCAATATCGCGAAAAAGCATCTTGTTCCGAAGCAGACAAAACTGCACGGACTTGATTCAAAGACATTTAAAATAAACGACAAAGCCCTGCGTGACGTTATTGACGGTTACACTAAAGAGGCAGGTGTGCGTCGTCTTGAACAGCAGATTGCATCACTTTGCAGAAAGGGTGCGGCAGCTGTTGTCGGCGGTGAGACGGACGTTGTTTCCGTTAAAATCAGCGACCTTGAAAAATTGCTCGGACCGAAGAAATATCTTCCCGAAACAATTGACGAGGAGTCTGCAGTCGGTGTTGTCAACGGACTTGCGTGGACAAGTGTCGGCGGTGAGATGCTTCAGGTTGAAGTTGCAGTGCTTGAGGGTACAGGTAAGGTTGAACTTACAGGCTCACTCGGTGATGTTATGAAAGAATCTGCTATGGCTGCAGTTAGCTTTATCAGAAGCCGTGTTGACAAATACGGTATCAATCCGAAATTCTACAAAGAAAAAGATATCCACATTCACGTACCCGAGGGTGCAGTGCCCAAGGACGGACCGTCTGCAGGTGTGACAATGGCTACGGCTCTGCTTTCTGCACTGACGGATACTCCTGTGGACTGCCATACTGCAATGACGGGTGAAATCTCACTGCGTGGAAGAGTTATGCCTATCGGCGGACTTCGTGAAAAGGCTATGGCGGCATACCGTATGGGTATGAAGCAAATAATCATACCAAAGAAAAATATGTCCGACCTTGCTGACGTTGATGCAAAGGTAAAGGCATCGGTTAAGTTTATCCCTGCAACAAATCTTGACGAGGTTTTTGAAAATGCACTCGTAAAGAAAAATGACGAAAAGAAAGCGGTTGCCGCAGTAACAACCAAAAAGGAAGTCGGATATAATGTTATTCGTACCTGAGGAGGGTGAAGAATGAGATTTGATAAGGTAAAATATGAAGCATCCTACGGCACAAGTCAGCAGTTGCCTGAATCTGATGCAGTTGAAATTGCTTTTGCAGGCAGATCCAATGTCGGCAAGTCATCAATGCTTAATAAAGTTCTTAACCGTAAAAATCTTGCAAGAGTCAGTTCCGTGCCGGGCAAGACCGTTACGGTAAACTTCTTTGACTGTGACGGTGTCAAGCTTGTTGACCTTCCCGGTTACGGTTATGCAAAGGTTAATTTTAACGAAAAAAAGCGTTGGGCAGACCTTATGGAAGGTTACTTCAACTCAGGCAGAAACATCCGTCTTGTTGTTCAGCTGACGGATATGCGTCACCCAGTAACAAAGGATGACCTTGATATGATGCGTTTTATGCAGGCGGCAGGCTTTGAGTTCATCGTGGTTATGACCAAGAGTGATAAGCTCAACAAAACCGAGCGCACAAAACGTCTTGAAGCAATCAAGGAAGAACTTGCGGAATTCGGTGATATTGAAGCAATTCCGTTCTCAGCACAAAACGGTGAAGGTGCAGATAAAATACGCGAAGCAATTGAAAAATACAGTCAATAAAAAATGCGGTAAGGTTTTCGCCTTACCGCATATCTTTTTGTTATTACATTGATTCGGGAACCGTGATTTTGAGCATTTCGAGAATGTTCTTGATTGTATCCTTTACGCAGATGCAAAGGTAGAGTCTTGCCTGCATAAGCTTTTCATCGTCGCAATTAACACGACAAGCAT
>JAZROM010000041.1:0-45324 GCA_045648745.1 Acutalibacteraceae bacterium | reverse complement strand
AGCAGCAAGCTCTACGAAAGGAGCACCCTTAGCAACGAAGTCTGTTTCACAGTTAATCTCAACAAGAGCACCTGCATTAGCATCGTTATATGCTGCAACTGTTTCAACAACTTTCTTTGCAAGGCCGATGAAAGGAGCACCTTTAGCAACGAAGTCTGTTTCACAGTTAATCTCAACGAGAGCACCTGCATTTGCATCGTTATATGCTGCAACTGTACCTTCAGCAGCAACACGGCTTGCTTTCTTAGCTGCTGATGCAAGTCCTTTTTCTCTGAGGAAGTCAATTGCCTTATCCATATCTCCGTCTGTTTCAACGAGAGCTTTTTTACAATCCATCATACCTGCGCCTGTTTTTTCACGCAAAGCCTGTACGTCTTTAGCTGTAAATGCCATAATAATTTCCTCCTGAATTATAAAATTATTCTAATACTGCCCGAAGATTATTCGGGCAGTAAGGTTTTAAAATCTGAATTATTCAGCAGCTTCTTCTGCAACTGCTTCTTCAGCTGCGGGAGCTGACTGTTCGCCCTGACGACCTTCAATGATAGCATCAGCCATAGCACCTGCAATAAGTTTTACTGCACGGATAGCATCGTCGTTACCGGGGATTACGAAATCAACTTCGTCGGGATCACAGTTTGTGTCAACGATAGCAACCATCGGAATATGAAGTTTCTGTGCTTCAGCAACTGCGATTCTTTCTTTTCTGGGCTCAACAATGAACATAGCAGCGGGCTGCTTTTTCATACCTGTGATACCACCCATGAACTTCTCAAGCTTATCGATTTCGAGGTTGAGCTTGATAACTTCCTTCTTCGGAAGAAGGTCGAATGTTCCGTCAGCTTCCATCTTCTTGAGCTGCTCAAGTCTCTTGATTCTTCTCTTGATTGTGTTGAAGTTTGTGAGCATACCGCCGAGCCAACGTGCGTTAACGTACGGCATACCGCAACGGATTGCTTCTTCCTTAACAGAATCCTGAGCCTGCTTCTTTGTACCTACGAAGAGAACTTCGTCTCCGTTTGCAGCAACCTCACGGATGAACATGTAAGCTTCTTCAAGCTTACCAACTGTCTTCTGAAGGTCGATGATGTAGATACCGTTACGCTCTGTGAAAATGTACTGAGCCATCTTCGGGTTCCATCTTCTTGTCTGGTGTCCGAAGTGAACACCTGCTTCGAGTAATTGCTTCATTGATACTACTGGCATAAATTTTTCCTCCTTAGTTTTTGCCTCCGCAGAGCTTAAAAAGCGGACATTTTTGTAATGCACTTCGCTCAAAACACTCTACGTGTGTAATGATTGCCGATAGATTATAGCACAAGCCATTTTCTAAATCAAGCATTTTTTTATTTTTTTATGAATTTTTTTCAATATCCATAATTTTATCAGCTATCCTTTTAAAAACAGGGGCACAATCCACTGCACCCGAGCCGCCACCCTCTTTGAAAACAACAACAGTGTACTTCGGATTGTCCGCAGGAAAAAATCCCGCAAACCACGTGTTATAGGTTTCCTTGCCGTTTTCGAAACTGCCCGTCTGCGCCGTTGCGGTCTTACCCGCAGACAGAATTTCATTTTTAAGCCTGGCTTTTTGAGCATTTCCGTTTTCAACAACGCTTATAAGCATAGCGGTCAATCGGGTTGCAGTTTCGGGGCGCAACGCATTTATCGGATAAGTTTTTTCGTGTTGAGTGATGATTTGCCCATCAGCATCCGTCACTTTTTCTATTATATACGGCTCAACATAGCTCCCCTCACCTGCGACGGCACACATCATCGTTGCAAGCTGCAGCATTGTTGCAGTAAACTCTCCCTGACCGAAAGAGAAGTTTGCAAGTGCGCCCGAGGATGAGAGCTTTTCGGCAGTAGGCAATACCCCCGACTTTGATACAATACCGTCAGCAAGTGCTATCTCCTGTCCGAAGCCAAGTAGTGATGCCGTTTCAACAATTTTATCCGCGCCCGTCTTTTTAGCAAGCTCGATAAAAAATGTGTTACACGAGCATTCAAGCGCAGTTGTCATATTCACTTCGCCGTGTACTGTATGGTCATTACAACTGAAAGTTACACCGTCAACCTCACAGCTTCCTTTACATTTATAATAGAACTCACTTATTCCGTTTTCCAGTGCCGCAGCCGTTACAACGACCTTAAATACCGAACCGACTGCATATGCACCAAGTGTTCTGTTTACCAGTGGCGAATCTGCATCATCAAGGTAATCGGCAACATTACACGGGTCAAAGTCAGGTCTCGATGCAATCGCACGGATTGCACCCGACTGAATATCAACAACTGCTGCACCTCCGCAGGTGACATCGCTGATATCGAGTGCATTTTCAACCGCCTGCTGGATATTTTTGTCGAGAGTAAGCGTTACCGACGGAGTTTTGAGTGTACTGTTTTTTATCTTGATCTGCGTACCGCTGAGTATCCTGCCGTAGACATCAGCATCAAAACCTGCAGACAGACTTTTACCCGTATGAAGCAGGTTATCAAAGCTTTTTTCAAGTCCCGACACACCTCTGTCCTCACCATTGAGATAGCCTATCAGATGGCAGGATAACTGTTTTTCGGAATAGCGATTGTATTTTTTCAGCATCACCGCATCTGCGTTCTGTTCTATCTCAAGTTTCCCGATATTAACCGAAATCGCATTGCCCTTCTTCATACGTTTTTCCACGTCAGAAAAAATCTGCGAATCAACAACCTTCTCTATTTCTTCAAGAGCTTTATAGGTAGGCTTTGCAATAACAATATTTTCAAAATCCGATGAAACGAGTTTTTGACCGTTTATATCGAGTATATCTCCTCTTATTTTTCCCACATCGATCGAAAAACTATGGTTACCCGACGACACCATATCAGCACCGCCCGTCGCAAGTACATAAAGACGCAGACAAACACAACCGAAAGCAAGACAAAACGCTGTAAAAACAGCAATTAAACGCGTATTCAAAAAAATCACCCAACTATAATTTTTGTACTAATGCACATAAATATGTAAAAACACACAATATAGGACTCTAATTTTTGTTAAAAGATGCATTGACCTTTTGACAGAAAAGGATTATTATATACAATAGTATATTTATAATCGGAGGTTATAAAATGAAAAAGACACTTAAAAGCTCTCTCGCTCTCCTTCTTTCAATTCTTATGATCTTCTCTGTTGCTCCTGCTTACGCTTTTGCTGCAGACGAAATCCCTGAAGGCGAAGTTGAAGTTGAGGTTATCCCTGCTCCTTCTTTTGTGTTTGAGAAGGTTAGCGAAACTGAGACTGAAGTTGTTATGGCTCTTGTACTCAAAGAGCACGGTTTCAATTGTCTCGAAATTCAGATTACTACAAAAGATGATCTTGTTTTGAAAGCAATTGATATTGATTCATCTTTCTCTTCAAAATCATTCAACTGTGATAACGGCATGATTGCCATTGCTACTCTTGACACTTGTGCTGCTCCCCTCACTGTTGCTACATATACTTATGAGAAGCTCAGCAAAATCAGCGTTCTTTCCGGCGATTTCACCCTGAGCGTTGCAACCTGCTACGTAGGTGAAGAAGATAATGAAGCAAACGTTACTGAAGATGTTACCGTTACTGTTGACCTTCCTGCAGAGCACGTTCACATCCCCGGCGGTGAATGGACAATGACAGTTGTACCTACCTGTAGTGCCGAAGGCACGATCGTTCGTTATTGCACAGAGTGCGGTGAAGTTGCAGAATCATCTTCCGTCGCAAAATCAAATCATGAAAAAACAACTAAAGACCACAAGGATGCTACCTGTACTGAAGACGGTTTTGACAAAGAGATATGCAATGCGTGTGGTGAGGTTGTTTCCGATGTAACAATCCCTGCAATCAACCACGCAAATAAAACTCCTGATAACAAGGATGCAACTTGCACAGAAGCAGGTTACACCAGCGAGGTCTGTGATGATTGCGGTGAAGTATTTAATTATGTAGAAATCCCTGCAAAAAATCATCCCAACAAAAAGGATGAACATAAAGATCCCACCTGTACAGAACCGGGTTATGACAGAGTTGTCTGTGAGGATTGCGGCACAGTTATTTCTACCGAGCCTATAGATGCAACAGGTCATCAGAATAAAACTACTGAGCACAAGGATCCCACTTGTACAGAAGTTGGTTATGACAAAGTAATCTGTAAAGATTGCGGTGCTGAAGTTTCAAAGACAGAAATTCCTGTCATCCCCCACAAGGCTGTTGATACAGACAAAAAAGCTTCAGGCTGTCTTGATGACGGTTATATCCGTACAATCTGTTCTTGCGGACACATCGTTTCTGAGACAATTCTTGGAGCAACAGATCATAACTACTATGACGACTCACATCCTTCAACATGTACAGAAGAAGGCTACAGAAGAAAAGTATGCCGTTACTGTCAGGACATTCAGCCCGGCACAACAACACCTCCGACAGGTCACAAGTGGCTCGCATGGACAACTATCAAAGAGGCAACAGTAAGTGCTGAAGGCATCAAGAGAAGAGTTTGCGACAACTGCGGTGCTGATGAAGAAAAGTCGATTCCGAAACTCGTTGTAAATGCAAAGGAAGTTGTTCTTACAACCGAAGACGATATCACAATGAACTATAACGCTACAATGAGACTTTTTGCAAACGTCAAGCCTGAAGATGCTGCGTATTCAACTGCTCTCTATTGGGAGTCATCAGATACGAATGTAGCAACCGTTGACGAAGAAGGTCAGGTACACGCTGTAGGCTTGGGTACAGCTACAATCACTGTAAAAACCGCAAACGGTAAGACAGACACTTGTACGGTAACAGTTAAGTATTCAATCATCCAGTGGATCATCGTTTATGTCCTCTTCGGTTGGATCTGGTACCTTTAATACCTGATTATAATAATAAAAATCACCTGTTTTCGGACAGGTGATTTTTTATTTATTATAGATTTTCATTACTTTGTTAATTTTTTAATTAGTTGATTTTCTATTGAATTAAAGTCGAATTCGGTATATAATTACGGAGAATAGACTAGTATGGTCAGAAACAGGTGTAGTGCTTTGGAGAACGCAGACAACAAAAAGAAAGTTAATAAAAAAACGCTTGTCGGAGTTGTTCTTTGCGCAGTTATACTGCTCTGTATTGTACTTGCCGACTTTGCACAAAGCCGTTCGGAATACAGCTCAACAACCATTGCAATGGGTACAGTTGTCAACTTTCGCCTTTTTGGTTCTGACGGTAAGCAGACTGAACTCGGATTAAAAGAAAACCTTACCGAAACTGAAGAAGCTTTGCTTTCGTGGCGAAAGGAAAATTCCGACATTTACAGAGTAAACGCTTCATCAGACAATGCTGTTTCAGTTTCCAGAGAAACGGTTGATATAATAGCCACTGCACTTGAGGTTTCAAAAAAATGCGGCGGTGTTTTTGATATTACAGTAGGTAATCTTACAAAACTCTGGGACTTTGGCGGTGACAATCAGCGTCTACCTGCCGAAGACGAAATATCCAAGGCTATGGAAACAGTTAACTATGCTTCCGTTAAGATTACAGACACAACCATTATAACTGCTAACGGCCAAAGTCTCGACCTCGGAGCAATCGGCAAAGGTGCAGCCTGTGACAGAATCAGGAATTATCTGTCAACCACCCGTACAGATTCAGCAGTTATTTCCGTCGGCGGAAGTCTGCTTCTTTATGGCAACAGAAGCTTTAATATAGGTATAGTAAATCCCGAAAACGATAAGGAATCGATGAGCACATTAAGGCTTTCTGATATCTGTGTTTCAACATCGGGTAACTATGAGAAGTTTTTTGTCGAGGATGGTAAAACCTATCATCATATTTTAAATGCCGAGACAGGTTACCCTGCCGGCAGCAGTCTTTCAAGTGTAACCGTGGTTTGCGAATCGGGCACACTCAGCGATGCACTTTCCACTGCTTGTTATATACTTGACTATAACGACAGTCTCGCTCTGCTCAATGAGTTTGATGCTGAAGCTGTATTTGTATTTAAAGACAAAACCGTACGCGTTACAGACGGACTCAGAGACAAATTCACACTTACGGATGAAAGTTTTGTGATGGCAGAATGAAAAAACTTTTTGGCAAAACAGATATTTTAATCATAATATCAGTTCTGGTTTTAAGCCTTTTGCTTTTTATCCCCAACCTTTTTAATAACAACGATCTTATTGCAACAGTTTATGTTGACGGTGAAACGGTCGAAGAAATCGATCTCGGCAAAGTCGGGACAGCATACACTTTTTCGCCGAAGGACGGAACCGAAATCACCGTAGAAAAGGACAGAATCTGTTTTTCTTCTGCGTGTTGCAAGGATGAGTTGTGTCTTGAAAGCGGATGGCTCAATAAAAAAGGTCAGACGGCTGCCTGCCTGCCTGAAAGAGTTGTTATCTCGATCAAAGGCACGGACAAAACGGATATGATGACATATTAAAAACGGAATGTTGATATGAAAAACAAAAAAACTACAAAACGGGTCGCACTGCTCGGAATCATGGGTGCGTTAGCGTTAGCTCTTTCCTTTTTGGAATCGCTCATCCCTGCCCTGCCCGGACTCCCTCCCGGTGCTAAACCCGGTCTTTCCAATATAGTAACAATGTTTATGGCATCCTCCTGCGGAGTTGCCGATGCATTTTTTATTACAGTTTTAAAAGCTCTGTTTGCAGGAATCACACGAGGCTCAACAGCAATGCTTATGAGTGCCTCAGGCGGACTTCTCAGCACAGCGGCTGCGTGTATCCTTCTGCGCAGCAAAAAGTTCAATTCAGGATATATCGGTATAGGTATCGTCTGTGCCGTTTGTCATAATATCGGTCAGCTTATGAGTGCGTGTCTGATTTCGGGCACTTGGTCACTTATATTCGGCTACGGACCGTTGTTATTATTATTTGCCGTAGTAACAGGTTGCGTTACAGGCACTGTTCTGAAGCTGGTTATACCTGCTCTGAACAGAATTATTAATAATTTATAATTTGTATATTATTGAAAGGGGTTGAATAAATGGGTAAAATTCACATCCCCGGCGTAATTAAAGCAGTCAAGAAAGTCAGAGGCGGAGTTAAAGTGGCTCACCACAAAAACACTGCTGAGCTTGAGGTTGTGCGTATGCCGGAACCAAAACAGGTTATTTTACCTATGCAACAACACATCGGTGCACCTTGTACGCCGACAGTCAAAGTTGGCGACACTGTTAAGGTCGGCCAGGTAATCGGTGACAGCGAGGCTTTCGTCAGTGCACCTATCCACGCTTCCGTTTCAGGTACAGTTACCGCTATCGGTAATGTCAAGCTTCCGGGCGGTGCAATGGCTCAGGGTGTTACAATCGAATCCGACGGTGAAATGCAGTTGTACGAAGGAATTGAACCACCTCACGTCGAGACAAAGGAAGACTTTGTCAAAGCTATCCGTGCTTCAGGTCTTGTTGGCCTCGGTGGTGCAGGTTTCCCGACTCACGTCAAGCTCAATGTACCGTCTGACAAAAAAATCGACACGCTCGTTATCAATGCGGCAGAGTGTGAGCCTTACATTACGGTAGACTACCGTGAGTGTATCGAAAACTCATGGGATATTTACTCGGGTATCAGAACAGTTATGGAATTTCTCGAAATTCCCAACGTTGTTATCGCTGTTGAAGATAACAAACCTGAGGCTTTCAAGATACTTGAACAGATTGTTGACGGCGACTCAAGTGCAGGCGGCGCAATCAAGATAATGCAGCTTGAATCACGCTATCCGCAGGGTGCTGAAAAAATGATGGTTCAGTCAGCAACAGGCAGACAGGTGCCTCCGGGTAAGCTTCCTGCTGATGTCGGCTGTATGGTTATGAATGTTGCATCAATCGCTTTCATCTCCCGTTACCTCAAGACAGGTAAGCCCCTTGTCAGCCGTTCACTTACAGTTGACGGTATGGCAATCAGTCAACCGAAGAATATCCGTGTGCCTATCGGTACAAGCATCAGTGATATCATCGAATTCTGCGGCGGTTTCAGAGATGAGCCCGTCAAGATTATTACAGGCGGTCCGATGATGGGTGCTGCAATCACAAGTCTTGATCATCCGCTTTCAAAGAGCAACAATGCTTTACTTGCTTTCTCTAAGGAAGACGCAAAGATATTTATGGAAACAGACTGTATCCGTTGCGGTAAGTGTGCAAGCGCTTGTCCTATGAGCCTTGTTCCCACAAGAATTGTCCGCAACACTAAAGCAGGCGACGCAGATGCACTTCTCAAGGACGGCGTTATGGTTTGTATGGAATGTGGCAGTTGTGCTTACTCCTGCCCTGCAAAGAAGCCCCTTGTTCAGCATATGCGCCTTGCTAAGGCAGTTATCAGAGAGGCAGGTGCAAAGAAATGACATTGAACAATAAGCTTGTGGTCAGTGCTTCTCCGCACGACCGTTCACACAAAACCGTCAGAAACATTATGCTTGACGTTATCATTGCAATGGTACCTGCACTTGTTGCTTCGGTGATTTTCTTCGGTCCCAGAGCATTGCTCGTTGAGTGCGTTTCAGTCGGCACATGCGTTATTGCTGAGTTCATCAGCCGTGTTGTTATGAAGCGTAAGCAGACAATCGGTGACCTCAGTGCAGTTATCACAGGTCTTCTTCTCGCATTCAATCTTCCCGTTAATGTTCCGCTCTGGATGGTTATGATTGGTGCGGTTGTTGCTATCGTAGTTGTTAAGCAGTTCTTCGGCGGTATCGGTCAGAACTTTGTTAACCCTGCGCTTGCAGGCCGAATTGTTCTCCTTACCTCTTTCCCTGTTGCTATGTCAACATGGACTGCTCCTCTTACATGGAGCACAAGCAACCTCGACGGTCTTACTTCTGCATCACCTCTTGCTTCAATTCACACAATGGTTTCTCAGGGTACAACACCTGATGCAACTCTTGTTGAGATGCTTATCGGTTGGCGTGCAGGCTGTCTCGGTGAGACTTGTGCAATCGCAATTATCCTCGGTGGTATTTATCTTGTAGCAAGAAAGGTTGTTTCTCCGACAATTCCGCTTATTTACATCGGTACAGTTGCTGCTATTATGCTTGTTGCAGGTAAGGGTAACCTCGAATTTGTAGCTTATGAGCTTCTCGGCGGAGGTCTGTTGCTCGGTGCCGTATTTATGGCAACTGACTACACAACATCACCGATTACATTCAAGGGCAAGATTATTTTTGCCGTAGGTTGCGGTGTTATCACATCACTTATCCGTATTTTCGGTAACCTTCCTGAAGGCGTTTCATACTCAATTATTATTATGAACATACTTGTTCCGCTTATCGAGAACATTACTCTTCCCAAGCCCTTCGGCACTCCTAAAAAAGAAAAGGAGGCTAAGGTAAAATGAAAAAAAGTATTATAGTTCCTACAATCGCTTTGTTCCTTATCTGCATTGTTGCAACAACGCTTCTTGCTTTTGCAAACAGCGTAACGGCTCCGATCATTGACGAGCTTGCAGTCAAAACAGAAATGGAATCAAGAAAGAAGGTTTGTGTCCTCGCAACAGAGTTTGTTAACGAGACTGCAAACGGTGTTTCATATGCAGTCGGTTATGATGAGAACGGACAGAAGCTCGGTATGGTATTCACCACAACTGCAAAGAGCTACGGCGGTGAAATTCTCGTTATGACAGGTGTCGATATGGACGGCAAAGTTTCAGGTGTTGAGCTTCTGAGCATCAATGACACAGCAGGTCTCGGTATGAACGCTACAAAATCCGATTTCAGAACTCAGTTCCTCGGTCTTGTAAACGGCATCAAGGTTATGAAAAACTCTTCTAACCACGACAATAACGAAATTACAGCACTTACAGGTGCTACAATCACATCACAGGCTGTTGCAGATGCAGTTAATGCTGCACTCGCAGACTTTGAAAAAGTTAACGGAAAGGCAGGTGCAAACTGATGGCAGAGAAAAAATCACTCGGCAAAGAGCTTACCAAAGGTATTATTGCCGAAAACCCTGTTTTAAGACTTGTTCTCGGTACTTGCCCGACGCTTGCTACCACAACATCCGTTACAAGTGCTATCGGTATGGGCCTCTCTGCTTCGATAGTTCTTATCTGTTCAAACATTGTTATTTCAGCACTCCGTAAGGTTATTCCTGATAAGGTTCGTATCCCCGCTTACGTTGTTGTTATCGCATCGTTTGTTACAATTGTTCAGATGCTTGTTAAGGCATTTGTTCCCGTACTTGACGAACAGCTCGGTGTTTACCTTCCGCTTATCGTTGTTAACTGTATCATTCTCGGCAGAGCTGAAGCTTTCGCAGGTAAAAACGGTGTTCTTGCCTCAGCAGTTGACGGACTTGGAATGGGTATCGGATTTACCGTAGCACTTTTCGTAATGGGTACCATCCGTGAAATCCTTGGCGCAGGTACATTCCTTGCAGGTATCAGCGGACTCATCGGCGGCAACTTCGATGGCTTTAAGATTCCGTTCCTCAACGAAAACCCGATGCTTATCTTCATCCTTGCACCCGGTGGTTTCTTCGTTTTCGGTCTTGTTATGGCACTTGCAAACAAGCTTTCAGAAGCAAAAGGCAAGCCTAAGGCAGAGCTTCAGGGCTGTGAGAAATGTCCGATGGCTAAGTCCTGTTCAATCAGAACAACTGACGAGGCTTGTGACAAAAAGGAGGTTGAAGCATAATGGAACTTACTAAAGGTTTATTAAGCATCCTTCTTACAATGATTCTTACACAGAACTTCATTCTTGCTAAATTCCTCGGTATCTGCCCCTTCCTCGGTGTTTCAAAGAAGGTTGACACTGCGTTCGGTATGTCACTTGCAGTTATCTTCGTTATGGCTCTTTCAACGGCAGTTACCTACCCCATCAACAAGTATCTTCTTGTTGCGAACAACCTCGAATATCTGCAGACAATCGTGTTCATTCTCGTTATTGCTGCTCTTGTTCAGATGGTTGAAATCATCCTTAAAAAGTATATTCCCGCACTTTACAGTTCTTTGGGAATTTATCTTCCGCTTATCACAACAAACTGTGCAGTTCTCGGTGTTGTAACACTCAACATTGACAACGGCTACAACTTCGTTGAATCTATGGTTTGTTCAATCGGCGGCGGTATCGGTTTCCTTGTTGCAATGATTATGTTTGCAGGCGTCCGTTCAAGACTTGAATCCTGCGACATTCCGAAATTCCTCAAGGGTCTTCCGATTACACTTGTTGCAGCTTCACTTGTTTCGCTTTCTTTCCTCGGCTTCGCAGGAGTCGTTGAAAACATCTTTGCATAAGGGAGGGCAGAAAAATGAATCCTATTATTTTAGCTGTTTTAATTGTTTCTGTCGTCGGTCTTATTGCAGGTCTCGCTCTCGCTGTAGCATCAATCGTTATGGCTGTACCCGTTGATAAAAAGGCTGAAGCAATCCGTGAGTGTCTTCCCGGTGCAAACTGCGGTGCCTGCGGCTTCTCAGGTTGTGACGGTTACGCATCTGCACTTTCAAAGGGTATCACAAAAAACACAGCACTCTGCTCACCCGGCGGTAACGAAGTGTCTGCACAGATTGCTGAAATCGCAGGACTCGCTGCAGGTAATGTCAAACCGTCAGCGGCTGTTGTAATGTGTCAGGGCTTCTGTGAAAAAGCAAACACTAAGATGGTTTACAACGGTGTTGAATCCTGCCAGATGGCAAAACAGCTTTTCGGCGGACCGAAAGAGTGTATCTACGGTTGTATCGGTCTTGGCGACTGTGCAAAAGCTTGTCCTTATGATGCAATTCACATCTGCGACGGTGTTGCTCGTGTTAACCCTGCAATGTGTAAGGCTTGTAAGATGTGTGTTAAGACTTGTCCTAACAACATCATCAAGATGATGCCTCTTCACGAAGCTAAGGCTGCTGTCCTTTGTGTTAACAAGGACAAGGGTGCCGTTACAAAGAAAGAGTGTCAGCTCGGTTGTATCGGCTGTATGAAGTGTGTCAAGGCTTGTGAATTTGATGCCGTTAAGGTTGAGAATTTCTGTGCTAAGGTTGACTTCAACAAGTGCACAGGCTGTGGCAAATGTACAGATGTTTGTCCGGTTAAGTGTATTAACCTTATAACACTTGAAGATTGATAAAGATTTAAAGGCTTACGGAAAACCCCGTAAGCCTTTTTGATTGCTATTTGATATTTATTATGATATTATTAAAACCAAGGAGGAGATAAAATGAATAAGAAAACAAAGTTGCGCTTTATATTCCTTGCTTTATTCGTGTTGCTTTTCGCAGTTGAAACGCTCATAGCACTTTTTGTTCACGATGATTTTATCCGCCCGTATGTTGGGGATATGATCGTCACCGTGGTTGTGTGGAGCTTTGCGAGAATTATCTTCCCCGATAAATTCAGATTAATGAGCCTTTATGTTATGATTTTCGCTGTGCTTGTTGAAGTCGGTCAGTATTTCAATTATGTTGATGTTCTGGGTATAACCAACCCGATACTCGTGACGATGATGGGAACATCTTTCGCGTGGGCAGATATTGCGTGCTATGCGGTAGGATGCGTTGTTACGGCGGTTATCGATTACATACTGTTCAAAAAGAAGGCATAAAATGAACCCACAGAAAAATCTGTGGGTTTAGTTTTTAAAGTACGATATCCTTAATCTCTTCGCAATTATTTACAACGTAATTCGCACCTGCGATGATCATCTCGTCAACACTGCCGAAGCCGAATGTGACAGCCATGCTCGGGACACCTGCATCCTTTGCACCCAGGATATCAAATTTGGTGTCACCAACCATAAGCGGTTTTTCGCAACCGCAGGGTTTGAGAAGATTATATGCCTTTTCGATAATCTCCTTTTTGCCACCGTGAAGCACGTCTGTTTCTGCACCTACAACAACATCAAAAAGATGTGCCAGGTCGCAGGTCTTTACAATGTGGTCAATGAAAACCTGTGGTTTAGATGTTGCGATACCTGTTTTAATTCCGTTCGCCTTTAAGGTAAGAAGCAAATCCTCCATACCGTCGTAAAGCTTGAATTTATAATAGCCGTCAACGGAATACCTTGCACGGTAATGGATAATAAGCTGTTCTATCTGTTCGTCGGTTATATCGGGGAAATGATTACGGAAGCCCTCATTAAGAGGAGGTCCGATAAAAGTACGCATTTCATCAGGATGAGGCATCGGGAGTCCTTCCATCCTAATACCGTAACGTATACCTTCAAATATTCCTTCACTTGTATCGGCAACCGTGCCGTCAAAATCGAGTAAAACACAATCAAACTTTGCCAAATTTATCACTCCAATCACAAAAAGTATTGTATCACAAATATTTATGATTTACAATCCCGTTTAAATGTGATAGAATGATTAGCAGTTATATTTTGGAGGCAATCATTATGGAAAATACAGAAAAGAAAGCAAGAGTGCTCAGTGCCATTCAGCCGACAAGTGTTCCCACGCTCGGCAACTACCTCGGCGCACTTAAAAACTGGGCATCAATGAGCAAGGATAACGACTGCATTTATGCTGTTGCTGACCTTCACGCTATCACAGTACGTCAGGAGCCCGCAAAGCTCCGTAAACAGACACTTGAAATGTATGCTTTGCTTCTTGCACTTGACATTGACCCCGAAGAGAATATAGTTTTCGTTCAGTCTCACGTGCCTCAGCACGCAGAACTTGCATGGGTGCTTAACTGCTACACACAGTTTGGTGAAGCATCAAGAATGACACAGTTTAAGGATAAGTCTGCAAAACACGCAGACAACATCAACGTCGGTCTTTTCTCTTACCCGACACTTATGGCTGCAGACATTCTTCTTTATCAGGCTGATTATGTGCCCATCGGTGCTGACCAGAAACAGCATCTTGAACTTGCAAGAGACATCGCAGAGCGTTTCAACGGTATCTACTCACCCACTTTCACCATTCCTCAGCCGTATATCGGCAAGGCAGGTGCAAGAGTTATGTCTCTTCAGGATCCGACAAAGAAGATGTCGAAGTCTGACCCAAACCCGAAGGCTTCAGTTTCACTTCTTGACACTCCCGATGACATCCGCAAGAAGTTCAAGTCTGCAGTTACAGACTCCGAAGCAAAGGTGCGTTATGCAGACGGCAAAGACGGTATCAATAACCTTATGGGTATCTATTCCTGCTGCACAGGTCTTGATTATGATGCGATTGAAAAAGAATTTGACGGTAAGGGTTACGGTGACTTCAAGCTCGCAGTTGCAGAAAGTGTTATTGAGAGCATCAGACCCGTACAGGAAAAATACTATGAGCTTATGAATGATAAGGCTTATATCGAAAAATGTGCCGCTGAAGGTGCTATGAAGGCTTCCTATGTAGCTAATAAGACTTTATCCAAGGTAATGAAGAAAGTCGGCTTCTGGCAGATTAAAAAATAATCATATCAATTACAAGGTTGTCCTGCTCTGTGTGGGACAACCTTTTTTCTTTAATCAATGCATTATTCATCAAAAATTAACACTTTTTTGTGCTTACAGGGTGAAATTTATGTAGATTTTTACCTTTTTATGTGATATAATTTAATGTAATAATTCTCGTGGAGGGTTAAAAATGACGGTAAAAGAAATTATTGAAATTCTTGACGGTACTATCGTTTACGGCGAAGAATTCCTCGACCGTGAGGTTTTTAAAGCCTGTGGCAGCGATATGATGAGTGACGTTCTTGCTTATGTAAAGGAACAGGCGGTTCTTCTGACGGGACTTGTTAATCCTCAGGTTGTACGTACCGCTGAAATGATGGATATGAAATGTATCGTTTTTGTGCGCGGTAAATCTCCCGACATGGGTATGATTGACCTTGCAGAAGAGCGTGAAATTGTACTTATAAAAACTGACCTTGAAATGTTTACCTCTTGCGGAAAACTTTACGCTCACGGTCTCAGAGGAGGCAGCGGAAAGTAATGGAAGAAGTAAAACTGCATTATGATGTCAATGCCTATGATTTCACCTGTGCAGGTGAAGCATCAGGCAAGCTCAAGCGTTCTCTCAAGGATCTCGGCTTTGACGCCTCACTCGTAAGAAACGTCGCTATTGCCGTTTATGAGGCAGAGATCAATATGGTTATTCACGCTGAAGGCGGTGTTATTGACGCCACAATCACCCCCGAATGCATAACCGTTGTTCTTGCAGACAAAGGTCCCGGTATCCCTGATGTTGAACTTGCGATGAAAGAGGGCTACTCAACGGCACCTGAAAATGTGCGTTCACTCGGTTTCGGTGCAGGTATGGGTCTGCCGAACATCAAAAAATATACAGATGAAATGAAAATTGACACTGAAATCGGTGTCGGTACTACAATCACTCTCAAAATTTACAACAAATAATATTAAAGGAGGAGCAACATGAATACTGTGTTTCATTCAGTTAGCCTTGATAAAGACAAGTGTCTCGGCTGTATGAACTGTATTAAACGTTGTCCTACTCAGGCAATCCGTGTGCGTCGCGGCAAAGCAACTATTATATCTGAACGTTGTATTGACTGTGGTGAGTGCATCCGTATCTGTCCGCACCACGCAAAGTCTGCAATGAGTGATCCCTTGTCTTCAATCGAGGGTTACAAGTATAAAATCGCTTTACCTGCGCCGTCACTTTACGGTCAGTTCAATAATCTTGAAGATGTAAACTATGTGCTGACTGCACTTCTTCAAATCGGTTTTGACAGCGTATTCGAGGTTGCAAAGGGTGCAGAGATTGTTTCTGACGCAACGAGAAAAATGCTCAAAACACAGAACCTTATAAAACCTGTTATTTCAACGGCTTGTCCTGCGGTTATCCGACTTATCCGTGTCCGTTATCCCGAACTTATCGATAACCTTATCACGCTCAAAACACCGATGGATGAGTCTGCACGACTTGCACGAATTGAAGCAAGAGAAAAAACAGGACTTTCGGATGAGGATATAGGTGTATTCTTCATTACACCCTGCCCTGCTAAAATCACGGCGATCAAGTCACCGCTTGCTGCCGATCACACCGATGTAAACGGTGCGATTGCGATAAGCGAGGTTTACCCCTTGCTTGTACAGAAGATGGATAAGCTTGATCAGGAAAAACTGCTTTCACTTGAACAGTCAGGCAAAATCGGTGTAGGCTGGGCTGCAAGCGGTGGTGAGGCATCGGCTTCACTCACTGAAAAATACATAGCTGCAGACGGAATTGAAAACGTCATCAAAATCCTCGAAGAGGTCGAAGACGAAAAGCTTAATGATATTGAATTCATTGAACTGAATGCGTGTACAGGCGGTTGCGTTGGCGGTTGTCTGACTGTTGCAAACAATTTTGTTGCAAAGACAAGACTCGGCGCACTTAAAAAGTATCTGCCCGTTTCCTGCAATCACATTGAAAGCGACATCCCGAAGGAACTTGGTTGGGATTATCCGCTTGAGCCGTTGTCTGTACTTAAGCTTGCAGACAACGTTACGGATTCAATGAAGCTTATGAATCAGGTTTCTGAAATGGTCAAGAGCTTCCCCGGTCTTGATTGCGGCACCTGCGGTGCTCCGACCTGCCGTGCTCTTGCTGAGGATATTGTACGAGGTTACGCAAGTGTGAATGACTGCATTTTCCGTATCAGAAATGAAATGGCTGCATCTGCAGAACTCAATGATAACGATATTGATAAACTTATACCTGTACCTTTCAGAGGTATTGACGAGGAGAAGCTGAAATGGACGTAAAAGAACTTGTTGAAAAACTCGGACTAAAAGTGCTTTGCGGTGAAAATCTTGAAAAGAAAATAAACGGTTGCTACTGCGGTGACCTACTGAGTTGGGTTATGTCCCGTGCTCAGGAGGGTGACGCCTGGCTGACGGTTATGGGTAACATCAACTCCGTAGGTGTTGCAGTACTTGCAGATGTTGCGTGTATTATACTGACCGAAAACGCTGCGCTAGATGACGATGCACTTAACCGTGCCAAGCAGAATGACGTTATCATTCTGCAGACAGAAAAAAATTCCTATCAGATGGCAGTTGCCATTTCGCAGATGATTTAAAATGGAACTTTATTACGATTTTCACACGCACTCGTGTCTCTCGCCCTGCGGCGACAAGGATATGACACCGTATAACCTTGTCAATATGTCCAAGCTGCTCGGTCTTGATATCATCGCACTGACTGACCACAACACCTGCAGGAATTGTGAGTCGGCAATAAAAGTCGGTAAAGAAATCGGGTTGACGGTTATCCCCGGAATGGAGCTCTGCACGGCAGAAGAGGTTCACGTCGTCTGTCTTTTTCCCGACTGTGAGAGTGCGATGAAATTTTCTGATTACATACACACAACAATGCCGTGTGTGAAAAACAGACCCGATATTTTCGGTGAACAGCTTGTTATGGATGAGTGCGACAATGTTATCGGTTCGGAAGAAATTCTTCTTACTCTGGCAAGCTCGGTAAGTATCAGTAACGTCTGCGACATTGTCGGCAGTTACGGTGGTGTGTGCTACCCTGCTCACATCGACCGCAATTCTTACAGTGTGCTTTCCAACCTCGGTATGATTACGGAAGATATGGGTTTCAGTGCAGTAGAAATGACTGCTGACGCAGACAGAGAAACACTTCTGAGAAATCATCCTATACTCGAAAGTGCAACAGTGTTTGTTGACTCCGATGCGCATTACCTCGAAAACCTGAAGGATGCAGAAAACAAAATAAATCTGCCTGAAAACAGTGCTCAGGCAGTTATTGATTACATTAAAAGTTTACCGCAAATGAAATAACGGATATAAAGCATTCAGCTTTATATCCGTTTTCTTTTTTTAGAATGAAATTTTCATTATATTCTTGCCGAGTGCCGTTGATTTTGACTCCTGGTCAAATACGGCATAATATTTTTTGATATCATCAACTTCAACAGTTGAGATAAGAAGTCTGAGTACACGCTCGCGGAAATCTTTGATCTTGAGAAGTTCAAGAGCTTCTTCAAAGTCGCAACGTGTGCTTCGTGTTGTACCTCTGATTGAAAGACCGTGTTCAAGCACCATTCTTGTATTAAGCGGAATATTGTCGTTAGCAACACCGCAAAGAATGAGCTTACCACCTGAATAAAGCTTATCAATTGCCTGATTTGCTGCAATTCCTGATGCATTTCCTCCGACAGCTTCGATAGCAACCGTCATACGTGGTAATTCTTCGATATCGTTTGCATAGTAGATATTCGCAAAATCAAATTCAGCAAGTTTTTCTTTACTCAGACCGATTACATCAACTTCACACTCAAGGCTGTACTTTGCAACAAGAGCTATGATGTAACCCATAATGCCGTCGCCCCAGATTGCAATATTCCTGGGTGCGTTTGACTTGTCGAGTCCTGCACGGCGAAGTGCACAGCATCCGACGGAAATGAGCTCGGAGAAAACTGCCTCTGCACCCACTTCATCGGGAATCGGCACAAGGTAGTCTGAACTGATATCCATAAGCTCCTTACTGAAGCCGTCGAAGTTACTTGAGCAGAATTTTGAATCGGGACAGTAGTTATCAAGAAGATGAGGATTATCTCTTACGCACTCATCACACTTTGTACCGTCACATTCATCAGCACGTCTGCACGGAAGCATAACAACACGCTGACCCGGAGCAAAAACGCCGTTCTTATCCTTGACAACAACACCTGTTGCCTCGTGGATAAGGCTCATCGGGAACTTTCTTTTAAGCACGTTAAGGCTACGGTTACCGAGATAGTAACGGATATCAGCCTTACACACTGCAAGATATTCGGGACGGACAAGTACATCGTTATTCTGAATATCTTCAACAAATATTTCAAATCTTTTTGGTTCGGTTATTTTGTAACTTTTAGCGAACAAAACACTTCATCCTTCCTTGGAAAATTTATCTGCCTGTTCTTACGATTGACTTAACGAGAAGTAAATCTTCCATAGTTGTGATTTTCATATTGAGCTTATCACCCATAGCCATTCCGATTTTAACACCGCTTTGCAGAACAAGTCCGCAGTCGTCTGTCATTTCGGGACGCTCGTTTTCGGGCAAAGCAAAGTAATCATCATAAGCTTTTCTTACGATTGAATACTTGAAAGACTGCGGAGTCTGACCCATATAAAGCTCCTTACGGGCAGGAATTGAGTCAAGGCTTTCACCGTCAACACTTCTGATGATTGTATCGTGAGCAGGAACAACTGTATCGCAGGCACCGTACTCACGGACCTTGATAATGTTTTCGTTAATGATCTTCTGTGAAATAAGGGGTCTTGCCGCATCGTGGATGATAACATAATCGTCATCGCCGCACACATCCTTAATTGCATCAAGAGCGTTAAGTGAAGACTCCTGACGTGAAGCACCTGCGTTTGCGATCCAACGAACCTTACGGATATCGTACTCTTTAAGCCAGAGTGTGAGGTCATCCTGCCACTCCTTGACACAGACAACGCAGATAGCGTCGATTTTTTCGTTTATTTCAAATGCTTCAAGTGTGTGAATAATTACGGGTTTGCCGTAAATGTCGATAAACTGCTTCGGTCTGTCAACCATACCCATACGACTGCCTGAACCGCCTGCAAGAACAACAGCTATATTCATAAAACATTACCTCACTTTAATTTTTTACCTATAAAATTATACTATACCGTACGTTCTTTGTCAATAAAACACAGTTATTGATATATTGTAATTATTGTGCTATAATTTAATTATAGGAGGGATTTTATGTCAAACACTACTTCTAAATCAAAAATTTATAACGCCATTGTTGTTCTTCTCGGCGCAATGCTGATGGGTATGATGTGGCGCGTAAGAGGTACTCACGGCTGGGGTTCTTCGTGGGGACTGCTCAGTGCAGGTATTGCATTTGTTCTTTTCCTGACCGTTGCGCTCGGTGAAAGAAAAAAAATGAATTTTGCGTGGACTTCGCTGACAGGTCTTTCGTTTATGCTGACCGTTCCTGCGTGGGGCACTCTTTTAAAGCAGATGACAGGTGTACTTGAATTCGACGGCAAAATATATGAAATTTCTCCGTGGTCAGGCGTATTTATGATGGTTTGCCTCGGCTTCGGTCTTGCTTCAATATTCGGTGTTATGCTCGGCAGAGCGTACAGTGACAAGCAATGGAAAATTCATCACATACTTATTCTTATCGGTGTTTTCTATGCAGTCAATTATCTTGCAAAAGCAACCGTTTCACATTGGATTATCCAGCTTGTACAGCCTGAAGCAATCAGTGCATTTGTTGACGATTTAAAGGCAGTCGGTCTTGGTGATGATGCTTATAAGACATACATGCAGCACTTTGACAACGACGCGTGGGCAAAGAAATTCACTATGGATATACTCGGCAGACAGAGTGTTGCAGGCAGAAACTATTTCCAGGAAATTATGACAATTTCTTCTGCAATCAGTGCAGTTGCCGTTTTGTTTACAACAAGATTTGTAATTAAAGATAAGATTGCCGCTCTTACAGGTACAGTTACCTGCTGCGCATTTGCAGTGGCAATAACACTTGCTGACCTCTTCTTCTGGTTTGAAGCTAAAGGCTATGCAGTGCCCGAAACCTATGCCGCATGGTCCTTGTGGGAATACTTCACAGGATTTATCGCAGGCGGAATCATTACCGCTTTCCTTGTCTGCCTTAAGAAGAAGGACAATATAAAAGAAATTACATTCGAAAAATTACCGCAGAAAGCACAGGTTGTTTTCACTTTCATCCTCGGCTTCATCGGCGCAATTGGTATCAACATTGTGCGTCCCGTACTTGAAAGATTTGACGAGTCCGATCTGCAGATTGTTTTCACTGCAATTTCTGTAGTTTTTGCAATTGCTCTTGCTGTTATGGTTTCAAAGAAATACGGTTGTGCGTTGCAGAAAATTTCTTACGAAAAATTCAGTGCTTTTACACTCCCCTGCTTCGTCGGTTACACTTACATAGCTTATATGTTTATCGGTTGTGCAGAATATCAGAATTACACCAGCTTCGGTATGATTCACAATATTCTTGTTACAGTTTCAGTTGCGTGTGTAATTTTGTGGAGCGTTATGCAGATAAAAAAATCGAAGAATAAATAACAGAATAATATAAGATGTGGGGTAAAATAGAATTACCCCACATTTTGTTTTTATAAATCGTCAGCGTCCTGCACGGGCATTTCGCCCTCCTCAGGATTACCCGTATAACTGCCGAGAACATCGCTTTCGGATGCTGTTTCCCAATCAGCAATTATTGACTCGACAAGAGGCGACAGTTTTATCTTTTTCTTGTCTTTTTTATTGTTTTTATTCATCATCTCACCCCCACGACTATTGTTTGCAGTAACGGACAATTTATTGACACGGAAATAAATTTAATGTATCATAAACAGCGAAAACAAAAATAAACCGAGGTAAATATATGAAAAAAACAGTTTCTGCCATAATTTGTTGTATTCTGGTAATTCTCAGTTTTTCCGCTTGTAATGCGGGTGAAGGTGTACCTTTCCTGACAACCAAAAGCTCAACTACAACCGTGAAAAATACGGTTACCGTTACTTTCCCCGAAGGTTTCACCATTCTTGAGATTGCCGAAAGACTTGCAGAAAACAATGTCTGCTCAAAGACGGAATTTCTTGAAATCTGCAATCAGCCGTATGAGGGAATTGAAATTGAAAATTCTGAAGACAGAATCTTCCTGTTAGAGGGTTACATCTTCCCCGACACTTACGAATTTTACTTCAACTCTGACCCGAAGGCTGTGCTTGACAAATTCATCAGCAATTATAACAAAAAGGTAACACCCGAAATAAAGGCAAAGGCTGAGGCACTCGGCTACACAATGGATGAAATGCTGACCCTTGCGTCAATCATTCAGAAAGAGTGTGACGAAGACATTGCTGAATGTGCTGCAGTTTCTTCCGTATTCCATAACAGACTTAAAAGTCCGTCATTTCCCCTTCTGCAAAGCGATGTAACAACGTTTTACATCACACAGAAGCTCGGTGACTATCTCGGATACGCAAAAGATGTCAAACTCAAAGACCAAAGCGATGAAATTCAGCATTATATGTCAATTTACAGCACATATTACTGCAAAGGACTGCCGGTCGGACCGATTTGCAACCCCGGAATCAAGGCTATAAATGCCGCTGTCAGTCCTGCTGATACGGATTATTATTACTTCCTGACAGATCCGACGGGTGAAGATTTCTACTACGCAAGTACACTTTCACAGCATCAGAAAAACGGTAAGGAAGCAGGACTTTTCTAAAAAGAAATAATCAGAAAAATCAGTATATTTTTTAAAAATTTTATTGATTAAATGATTGCTTTTTTTTGAAATACGCGTTATAATAATGTAATTTAAAAAATAATCAAAAAACGGACACAGTTTAGGAGGTTTTTGAATGACTTTTGATGAGAAATTTGGAAAAGAAGGCCTCACGTTTGACGACGTGCTTCTTATTCCTGCTGAATCGGACATTTTGCCCAAGGATATTGATATTTCGACAAAGCTCACGTCGAAGATTACTCTCAATACCCCTATTATGACTGCTGCAATGGACACTGTTACTGAAGCTCCGATGGCTATCGCAATCGCTCGTGAGGGCGGTATCGGTGTTATTCACAAGAATATGCCCATGGAAGTTCAGGCACAGGAAGTGGACAAGGTTAAGCGTTCTGAAAACGGTGTTATTTCTTCACCCTTCAGCCTTACTCCCGACCACTATGCTTACGACGCTGAAAACCTTTGCAGAAAATACAAGATTTCAGGTGTGCCCATCTGTGACGAGACAGGCAAGCTTGTTGGTATTCTTACAAACCGAGATATGCGCTTCATGTCTGATTTCAACATCAAAATCAGCGAAGTTATGACAAAGGACAACCTTGTTACTGCTCCCGTAGGCACAGACCTTGAGCAGGCTAAGGCAATCCTTATGAAGCACAGAATCGAAAAGCTCCCCTTGGTTGACGATAACGGTTTCCTTAAGGGTCTTATCACAATCAAGGATATTGAGAAGAGTGTTCAGTATCCTAACTCTGCAAGAGACGCACGCGGCAGACTTCTTTGTGCTGCAGCTCTCGGTGCAACAGCAGACGTTCTTGACAGAGCTGCTTGCCTTGTTGATGCAGGTGTTGATATGTTCGTTCTCGACTCTGCTCACGGTCACAGCCAGAACATCATTAAGGCTGTTGCAAAGGTTAAGGCTGCTTATCCTGATATTTCACTTGTTGCAGGTAATGTTGCAACTGCTGAAGCAACAGAAGCTCTTATCGCTGCAGGTGCAGACGCTGTTAAGGTTGGTATCGGCCCCGGTTCAATCTGTACAACACGAGTTGTTGCAGGTATCGGTGTTCCGCAGATTACAGCAATCTTCGACGCTGCTAACGTAGCTGCAAAGCATGGCATTTCAGTTATCGCAGACGGCGGTATCAAGTACTCAGGTGAAATCGTTAAGGCTATCGCTGCAGGTGCAAGTGCAATCATGGTTGGTTCACTTGTTGCAGGTTGTAAGGAATCACCGGGTGAAACAGAAATCTACCAGGGCAGAAGCTTCAAGGTTTACCGTGGTATGGGTAGCCTTGGTGCAATGGCTAACGGCAGTAAGGACAGATACTTCCAGGAAGACAATAAGAAGCTCGTTCCCGAAGGCGTTGAAGGTCGTGTACCTTACAAGGGACCTGTTGCTGATACAATCTATCAGATGCTCGGCGGTCTTCGTGCAGGTATGGGTTACTGCGGTTGCCACAACATCGAAGAGCTCAAGACAAAGACAAAGTTCGTTCGTATCACAAACGCAGGTCTTATCGAAAGCCATCCCCACGATGTTTTCATCACAAAGGAAGCTCCGAACTATTCAGGTTCAAAATAAGATATTTAAAAGCCTTGCCGAACGGCAAGGCTTTTTTATTGCAAAATTAAATTGAAATCAAAAAGGGACTGTTTGCACAGTCCCTCTGATTTTTTTTATTTGTCACCCTTAGACTTCTTTGCATTGTCGTAGGACTCTGCTTCGAAAACATAATCGTTACCCGGAAGGATAGCATTAAGGAGAATACCTGCGATAGCAGCAACTGCAAGAGCTGTAAGTGTGATGCCAACCTTGCCGATTGTGAAGCTTACGCTGCCGAGGCCGAGAGCGCAAACAAGGATAACTGCAGCAACGATGAGGTTACGGCTCTTTGAGAAGTCAACCTTGTTTTCAACAACATTTCTTACACCGATGCCTGAAATCATACCGTAAAGGATGAATGAGATACCGCCGATAATAGCTGTGGGGATTGAGCTGATAACAGCAGAAACAATCGGGAAGAATGAAATACCAACTGCGAAGATTGCCGCAATCCTTACAACCTTCGGGTCATAAACCTTTGAAAGAGCAAGAACACCTGTGTTTTCACCGTAAGTTGTGTTTGCAGGAGCTCCGACAAGAGATGCAAGAGTTGTTGCAACACCGTCACCGATAAGCGTCTTATGAAGACCGGGTTCTGCGATAAAGTTTCTGCCACAGGTTGCACTGATAGCGGAAATATCACCAATATGTTCCATCATTGTTGCAAGTGCGATAGGTGCGATAGCAATAATTGAACTTACAACTTTTGAAGATTCACTCCAATCAACACCCAGTACAGTTGCTTCCTTGACAATCGGAATATAGATAAGTCCCTGAGGTCCGTAAAGGTTGCCGTCAGCAATATTATTGATGATCGCCTGAACACCTGAGAAATCAACTGCCATAGGCTCGTATCCGAAACCGTTACCGAAAATAACAGCAATAATATATGAGCCCACGACACCGAGGAGAATCGGGATAATCTTTGCCATACCCTTACCCCAGATGTTAAATATGATAACGATCGCAAGAGCAACGAGTGCAAGAGGCCAACAAGTCTTACAGTTGTCAACAGCCGAACCTGCAAGGCTCAGACCGATTGCGATAATAATCGGACCTGTAACAACAGGTGGGAAGAACTTCATAACCTTTGTTACGCCCACAACCTTGATAAGCAGTGCAAAAATAAGATAAATAAGACCTGCAACCGCAACGCCAAGACAAGCATAGGGAAGCATTTCTTTGTTCGGTGAGCTGTCTTCAAGTAACGGTGCAATCGCTGCGTATCCGCCAAGGAATGCGAATGATGAGCCAAGGAAAGCAGGAACCTTACCTTTTGTTACAAGGTGGAAGAACAATGTTCCGAGACCTGCCATAAGAAGTGTTGTTGCAACATTAAGTCCCGTAAGAAGAGGAACAAGAACTGTCGCACCGAACATTGCGAATGTGTGCTGAACACCGAGCACCAACATTCTTGGTTTACCGAGGACGGAGGCATCATGGATACCCTGATCACCGATGATGACTTTTTCTTTCTTTGCCATTAAGATCATCCCTTCAATTATTTGATTTTCCGAAGAAAAAAAGCCCTGTCAACTGACGCTGACAAGACAATAACACCTGATATAATTACAATCTTGTCGGCATATTTACACTGCTTTTAAGATCCTTCTTGTACAATTTTATACCACCCGATGACTGTTGTCAACAAGATATAGTATAAATACAGGATTTTCTATCTTTTAAACAAAAAAGCAGCCTTGGATTTTATCCAAGGCTCTGCTTAATCGGCTTTTTTAATTAATTTTCTCGCCGTTGATAATGGAAACATTCTTCTTCGTTTCCAGTCTGTCAAAGTACTTTTTGAATCTCACTGCTACACGGACATCATAATCACATACGGGACAGCGGAAGTTTGCACGGAAAAACTGATTGCCGTAACGCCACTCAGTAAGCTGTTCACCTTTTGATCCGCACTTGTCACAAGTAAATGAAAGCAACGACTTATCCACAAGCGGATGGTTTATGTTACCGATTGCGTGCGGTTTGAATTGCAACTTCTGATAAAACGCATCGTCGCACACGACAACGTGGTCAAAAAAGTCGTTTTTATCAAAAACTCTGCGCATACATTCAGCCGTCATAATACTGTCATCCAACGCTCTGTGATGTGCAAAAATCTCAGCATCAATTCCGACCATCTCTGCCGCTGCAAAAAGACCGATCTGCTTTGCTTTCGGAATTTCCTTTTTAAGCTGAAAGTAGTGCTGGATATCCATATAATTTGTGAGAAACGGTAAAACCTGCAGCCCGTTAAGATAACGGTAGTTTTCAATAAGCACTCTGATATCTCCGTCTCCCCATGTGAGAATAACATTTTCCTCGTCGCCAATCCACGCTTTGAATTCAGCCATAACCTTGGTGAACGGTTCACCCTGACGGATTTCGTCATTTGTGATATGGGTAAGCTGTTTGACCTTGCCACGGAGTTTTTTGCCGATCTGTGCACGGACAATGCGTGAAAACTCATCAACATAGTTAAGGTCTTCGTCAAGCATAACCGCGCCGACCTCAATCACTTCGTTAATAAAGCCCTTTATGCGTCTGGCGTAGGTGTTATTCCACTCGAGGTCCATTATAATGTAGTGCATCGTTTCTCCTTTCCTCGATAAAGGATACAAATAGTATACATTATAAGGTACGAGATTTCAACAGATTTTTTGCTTTCAGGAGACTTTTTCTATCTCTCTTCGCAGACGTTCAATTATCCTTTTTTCCAGACGCGAAATATAGCTTTGTGATATGCCCAGAATGTCCGCGACCTCCTTCTGTGTGTGCTCTTTTCCGCCATCAAGACCGAAACGCATAGACATTATCGTACGCTCACGCTCACCCATAGAATTGATAGTTTTTATAAGCAGATTCTTTTCATCCTCAAATTCAATATTACGGTTCACCGTATCCGGCTCACTGCCGAGAATATCTGACAGCAACAGTTCATTACCATCCCAATCGACATTTAACGGCTCATCAATAGACACTTCGTTACGCAACTGACCTGCCTTGCGCAGATACATAAGAATTTCATTTTCTATGCATCGTGAGGCATAGGTTGCAAGTTTTATGTTTTTGTCTGTTTTGAAGGTGTTAACCGCTTTGATAAGTCCGATTGTTCCGATTGAAACCAGGTCTTCAATTCCGACACCTGAATTTTCAAACTTTTTTGCTATATATACAACGAGTCGCAGATTGTGTACTATCAGTTTTTCGCGCACGGCTTCGTCACCCGTGCCGAGTCTTTCCATAAGCTCGTTTTCTTCTTCTTTAGTCAACGGGGGCGGCAGGGTTTCAGACCCGTTGACATAATAAACCGAGTCGGTTTGCGAGTTTCTGATTTTCAGCAGAAATGCTTTGATTTTACTTAACAACTTGAGCATAGCTTTTCTCCTCACTGAGCAAATCGGGATTGAGTATGACTGAAAACTCTCCCCCTGCAAGATTATTTTTAGTTATGGCAAGGTAAACTTTATCCGTCCTTACCGTACGCGAAGCTGTTTTGACTTCTATGTAATCAGGTCTGAAAACAGGCAGGATGCCTGTACCTGAAACTGTTTTGTGTGTTACCACTCGGAAATCTGCCGAAGGTTCAATTTCCTTTCCGTCGAGAAAATCCGTAACCGATGTCGGCAGAAGCTTTTGAAAAGTTCCGTATTCCCCGAGTGCTACGGGATAACCGCTGAATGTTTCGCAAAGCGAATTACCTGTGTCAATCAATGCGGTTGCGCTCACAGTTTTGTTGTCGCGTACAACTTTGACAAGCGCCATACTCTCTTTTGGCGCGCGACGTGACGTAAAATGTGAAATCAGACTGACCACCGCAAAGCTGATAACCGTGGACACCGCAAGTACGGCAAGATCAATATCAAAATAGACAGCACCGTTATTATAAACCATCCCTACGGGAGCAACTGTTACCCATAGAACAAGCATAATTCCGCCAAAGGCAAAGCTGACTGCAAAAAAAGTAAAAAAACAACGCAGGAAATATCTCAGATTTTTAAAGCCAAATGTGCCAATAACTATGAGACCTGTCACCGCAAGGCGTAAAATAAGTTCAAATATTTTCGGTATTTCGGGCAGAAAAATCACTAACCCGTAAAACGCTCCGATTGAAGCACCCAGCAACACACGCAACCGTGATGCTGAATTTTTCATTATAATTGATGAACACAAGAGTAGTGCATAATTTACGAACAGATTGATTACAAGCAAGACATCCGCATAAACCGTCACCTCAACCACCTCTGGTATATTATTGCAAAAACAAAGGGAATTTTTTGTCACAAACAGGTGGATAAAAAATTAAACACCGAAGTTTCCTTCGGTGTCATATCATTTATAAAGTATGTGTTTACACATCAGATGTGCAGGAATATACATTTTATTTTTTACAAGCCAAGTTATTATCCAATCAAGAGACTTTGATTTGAATTTTTCGATATCGTAATCCTTGAACGAGCGACGCATCATCTCTGACTCACCGATTCGTTTAAGTATTTTAAAGTTTTCTGTACATTTGTACTTATATACATTGTAAAGAAGTATCGGAAAATTTGTTCTGATTGTATATTCGCCTATATCCTCATAAAAAGTCTGTGACGGGGTACAGTTTTCGGAATAATGTTTGAGCTTAAGACTCCACTGCATATACAGCCATTTGTCATAATCGGGTACATAACCCTGACGCTGAAGACTGTTTTCACGCACACGATAGCACAGAACAGGAATATCAACCGCAACAAAGCGTTCTGCTTTTGAGAAGGCTTCCATATTGAATGGTCCGTCCTCAATCCTTTTCAGGTCTTCCTCAAACATAATTGAGTGCTTTTCAAGGAATTTGCGTCTGTAAAGGTTACGCCACACAAAAGTTATACGCATCTTTGAAGAAGCATAACAAAGTTCCTTTTCCATATCTGCGTGGGTAAGAAGCTTATCGGTTTCAAAAGAAGTTCTGCAAGTCGAAATTTCACCAACACCTTCACGAACGGAAAAAAATGATGTCTGCAACACGTCAGCATTGTATTCTGCCGCCTTGGCGTAAAGCTCGCCTACCTTATCATCAAGAAGATAATCGTCACTGTCCACAAAATAAATGTACTCACCCTTTGCAACACGCATACCTGCGTTACGTGCAGAAGCAAGTCCACCGTTTTTCTTATGCACAACTCGCACCTTCTTAGGATAACGCACCTCATAGCCGACGCACATTGCAGGACAATTATCAGGTGAACCGTCATTGACAAGAATTATTTCATAATCGTCAAAACTCTGATTAAGTATCGACTGTACACATTCATCAAGATATTTTTCAACTTTATAAACCGGAACGATGAAACTGATTTTCACTTTCAGCACCTCACTTAAAAACATTATACTTTAAACGTGCAAAAAAAGCAAATCATATTTGACTTGCAAAAAGACAGAATGCTGATATAATAGAAGTATAAGAGAAGGAGTGAAATATTATGAAAAACAGAATCATTGCATCTGTATGCGTTTTTATTTTAATTTTATCAACCTTGTGTGCGTGTGAAATAACCTTCGGTGAGGAACCGACGACAACCACAACAACGACTACAACTACTACGACAGAGTCTGTAACTGAGTCAACAACAACTACTACAACCACGGAGAAAAAGATAGAAACAGACAGCCTTGACACTATTCTTAACCTTATTAAAGACTTTCCTCTCGGTACGGCAGGTTCAACTGCAAAAGCAGTGAATATTGCAAACAGACTTATCAATTTTACGGAACACAGCGGATTTGACATCAACGATGTAAAGCAGGACTATCAGAACTTCCTTGATACTCTCAGCGATACACAGAAGCTGATTTATGAAGAAAATCTTGCTGAAATTGATTACATTACAAGAAAAATCATCAATGGCGAAGATTTCAAAGAGCTTTCACTTTCTGACTATCAGGCTATTCCTAAGAAAGACGGTAAATTCTCCCTTCTTAACTATGAAACGCTTTATGAAGTGATTTCAAAATAATCTTAAAACAGACGGTCAGAGCCGTCTGTTTTTTCTTGACTGCAATTATTTATTATGGTATATTTTATATATCATTTTATATAATATTTTCCAAAATTTCGGAGGGATTTTATGACAACTGCAAAAATTGGTGCAAAAATGATTTTTGATTTTTGCAAAGAGATTATCGACAAGCACGGTCCACGTCTTCCAGGCAGTGACGAAGAAAATGCTGCACAGGCAGATATTGCTAAAATAATGGAAGACGCAACAGGCGTTAAACCGACTGTTGAAAAATTCAAGCTCGCACCCCGCGCAAGTATCGGCGCTATCCCCTACCTCGGATATGCAGGTTTTGTTGCACTCGCACTTTATTACATTCATCCCATTCCCGCATTCATTGTATCTATGTGCACATTGCTTTTTGCAGTTGTTCAGGTTTTTACATACAAGGGTTGGTTCGACAGATTCTTCAAACAGGAAGAAAGCTGCAATGTTTATTCGGTTATGGACGGTAAAGGTCCGATTGACCATACAATCGTTTTCAGCGGTCATGCAGACAGCAGCTGGCTGTGGCAGATGGCAGCAAAGAATCCGAAAACGATGATTCTCCGCACAGTGCTTGGCGTTGTGGGAGTTGTTGCAATCATCATCGGTTCACTTCTTCGTTTCATATTCGGAATGTGGAGTGTCGTTAAACCCGACGATATGGAAATGCCGTTTTACCTCTTCCTGCTCATTACTCCGCTTCTTTTTGTATACGGTCTCTATTCACTTTGCGTTTACCTTTCACACGACAAGAAAAAGGCATCACCCGGTGCTATGGATAACCTTACAGGTGTTGGTGCTTCAATCTTTATGGGTAAGTATTTCAAGGAAAACCCCGACAAGCTTCCCGATAATTGCCGTGTAATCATTGCCTCACTTGGTAGTGAAGAAGCAGGTCTTAAGGGCTCCGAAGCATTTATGAAGGCTCACGCAGGAGATAAGAATTTGCTTGTCAACCCGTATTTCTTCAACATCGACAGTCTTCGTGACTACGACCATTTCAATGCAGTCAAGGGTGACTCGTGGCTTATGTCAAAGTTTGACGACGACATGAAGAATATGCTCGTTAAGGCATTTGAAAATGCAGGTGTTAAGCCGAACATCATCGTTAACCCCGTAGGCGGTTGTGACAGTACACCGATATGCCGTGCAGGTTACAAGACAATCACATTTGCCGCACAGAAACCCGATGTTACCGACTATTACCACACATACCGTGACACCTGCGACGGACTTGATATGAACACGCTCGAAAAGAGTGTTGACATCATCATCGATGTTACAGAACAGATTCACGAGCATCATAAAAAGAACGGTTATAAGCTTACAAAGTGTAAAGAATCCTGATAAAACGAATGAAAAAACCTCCCGAATTGCTCGGGAGGTTAATTTTTTATCTGTATTAATATTTAGCAAGATAGTTATCAATTTCCCACTGGGAGATTGAAGTGCGGTAGCCTTCCCACTCCTTGCGCTTTGCTTCGATGAACTTTGTATAAACGTGTTCACCGAGAGCTTCCTTGATGAAGTCGCTCTTCTCGAACTCGTCAACAGCCTCTTCAAGTGAACCCGGAAGTGATGTGATTCCGTCTGCTTCTCTCTCTTCGGGAGTCATATCGAAGATATTCTTAACAGTTGACTTCGGAGGCATATAGCCCTTTTCAATACCGTCAAGACCTGCAAGCAAGCAGAGTGCCATTTCAAGATACGGGTTACAAGCAGGGTCTGCACTACGAAGCTCAACTCTTGTGCCCTTACCTCTTGCCTTCGGTACACGTACAAGTGCTGAACGGTTTGAAGCTGACCAAGCGATATATACGGGTGCTTCATAACCCGGAACAAGGCGCTTATAAGAGTTAACAAGCGGATTGTTGATTGCTGTTGTAGCCTTGATGTGCTTCATAATACCTGCAATGAACTGGAGTGCAACCTTTGAAAGACCGAACTCTCCGTCAGGATCATAGAATACATTGTTGCCTTCCTTGTCAAAGAGTGACATATTTGTATGCATACCTGAACCTGCAATACCGTAAATTGGCTTCGGGAGGAAAGTAGCATAAAGACCGTGCATCTGCGCATACTTCTTAACTACATATTTGAAGGTCATAACCTTATCTGCAACAGAGAGAACATCACCGTATTTGAAGTCGATTTCGTGCTGACCCTCTGCACACTCGTGGTGAGAAGCTTCGATTTCAAAGCCCATTTCCTCAAGTGCAATACACATATCTCTACGGCAGTTACCGCCAAGGTCAACATTATCAAGGTCAAAGTAACCTGCCTTGTCGTGTGTCTTTGTTGTAGGACAGCCTTCTTCGTCTGTATGGAAGAGGAAGAATTCGAGTTCGGGACCTACATTGAACTTATAACCCATCTTGTCGGCCTTTTCGATAGCACGCTTAAGAACATTTCTCGGGTCACCGATAAATGGTGTTCTGTCTGCATTGTAAACGTCGCAGATGAGTCTTGCGGTTGTACCGTATCTCTCGTGATCCCAGGGAAGCACAACAAAGGAGTCGTAATCAGGATAAAGGTACATATCCGACTCTTCAACACGGACAAAGCCCTCGATTGATGAACCGTCTGCCATACACTCGTTATCAAGTGCCTTTTCAAGTTGGTTGATGGTAATAGCAACGTTCTTCATACAACCGAGAATGTCGGTGAACTGAAGTCTGATAAAACGGACATTCTGTTCTTTTGCAAGTCGGAGAATATCTTCCTTTGTGTACTTACTCATTTCATTACCTCACATTTACTAAATTTCTAAATAGATTATATAGCATTTTGACCAAAAGTCAACCTATACTTTAATTAATTAATTCATTTCGTCAAGAGTCAGATTGTAGCTCGCAAGGAAATCGTCCATAAACGCCTTGACTTCGGGCATTTCGATTTCCTGAAGATTTTTAAGGTTGGTTTTTGCAGCCTTATCAAAATCGTGATTACCTGCCTTGGCTTCTTCAAGACACTTTGTATAAGCACAGATTCTGTCTGCTGCTTTTACAAATTTCCAGAGCTGACGGTCAGCATCCTGCTTGATGAAATACGGTGCGTACTCTGTACGAAGATCTTCGGGAAGCATTTCAAGAAGAGCCTGACAAGCATCGTCCTCAACCTGATCATAGGCTTCTTTTATCTGCTGACTGTAATACTTGACAGGAGTCGGCATATCGCCCGTGATAATCTCGGGGGCATCGTGAAAAACACCGAGCACTGCTGCCCTGTCAGCATTGACATTACCGCCGAAACGAGTGTTATGAATAACAGCAAGAGCGTGGGCAATGGTTGCGACCTCAAGTGAATGTTCACTGATATTTTCCGTATGGGTATTACGCATAAGCGCCCAACGGTTGATATATTTCATTCTTGAAAGCATCGCAAAAAAATGGTTTTTCTTTTTTGCCATATTTAAAACATCTCCAAATTAAACTCTATAAAAAATTTTATCATACAGCACTTGTTTTTGCAAGAAAAATCTCTTTTATTTGCATTATATGTATGATATAATATCTTATATTCTCATAGATTGCGAGGGATTTGTTTTGAATTTTACAGAAATAAATAAAAACGGCGGAGTTGAAGGCTTCTGCCTTGTTAAAAGTCTTGAAGTTAAAAAGACTGCAAAAGGAGTACCGTTCCTTGACCTTATACTGACAGACAGTTCTGGTGAAATCGGTGCAAAGCTCTGGGATTACAAGGAAGATCTTCACAGTGACATCAAAGTTAATGCGCTTATCAAGATCCGCGGTACGGTCTCCATGTTCAATGATGCGTTGCAGCTTCGTATTGAGCGTGTCCGACCTGCGATGGAAGCTGACGGTGTACGTATGGAAGATTTTGTTCCGAGTGCAGATTACAGCGGTGAAGATATGTACAACTATATTTTTGACACTGTAAACCGTTTTGAAAACACTCAACTCAAAAAACTCACTCTTACAATTCTTGAAAGCAATAAAGAAAAGCTCCTCTACTGGCCTGCAGCATTCAAGCTTCACCACGCTATCCGCGGAGGTCTTCTCTATCATACACTTTCGATTCTTAAGCTTGCACAAGCTGTGTGCGAGATTTATCCGAGCCTTGAAAAAGAACTTCTTTTCACGGGTGTTATTCTGCACGACGTAGCAAAAATTCAGGAATTTGAAGTGAGCGACACAGGTGTTGTTTCCGCTTATACGGTCGAAGGCACACTCATCGGTCACCTTGTCAAAGGTGCGATGAACATTGAAAAAGTCGGTGAAGAACTCGGCATCGATAAAGAATTGCTGATGCTTGTTGAACATATGGTGCTTTCTCACCACGGTGAGCCCGAATTCGGTGCAGCTATAAGACCGATGTTCCTTGAGGCTGAAATTCTTTCTCAGCTCGACCTTATGGATGCAAGAATTTATGAAATTTCTCAGGCTGTGTCCGAGGTTGATTCGGGTGAATTCACACCCCGTCAGTGGGCACTTGAAAACAGAAAAATTTACAATCACGGTTTAAAGGATATCAAACCGAAAGCTGATTTGTTGTGAGGTTAAAATATGGATTGGACAGAAGTTAAAATTAACGTGAGCGCAAAGGACGTTGACAAAGCAGGTGACATCGCACAGATGGTTGTACCCTACGGTATTTATATTGAAGATTACAGTGACCTTGAAGAGGCTGCGTGGGAGATTGCACACATCAACCTGATTGACGAGGATCTGCTGAATAAAGACAGAAACAAGGCAATTGTTCACATTTACATTTCTCCCGAGGAAAATCCTGCTGAGGCAGTTGCTTTCCTTTCTGAGCGTTACAACGCAGAAAAAATCGAGCATGAAATCGACCTTTCTGTTTGCAGAAATCAGGATTGGGAGAATAACTGGAAAGAGTATTTCAAGCCGATGCCCGTCGGAGAAAAGCTCCTCATCCGTCCCGTATGGGAAGATGAATACGATGCCGACGGCAGAACCGTACTCAGCATTGAGCCGGGTCTTGCATTCGGCAGCGGCGGTCACGATACAACAAGACTTTGCCTTGAAACACTTGAAAATCATATCAATCCCGATATTGAATTACTTGACATCGGATGCGGCAGCGGTATTCTCGGTATTGCAGGACTTCTGCTTGGCGCAAAAAGTGCAACAGGTGTTGACATTGATGCTCTTGCAGTCAAGACAGCAAGAGAAAACGGCGATATCAACGGCTTTGCCGAACCGAAGTTCACTGTTTTCGAGGGTAATCTTACCGATAAGGTTACAGGTAAATACGATGTTGTTGTTGCAAATATTGTTGCAGACATCATTGTTATGTTTACTGAGAATGTCGGTAAATTCCTGAAGGATGACGGTGTTTATATCACATCAGGAATCATCGATACCAGAGAGCAGGACGTACTTGATGCTTTTGAAAAATACGGCTTCGACGTAATCGGCAGACACGAAAGCTGTGGTTGGCTGTGCTTTGAAACTAAACTGAAAAAATAAATAAAACGGAGGTTACCTTTACAGGCAACCTCCGTTTTTTATACCTTATTAACTATTAACAAATATCCGTTTTTGACTTCAATTCTTACTGATTTATCTTTAAACCTGTTGCTCACTCCAAGAGGGAAAAACGGTGACAATTCTGCATCTTCAATATCATAATCCGAGCCTGAAACCGTGACGCCCTGTGCGATACCGCCGTAAGCAAAGATTGAAAAATATTTTCCTTCCGAAGCGTTTATTGTAATTTCACCGTCTTTTATAATTCTGAAATACTCACTCTTTCCGACGAGCATTCCCCTGCCTCCGTGCTGAGCAATATATGCAAGTGACTGCAGATTGGCAATGGTATGGTCTGTGCGTTCACCGCCGAGACCACCGTAAATCACAAACTCTTTGTAGCCTTTCTCCAGACCGAGCTTTATGGCGAGCATTGTATCCGTATCGTCCTTTCGCACAGGATAAACAATTGCATTTTCATCCTCAGGCAAAGGCATTGAGTCAAAGTCACCGAGCAAAATATCAGGTTCAACAGAAATATCTTTCAGGTGCAAGTAACCTGCATCTGCGGCAATGATAATATCATCTTCCTCACAATTCGGAAAAAACCCGTACATCTCCCCTGCCGCAACTATATAACAAATTCCCATTTTAATCTGCCTTTCAAAACAAGCCGCCTTATATTAAGACGGCTTGCTTTTTTATGATTTACTCTGACCGATTGTCTGCATAAACACACCGCTCATATCGGTGTGTTCGGCATCAATCGAAGTTACCTTACCGTCAAAGTTGACATCTGCCGCCTCGAGCATTGCAGCATCGGTATTTTCTGTGTTAAGCATACCGCCTGCAATAGAACTGATGAGAACTGAATCCTGACCGTCAATTATGTAGTCACAATTGACATCACCGTAAACAACAACCTTGACTGTATCAATAACCTGCGAGTTGCTGTCACGTAGCTGGATGTAGCAACATGTTGTCAGGTCGTAAGTGTTGCGCATAACCTTACCGTCCATATCGTAGAAACGGATTGATGATGAGCTGTTTTCAAACTTTGAAATGTAGTTACCGACAGTCATATTGTCAAGGTTAAAGCCTGAAATCAGGTTCTTTTCTCTGTCAACTACAAGACCTGAGCTTTCTTTCGGAACGAGTTTGTTGAGTCCCAGCGTACCGTTATTCTGAATATAATAACCAAACTTTGATGTTTCAAAAGCGGTGTAATACGTTGAAACCTTTGTACCCGTAAGAGCAACCGAGCCGAGAGTATATTTTGCCAAATCGAGTGTTATCGGCTTCATTACCATAGTGTTTTCTGTCGGGATATTGCTTGTGTTAGTCAGCAGAACATCCTGTGAATCCTCACCAAGGTACATAAGATTATTTTTAAGATAAATCTCTTCACCCTGTTTGATAAGAATGTCCGTGCTTACTGTTGAGAATAGAACAGGGGCTTTATATGATTCAATAACCTTGTAGCCTGCACCGTCAAGCACAAACTCACCGTTTTCGTCCACCTTATAAACAGGTTCTCTGTAATAGTAGTTATAAGAACAGACTTTTCTTGTCACTTTTCCTTCAGCATAAATCGCATCACCGCCGTTAACGGATGTATTACCGTAAATAACGCCGCCCATCAGATTTACCTGACCTGCAGTTTTGACATAAACTGCACCGCCGTAGGTTGAGATATTATTGTATATCGTTCCGCCGTACATATGCATCGTACCCGAAACCGTAATTGCACTTGTTGTTGTATTCTTGAAGTTACGAATAATGGCATCTTCATAGAAATACAATTCTCCGCCCGACTGAACGTTGATTGCCGCCGCACCGACAACACCCGTATGACCGTAACCGCCGTCAATAACCATCTGACCTTCGGTGAACTCACCTGAAGCATAGTCCGACTGCGCCTGTTGCTTGACATTTTCTACCGTATCGCCAATCCGGAGCTTTGCACCCGGAATAATGTCAAACATTATTCCCGTGAATGCACCGCCGCGCATTGTGACGAAAGTCTCTTCGTCACAAGTGAGTGTGATATCACCCTTGACGGTTATCGGCTTTGTAACAGTATTGTTTGCAACAACTGTGATGTTTGCTTCCTCACCCTCTGCAACGGACTCAAAAGCATCGTAAAGCGTAACAAACTGAACGGATTGCGCATTAGCTTTACTTACCATTGCAACCGTTGTTGTTGCAAGGCTTGTCATTTTACCGTTTGCGAGGACATACCAATTAGAATTTTTAAGACCAAACTTAGTAAAGCTAGTACCAAGCGCGGTACCGTTAAGCACCTGCTGACCTTCATAGTAGAACTCCGGAGTTATGACTGCAGCATAGCCTGAACAGCTTAACTGGTCCGACACAGTTATATAAGCGTCCTTCTTGAGATAAACATCATTCGATGAGTCAATCTGTGCCTCACCCTTCATAATCACAATACCTGCGTTGTATATTGCTCCGCCCTGTGTGTGGTTAGAAATGTTTTCGGCAATGGTTGCCTTCGTTATGGTTGCACTTGTTCCCGCAGGAATATATAAAGCACCACCTGCAGCATAAGCAACATTACCCGTGAAAGTACCGCCATTTACCTCGATTGCACTGTGGCTGTCTGCGCTGAGTGCACCGCCGTTTGTAGACTGATTCTTATCGAACAAGGCTTTATCTGAAATAATGATTTTTCCGTAAAGACCGTATGTTGCACAGGCACCGCCTGAATCTTGTGCAATATTGGCAGTAAATGTCCCGCCGACAATATTTACGGTACCGTCGTTATTGTAAACAGCTGAACCCTTGGTTGCTTCATTGTTTTTGAAGATACCACCCTTGATGTTAACTTCGCCCTCTTCGTTGTATATGACACCGCCAACGGTTTTTGAAATATTTCCGTTAAAGATACCGCCGTTAACATTGACCGTACCGCCAGTTGAACTGATAACAGCACCTCTTACGGTAGCATGCAGAAGTGAAACTGTATTGAATCCGACAATCTCAATACCTGATTCAATATTGAGTGTTGCGCCTTTCTGCACGGTAATACCCGAAGTGATACCCTCGACCGAATTACCGTCAAGGCGGAATCCGGGTGCAGTGTCATCACCGTAAACTGCTGAACCGAGAGTGAGGTCACCTGTAACATTAATCATTGTGCCCGTGAATCCCTCTGCCCTCTTGAGTGCAGCTCCGTTATCTGCAAAGATACCAATCTTTGATGAAACAGTAAGAGTCTCTGAAATCTCAGCATCGCGAACAAGATAAACCGTCGGCAAAACAGTTGATTCAGTTGTAGATGCATATGTCAGTGCATCGGCAAGTGTCTCATAATATGTATCAATTCGTCCGTCAATTTCAACTCTTGCCACATACTGCGACTGAACTCGTCTTACACTCTCTTTGGAAGTTGTACGGATTGTTCTTGATGCAGAATAAGCCATTGTTATAATCTGCGGATAATAGTAGAAATATTCGTCATTGTTGAGGAATCTCCACTCACTTGTGTAAAGTCCCATACCTTCCATCGGACGTGTACCGGACATTTCTTCGGTTGTTTTTGCCGTTGCACCGGCAATCGTGTTGGCAATCGTCAGATACGCCGAATCATAGAAGCACTCCAAAACACCTGAGCCCGAAGTCTGTCCGAAAGCAATACCTGACTGTGCAAAAGCAGTTACTTTACCTGCAGTATAACATTTCTGAACTGTTCCCTGATTGTTGTTACCGACAATACCGCCGCCATACGAATTGGCAACAATTGTTGATGTACTGTAGCAATTTTTGATTGTACCGACACCGTTATTACCTACAACTCCGCCGACATTTCTTGCATCAGGAGCATTTATATTCGCATAGCAGAAGCTCTTTTCAACCGACGAACGATTGTTGTAACCAACAACACCACCCACATTCATCAGAAATGACAACTCGTCTGTTACATTTGTGCCGTTTATAGAGCCGATCATACCACAGGAGTTAACAGACGCGGAGTTGAGAATATTACCTGCAACACCGCCAACCGCCTTATCACCGCGTACTTCACTCGCACAGACTGCATTACGGATCTTACCACCGTTTACATAACCTGCGATACCGCCGACATTCTCGACTCCGCAGATAAGACCGTCGATAACAAGGAAATTATCAATGTCCGCGCCCTGGCCGACATATCCGAAAAGACCGACGTTTTTACCGTTATCACCTGCTGTCGCAGTTGTGTAGATACCTGCAAGATTGAAACCATTACCTTTAAAGGTACCTGTGTACGGATGCTCCGCGTTACCGATAGGTGTCCATTCTCTGATACCGAATGAATCGTCATAAACATTAATGTTAAAAAGAAGATCCGCCATAACCTCTGCATTTGCATCAGGGTCTGCGTCAATTCCCGGAACTGTACCGTTTACAAGAGCCGCAAACCACGCAAGTTCTGCCGGTTTGTAAATAAGATAGATACCCGAATCATTTCTTGAAGGAATTTCCAACTCACCTGACCAGACATCCGTTTCAAGCATCCAGACCAGAACGGGATAACCGTTGTTAATATTTGTATAGTCAAAAGAAAAGTAGACCATAGCCTTGTTCAGTTCACGGACAAAGCCTGATGTCTGCATTTCCTCAACCGTTCTCGCAACACCGAGATCTCCGTCACATTTTGCGGTTTCGTAACAGTAGAAAATGCTTGAATATTCACCACGGAAAACTTTACCTACTGCACCGCCCTTCTGTGTGCCGGTACTATTGATTACGGGAATTGCGTAAGCACCGCGCATAATGCTGACAGTAGTGTAACCAACAACACCGCCGACAATGTTATTCGCAGTTACCTCACCAAGGAAGAAGCATCCCACAAGATTACTGCCTGACAATGTGCCGACGATACCGCCGACATACTGCGTACCGTTTACGTGAGCATCACTGTAGCATTTCGAAACAACAGTATTACTGCTGCAGTAGCCGACAACACCGCCTGTACGTTGTTTACCGGTAACTGTACCTGTTGTCTGACACTGAGTAACGACAGCCTTTGAACTGCCATAACCAAGAACTGCGCCTACACTGTTGAATGTACCTGTTACCGAACCCGAAAAATAACAATCCTTGATACCGCCACCGATACTGTAACCGACAATACCGCCGACATTCTGATGGCCTGTAACGTTTGCCTCAGTAACTTTAAGATTTTTGATACGCATAACTGTAGACTGAACGATATATTCAGGGGTTACGCTTATTGTTTCGGAATTTTCAGGATCGTTAACCACGCCGAAAAGACCGATATAATTATCTTCCGAGTTTATGTAAAGACCGCTGATTGCGTGACCATCACCGTCAAAAACACCTTCAAACGGATTTTCTATTGTACCGATAGGTGTCCACTCGTTTGCGGTTGAGCCTGTTTCATTGAGTTGTATATCCGCAGTGAGAATGCCGTTAATTCCTGTATTACCTGAGTTAACTGCATTTGCAAACCATGCAAGGTTTTCTGCAGTGGCAATCTGATAAACATCTCCCGAAAGCGACGGGATAGATGCAGATCCTCCCCACACTGCGGCATTTGCAACCGTGAATGCAGGGTACGCCATACCTATCACAAGTACTAAAGAAACTATAAACGAGACAATTCTGCGCTTCATAGACAACAACTCCTTCACAAAAAATCTATAAAAAAGAAACTATTTTCCTGATTATAATCTAACTATTATATTATAATGTATTTAGAAAAAAAGTGCAAGTAAATAGGCAACAAACAAATAGACAAGATTGAAACAAAAAATTTGTAAATAATGATAACTTTTTTAAAAAAAGACTTGATTTTATCTCGGATATAGTATATAATTATCCAGCAATCAACGGGGTGTAGCGCAGATGGTAGCGTGCTTGGTTCGGGACCAAGAGGCCGTGGGTTCAAATCCCGCCACTCCGACCATAAAAACAAAGTCAGGAAACACTAGGTGTTCCCTGGCTTTTTTCTTTGTTCTGTATGGGTTTGTGAGGTTGCGGAAAATTGTCCGAATCGAGAAAGTGACGGTTCACCCTATAACCTTTACGGCGGCGAACCGTCGGCAAAACCGACGGCGGAGATATTTTAAAAGATAAACGGTTGGTTAACCCCTAATATTCAACTCACCCATTTTCTCTTCATTTACTCTTACACTCTTATACTACATCTAGTGAGTTTGAGAATCTGCCCCTCTTGAACAAGAACATATGCTGCATTAGTAAAGTTATTATTTGAAATAATTTCCCTATCACCATTGTACTTAGGTTCTTCAATTGCATAGTAGCCACGTTGACCAACTCCAGCAACAATACGATACTCACCTGCAGGAATCTCACTACCTACTTTATATTCACCGTCACTGTAAATTCCGTTTGAAGCATTATACATTGCAGCTTCAAAAACCGGGACAGCATAACAACGAACCAGTTCTAAAAACTGTCCATAATTGATATTTATATACATCTGTCCACTAAAGTTCTCATTTCTAATGATATTTTCACAATTGGCATCTGTACATATTGAAAAATAACCACGTCCGCCTTCAGGATAAACCTTATATTCACCTTCAGGAATATCTACCCCAACCTTATAAATCGAAGGTCCGTACTGTTTTTTACGTAAGATAGAGCCAACAGGACTTGAATTGGAAGCTCCTTTTTTTCCACCGATCACAGTTGCGTCTCCCAGTTTAGAAACATCATTTTTTTCAAGACGCCACATCAACTTATCCAAAACACTATCTAAATATTTCTTGGCTTCATCCAACTCTTCCTGTTCTGTACCATCACAAGTAATAAACGCCATCCCTATTTCAGTATAAAATTTAAAAACAATTGGTAAAATAGGATCTACATTGTCTCCGGATACTGAAGAAATAGTGGCCACCTTTTCATCAAAATCTTGAAGAATTTGAAAGATTACTGGAATCTTTTGTTCAAAATCCGTACTATAAATATCATTTTCATTGATGAAAGCTACATACTGTTGGCTGGTGATGTACATATCAAACAGATAATTCATCAATTCACTTTCCTTAGCTGTCACTTTACCATCAGTAGCTGATAAATATAGTAAATATGAGTGAAGTTCCGTCCTAAAAACGTCGCGTAAACTAGCATCAATGCCGGGTAGTTTACCTCTGACCCTCTCCACTGTATCAAGCAAATCGTAAATTTTGTGTAACGATTGTTTAATTGCTGTATAATCCGCCATTTTCTTTGTCCTCCAATTTATTATTTCAATGCAATTATATGTTTTAAAATATTATGAAAGGCTACTTTATTATCAAACTCTTATGTCAACTAATTATCATAATAAATAGCGATCGGATGTACAATAAACATTTCATCTGCATTTTCAAAAAATATGTTTAGTAGCGCATTAATCGATTTACCAATTGCAGCGAAAGCCGAAACAGGTGTATCTGCCTGAGCAGTCACTTTATTAGTAATATAACCTATAACTTTGATTTTTCCACCATATTTAAAAGCTGCAGTCGATAAATCATCTCGTAAATACTGTTCGTTTAACACCACAATGTAATTTGAGATACACATCATTTGAGGGTACGGAATGATCGAAGAAATCATATTAATCAGTTTTTCAGAAGCTTCATATTCCTCATCATTTTTACTTGTCATGTCCTCAATAATATCCTTCACTTGACGTTGTGTTGATTTGCTGCGTTGCTGCTCACGATTCATTTCCTGGACTTTTTGTTCTGCTTCTTTCCGGATAGTATCTTTTTGTATTTCTTTCAAACTTGACACAAATCCTTTTTCATCAAATAATTTTTTATAGAAATCAATATCAAAAATATAAAAATCATCTTCAATAGCAATAAAATTACCAATTTCTGTTCCTGTAAGAAGATTGTTCTCAGTTAAGTATGTTGCGAATTCATTGAATGCATTATCATGCATAATTTTGGTCTGTACATCTCTAACCATATCATCGTCTGCAACAATTTTTAAATGTTCATAAGTCGCCTGAACATTTGAATCTACACCCTTTCCAAATAATTTAAAGGTTATTTGACCTCCTAAACTATTTGCAAGCTTATTTTGTTTTTCTGTTCTCGTCCCTTCAGTTTTTTCTGTTTCTTGTGACTGAATTAATCCATCAAAAATCTGCGCTAAATACGAGTTAAGAGTATCTGTATCTAGATAAATAAATCTACGCATTTCTAACCTTCTCCTATTTATAAATTTATCGTAATTATTCCGTGCTTAATTGTCATCTATTCACTTACACTAAATTTTAACCTATTGTAATACACTTTTATTTTTTTGATAAGTTGTATGTTTAAATTATATCACTTAAATCATCCTATTGCAACATTTCCTGTGATTGGTGGCTTATGCAGTCCCGATATACGTACTGTGTATTTTTCTTCTGTTGCATTTTACTTTTCTGAATTATATAATCGAATTACAAGAATTAAACATGGAACTGTAACAGTGTTCCCGACTCTTGTTTGCATCGTATTTTTAGATGAGTTTAAAACCCAGGGAGGAATAAACAATGGGTAAAGACGGTTACAGTGACCCCGGATTTTTCGGAGATTTTAATCATCATAAGAAATAAAGTATTCATTGAAAAAGGAGTAAGCTTTGGTGTAAAGCTTACTCCTTATAATTAATCATTAATATTAACAAAAAAATATACTAACTACAAGCATAGCGCTTAATTCACTCAAATAGCAATATAAAATGAGTGATTACGAGCATCCTTTGTCAAAAATCTAACATTCGGAATCATTCCGTTTTGAACTTGTTCAGAAAAATACTGACCAAATGCGATTCTGTCAGATCTATTTGCATTTTGAAAAGGTGCTAAATCACTTAATTCAAATCTTGTTACTCCTGGAAAAGCGTTGATTACCTGCATTACAGCATTCATTAAATTTGTAATATTCATATTAAAATTTTCCTCCTAAAATTTTTAATTGTTTTTTTTAATTAATTTATAAATTTTTAATGTTATTAATAACAAAAAAATTTTTCATTCCTGACTCCCACGAAGGGAGCCAGGAGTCAGGTTATATTACCTGATAAATTGCTTGATTGTAACAATCCTTTGTAATGAAAATTACTCCAGGAATTTGACCTGATTTTACTAATTTTGAAAAGTCAATGCCTAAACGTATTCTTTGACCTTTCGAAAAATTGTTAAACGTAGGTAACGTATTTAACTTAAAAAAGGTACCTGCCTGTAAATTATTAATCGTAGCTATTATACTATTCATTTCTTTTTTTCCTTTCATTTAAGATATCTCAGCTTTTTTAAACAAAGCTGAGTCTAATTTTTCAGCAGCGTCTTCGTTGGCAGATTTAAGCAAATTTGCGTAAACCGACAACGTGAAGTTGCTGTTCGAATGTCCTAGACGTTGGGATGCTGTTCTAGGATCGATCTTACACTCGGAGATCATAACCGTCGCATTGATTGCTCTGAGGTCATGTAATCTCATGTGAGGCAAATCGTTCTTCGCTAACATCCTGTAGAACAAATTACTGATAGTTTCCGGATAATATCCTGAACCGTCTTCTTTGGAAATCACAAGATCGGTATCGTTGAATTTACTGCCAAGTGCGAGCTTGTTTTTCATATACTCCACCTTGCGTTTCTTCAACAAACCTACTATCGTGTCAGGCAAATACACCGTACGAACTGAAGACTTAGTCTTCGTGTCCTTTACAACGACCTTCTTGCCTGCAATAACACGGCTAGAGTCAACTGTAAGCTTCTTGTTGTTGAAGTCTATATCAGAGAACTTCAGATCAAGCAACTCACCTCGACGCAGACCGGTACTTATCAACAATGGCACTGCGAGCTCCATAATGTTGCCGGAAGCCTCGGCTGCAGAGATGATTTGTCTTATTGTGTTCAAATCGTACTCGTGCGTGTTGGACTTGTGTGTATTTCGCGGAAGCTCAACAAACTGACAAGGGTCTTCAGTGATAATATGGAGAACCAATGCCTTCTTCATTGCAGGTGAAAGCACCCTGAAAATGTTTCTCAACGTTTTTGGGGAAACTTCCTTACCT
>JAZROM010000040.1:0-2863 GCA_045648745.1 Acutalibacteraceae bacterium | reverse complement strand
CGGTGCAAAATTGACAGACTGATTTTAAATGAAAAAAACAATAATTATTGCAATCGCTGTTTTCACAGCGGTTGCAGTACTCATTACGGCAGGTGCTTTTATGTTCAAGTGGTTTAAGCAGAGACACATTCTCGACGGTCCCGGTATGGAGCGGCCTCTTTGCTATACCATTACCTCCTGCAGGTATTATACGGGCGGAGGTATGGACGGCGGCTCGTCTTCCATAGAGGTTTACATCGGTGAAGATAATAAAGTTTACCTGTCATATTATGACTGTCCCTATATCGGTGCCGAGGAGGAAAGCTATACAATCGAGGTCGGCTTTGATGCCGTAAATGAAATTCAGAAGGCTTTTTACAGCCGGAAATTTCTCTCGTGGGGAAAGCTTCCGAAAAGTGATTTAGAGCTTCTTGATGCTCCGCAGACAACGATCACCGTTACTTACGGAGAAGGTGAAATGTATTCGGTTTCAAGCTCTGACGAGATACCGGGAGAGGGATATAAAATTTTCGGCGAAATCTATTCTATTTTAAATTTATACACACAAGGAGATGATTAACCTTGTCAACAGTTACTGAACAGAAATGTCCTTGCTGTGGCGGTGCGGTCGAATTTAATGTAGGTGCACAGAAGCTTAAATGCCCATTCTGCGATACCGAGTTTGAAATCTCCGATATGCCACAGGTTGAGGAAAACAATGCGATTGAGGCAATCAACTGGAATTCACAGGCATGGGCTGCGGGCGAGACTGACGGAATGAATGTTTATTCCTGTAAATCCTGCGGCGGTGAAATTGTTGCCGATGCGGCAACGGGTGCAACAAGCTGTCCGTATTGCGGAAATCAGGTTGTTATGAAGGGTCAGTTCTCGGGCGCCTTCCGTCCGGATCTCATTATTCCCTTCAAGCTTGACAAAAAGGCTGCCAAGGAAGCGTTCAAAAAGCATCTTAAGGGAAAGAAGTTTGTGCCCTCAGGCTTTCTGAGCGACAATAAGCTCGACGAAATCAAGGGCATCTATGTGCCGTATTGGCTTTTCACCTGCGATGCTTATTCACAGATGACATTCTACGGTGAGAAAATCAAAAAATGGTCTGACAACAATTACGAATATACAAAGATTGATACATATAACGTTTACCGTGAGGGCAGTGTTTCTTTTGACAACGTTCCCGTTGACGCTTCACAGAAGATTGACAACACTCTTATGGAATCAATCGAGCCGTTTAATCTTTCGGATGCGGTCGGCTTCAACACTGCATATCTTGCAGGCTACGTTGCCGATAAATTTGATGTAAGTATGGATGAAAGCTCAGTAAGAGCCAACGACAGAATCAGACAGACAACCTATGACACGTTCAAGAGAGAAACTGTTGAAGGCTATACCAATGTTGTTGACGGCGCAATCAATATGAACGTCACAAACGGCTCTTATAAGTATGCACTTCTTCCCGTATGGCTTGTCAGCACAAAGTGGAATGATAAGACTTATACATACGCGATGAACGGTCAGACAGGCAAGTTTGCAGGTAATATACCGACAGACGAAAAGAAGGCAAAGCTTATGGGCGGTCTGATCGGACTTGCCGCAGGTCTTATCGGATACGGCCTTCTCTGGCTGATTGAATTGTTATAAGGAGGTGCAGAAAAATGACTAAAAAGATAATTGCTTTATTCTTCGCAATGTTACTTTGTCTTTCAATGATGGTTTCTGCAGCTGCTTATACAGAAGATTACATTATTGATACAGAAGATATTTTTACTGTTTCAGAGCTTAACGAGCTCGACAGCCAGGCACAGATGATTGAAAATAAATACGGCTTTGCGGTTGTATTCTGCATCATCTCTGATACAGACGGGCTTTCAACCACAGATTTCTGTGAGGCTTCTTATGACGGGCTTACAGATTCACCCGACGGTATCGTAATTGCTCACAATCTGACAGATAAGGTTTATTCCTGGTACTGTGCAGGTCAGGCTGAAAAAATCTTCACTGATGCCATTGTGGATAATATGATGACCCTGTACGACGAGAATGAGTCATATTTCGGCGGTGTTAAGGCTGTACTCACAATGTCAGAAAATGTTCTTAAATCTGCTCCGTTGACTCAGCCGACTGAGCCGACAAAGGGTGAAGAAAAGCCGACAGAAGCTACAACACCCACCGAGCCTACAACAGAATTCCAGCGTGTTGAGAGAACACTTCCTCTTGTTGTTGACAGGGCAGAGCTTCTTTCTGACGAAGAAGAAAAGGCTCTTCTTGCAAGATGTGAAGCATTTACAACTGAACACGAAATCGAAATCGCGATTGTTACCGTAAATGATTTTGAGGGTAAGACCTACGAGGAATACGGCGACGATTTCTATGATTATAATGGTTACGGCTACGGTGAAAACGACGACGGCCTTCTTGTTCTTTTCAAGCCCGGTGCTGACGGTGAGCGTGCTCTTTATATCACAACTCACGGTAAGGGTGAGATGAATTTCTTCGAAACAATCAGAGAAGAAATGTATTCGGCAATGAAGGATCTTATTATTGCCGAGGATTATAACGGTGCATTCAACACCTTCCTTGATAAGGCAGAGTACACAATGCGTCCGAACGTAAGCCCCATCTGGCTGTTCGTGCTTGTAATCGTCGGCGCTGTCATCGGCTTGCTTATCATAACGAAGATGACAATGCCTAACTATACGGTGGCTAAGCGTGATGCGGCAAATTACGCCCGTCCCGGCAGTCTTGCGGTTACAAACCGATATGATAATTTTGCTTACACCAACACTAAGAGGGTTGCAAAGGCAAAGGACAGCAGTGATGACAGCGACAGCGGCTCACGCAGCTCGACTCACACAAGCTCTTCAGGCAGAAC
>JAZROM010000039.1:0-9843 GCA_045648745.1 Acutalibacteraceae bacterium | reverse complement strand
CTCACCGCAGCCGATGATTGTATTGTTGTAGAATTTAAATCCGTACTCACCTGCAGCTGCGCTCGTCTTGCTTCTGCCCTCACCGTCGTTGACAGAAAGACAATATCTTACCGTGTTATTGTGCTGTCCGCTGTAATTTGCGTTGTTACACATAAATCTCACATTATCGTGAGAGTAGATGTACTGATATGTACAGTTATTTGTGTGAGAGTCAAAGTCGATTGACATACCGTCACCAAAATTCTTCTGTCCTGCGATTTCACAATACTGAATCACACTGTTTTCACTGCCCCAGAACCACATTGCAGCAGTAAAATATGTCGGTTCGCCGTTTTCATCAACACCGCTGCCCTGACAGCAATTGATTGAACGGCAGTTGGTGACAAGGGCACCGTCGCACATACCGACAATGATTGCCTCGCTATCCATATCGTGGAAATAACAGTCCTTTACAAGCACACCTGTGTTGTAAATCGGATCAATATCTTCTTCATTTTCACACCAGGGTGTCTGTGAATCGTTCCATGAACCCCAGATATTGATGCCGTTACCGCAGTCGTACATCTCGCAGTTTATGATTGTAAGGTCATTGACCGCATAACGTGAACGTGCAGGCAGTCCTTTGACCATAATGCAGCATCTTGCTGCGGCAGCACCGGCAGAAGCATTGTCTCTTGCAGGAAGATGATAATTCTGAATATCGTGGAATTCGACATTATCAATAGTAATTCCGTATGAAGTCTTTTCAAGCGTATCAATCCAGATACCGCCACCGTTAGGCGCAGTGATTTCAAGGTTTGAAACTGTTATGTAGCTACAGTCAAAAAGACGCAGAACTTCTGTATTTTCATTTGTTGTCAGCAAGGGCTTTTCACCCTTACCGTAAGAAGAAATAACAATCGGATTTTCTTTTGTGCCCGATGTTGAAAGTGTTGCCGCACATTCATAAACACCGCCACATCTGAAAAGAATATTTACACCCTCAATAATGGGAACGAATGCAAGATTATTGATTGTTTTCCACGGTTTTGCAAGTGTACCCTCACCCGTAATATCGTCACCGTCAATGGAATCAATGTAATAGCATACGGTCTCAGCTGCAAAGGAAGACGGCAAACTGATTGCCACAACAGAGAACAGCATAACAAGTGACATAAAAACTGAAAGAATCTTTTTCACACAAAAACCTCCCTGAAAATTCTGCTTTTAAAATAACACAATAACCAATACTTGTCAAACAAAAACGCAGTAGCAACTATAGCTACTGCGTCATTTTTATTGGTTATTTCTTCTGAACTTGAAGCCTGTTTCCTCTTCGTCATCCTCATCGTCTCCTGACTTTTCTTCGGGAAGGATTTCAAGTCGGATTTTTTCGATTCGTCTGTTGTCAACCGCAAGAACAGTAAACTTGAGATTTTCAAACATAACCTCGTTCATTTCACCGTCTTTCGGAAGATAACCGAGCTCACTGATAATGAAACCTGCAACGGTGTCATAATCGTCCTCGGGCAGTTTTTTGCCCGTAAGTTCGTGAATCTCGTCAATATTCATAATACCTTCGATAGTGAAGGTTGTTTCGTTAATTCGTGAAAACTCTTCGTCTTCCTGGTCATATTCGTCCTGAATATTACCGACGATAGCTTCAACAATATCTTCAAGAGTTACAATACCTGCCGTACCGCCGTATTCATCAACAACAACTGCCATCTGAGTTCTTGTTGCAGTCATTTCCTTAAACAGGTCTCCGCAGATTTTCGATTCAGGAACAAACATCGGTGTTCGCATAACATCCTTAAGAGACATTTCGGGCATATCGTTGCCGACATACTTAAGCAAGTCCTTGATATAAACGATACCGACGATGTTATCGGGATCATCATCAAACACGGGAATACGCGAGTAGCCGTGTTCGATACTCATATTTACCGCATCCATAATCGGGTCGTTGAGTTCAACTGCCGTCATATCCGTACGGTGGGTCATAATGTCACCTGCATCGAGATCGTCAAACTCAAAGATGTTGTTGATCATCTCTTTCTGAACGTCTTCGATAACACCCTTTTCACCACCGACATCGACCATCATACGGATTTCTTCTTCCGTAACGGTTTCTTCATCTGCGTGGGGGTTAAAACCAAGAATCCTAACAACACCGTTGGTTGAAAGAGAAAGAATCTTGACAACGGGACTGAAAAACTTTGATATAAACAGTAATATACCGACAACCTTGAAAGAAATTTTTTCAGGAATCTGCATACCGATTTTCTTGGGTACAAGTTCACCGAAAACAAGTGAAAAGTACGACATAACAAGTGTGATTACAACAACGGAAATACCGTTGATCACACTCGCACCAAGCACTCTTTCAACCGCAGTACCCGCAAAGGCACCTGCAAGCATATCGGCAAAGGTCTGTGAAGCACTGGCAGATGTGAGGAATCCTGCAAGGGTAACGCCAATCTGGATTGTAGAAAGGAACCTGCTTGAATTAGCAGTCAGCTTTGCAACCATCTTCGCTTTTTTGTGGCCCTCTTCTGCCATTTTGTCTATTTTGTTGTCATTAAGGGATATAATTGCAATTTCACTCATAGAGAAAAATGCGTTAACCAAAATAAGTATAATCAGTAAAACTAATTTCAGTATAATCCCAGCCGGGTCATCCATTATGGATTAACTCCTTTCATTTTTCATAGTGGACTTTTACTAAAAGTCCATAGTATTGTAGCATATTATTTTATGGTAGTCAACAATTACAACTTTATTCATTCAGCTACATTAATTTCATTTTGTATTCAAAAAACTGATAAAATCAATATCATCAACATATCGCTTAAGTGAATATTTCGACTTAAAGTGCAATATCTGACCAGTCACATAATCTTTGCGTAAGAATACACTGTGCGTAACCACATAGCTACTGTTAGTCGGATTTTCTTTGGTTATCAGCATTTTATTCTTATAAGGCAATGCTTCAAATCTTTTAACATCTTGCTCACTTGCATTCATTAAATTTTGAATAATATATACATTGGAAAAGTCAACTCGTTTTTTTCTCTCATTCCATTTTCTTTTTGCTTCCTCAAAAGATTTATAATGCATAAAGAAAATATCTACTTTTTTTTCGTTATATTCAATTCTTCCTACAGGATAGTTTACTTTTTTATCCTTAATTTCTATAACATCGACATTTAAAAACCCCTGTAGATTTTCAACGAAAGTAAAAAAATCTTCTTTTTCAAAAAACAGGTTCACTGTAGGACTGTTAAACCTTAACCCGAGATTATGTGCAGTTATTCCTCCTATACAATCGCTGGAAATAATCGTAGGTGTTTTATTTTTTAACTTTAATCGCAAAGTTTTGTATCTAATCTCTCGGGATTTTTTCACAATCCAATCAACTACACCGTAATAAAGTTCAACCACCGTGCTTACTATCTTCTTGATATAATCTATCATCATACACTCACATCCAAACTACTTTCAAAAATTATAGCATATGAACCTTTTAAAATCAAGAAAACGATTATAGCCATCAAAAAATCTGCCATAGAAATCAATTTTTGTTGTTTTGTCAATAGACTTGTGATTGTGTTGTGCCGAAAGCACAATTTATTGTGGAATAAAAATCGGGGTGTAGAAAGTGTTTTTTTGTGTTTCTTTTTGACTGATTTGTGTGTATAATGATAGGTGGTATTTTAGCGTCAATTAAATTAAAAACTTAAGGAAAGTGAAAAAATGGCTTATACAATTAACCCTGCAGTGTTCGGCTCTATGTTTGCCGTGCCGTCGCAGATTGTTGACAATAACTTAAAACTCGCGAGTGCTTCGCAGCTGAAAACTCTGTTATGGATTTTCCGTCACGCAAGTGAACCGATTAACCCTTCAGTTATCAGTAAGGAAATCAATTACAGAGAAAGTGATGTGTGCGATGCACTGACCGTGCTGTGCGAATGGGGTGTACTTGCTTCTGACGGCAAGGTTACCGTACAGATGCCCGCACCCGAAGCGGCACCTGCACCCGTTGCAGTTACGGAGACAAAAAAAGAATTGCCCGAGCTTGCACCCGTCAAGCCGACATACGAACAGGTTGTTGCAAGGTGCGAAGAATCACCCGAAATTGCACATATGTTTACGGATATCGAAGGTCTTCTCGGCAAGACACTGGGATATGACAGCGAGTGCATACTTCTTATGATGCACGACCAGTACGGCCTCCCCGTTGAGGTTATCTATATGCTTGTCAGCCACTGTGTCAGTATCGGCAAGGGCAACCTCGCATACATAGCAAAGGTCGGCAAGACCTGGGGTGAAAAGGAAATTGACACAATTGAAAAAGCTGATGAACAGATAAAGCTGCTCAATGCGTGTATCTCTTTATGGAAAGAATTCGCAAGTATGGCAGGAATTCCGAATCCCCGTCCGACAGCGTCACAGTCAGCATATCTTCAGACGTGGTCAAAGGAATTCAAATTCGGCACGGATATGATTTACCTCGCTTATGAGGAAACACTTGACCATTCGGGCAAAATCAGTTTTGCATATATGAACAAGGTGCTTGCAAACTGGCACGGAAAGGGACTCAAAACTCCATCGGATGTAGAAAAGGACAAGCAGTCCTTCCGTGAGAAAAAATCAAAGAAAAATGATGCTAACACATCTTATGATATGAACGAATTCAACCGCAGGGCAAATCAGTTGCCCGTTTATAAAAAGGGGGTTTAAACCGTGGCATTCAGCAGAGATACGTATGAAAAGGCCGAACGTGAACTGAAAAAGCGCCGCAACGAAGCACTTATACAGCGTGAAAGACGTCACGATGAAGCTGTTAAGAATATTCCCGAAATTCTTGAAATTGAAGAAACAATGGCACGCGCAGGTCTTGCAACAATCAAGGCTGTCGGTATGGGTGTCGGCGGTGAAGATTACATAAAGACTCTTGCCGAGGTCAACCTTGACGCTCAGGCAAAACGCCGTTCACTTCTGATCAAAAACGGTTATACCGAGGATTGGCTCGACGTAAAATATACTTGTCCCAAATGTGAGGACAAGGGCTCCGTGGGCGGTTATGTGTGCGAATGCTTTAAGCTTCTTCTGCGTTCAATTGAGTACGAAAAGCTTTGTTCAAAGCTTCCCGTTGACAAATGCAGATTTGATAATTTCAAGCTCGACTATTATCCCGACGGTGCAGGCATCAGCCCCCGTCAGCGTATGGAGAGTGTTCTCGAATACTGCAAGGCTTATGCCGACGATTTCAGCCTTAAATCCCCGAGCCTTCTGCTTTACGGCAAAACGGGACTCGGCAAGACTCACCTCTCACTTGCAATTGCAGGTAAGGCGGTAGAAGCAGGCTACGGCGTAATTTATATGACTGCGCAGAATCTTTTCAACCGTCTTGAACGCGAAAAGTTCGGCAGAGGTGACGGTGAGAATACAGAGCAGACAATTCTTGACTGCGACCTTCTTATTATCGACGACCTTGGTGCAGAATTCAGCACTCAGCTTACCGTTTCTGCCCTTTACAATATCGTCAACTGCCGCGGTCTTGAAGAAAAGCCGACCATAATCAGTACAAACCTCTCTCCCGAGGCAATCAAAGATGCTTACAGCGACCGCATTGCTTCAAGAATACTCAGTACATACACAATCCTGCAGTTTGACGGTGCAGATATCAGACAGTTGAAGACTATTTAAGGAGACATTATGGATATTATTTCAGCACTTACCAATGAATTTAAACTTCTGTCGTGGCAGATCGAGAATGTTGTCGGACTTATTGACGACGGCAACACAATCCCTTTCATTGCCCGTTACCGTAAAGAGGCACACGGCACACTCGACGACCAGACTCTGCGTGAGATTTCAGAAAGACTTGAATATCTCCGCAACCTTGACAAGCGTCGCGAAGAAGTGCGTTCTTCTATCGAATCTCAGGAAAAGCTTACCGAAGAAATTGCCGATGCCCTCGACAAGGCTGCAACTCTTGCAGAAATTGAAGATATTTACCGTCCGTTCAAACCGAAGAGAAAAACACGTGCTTCCGTTGCGCGTGAAAAAGGTCTTGAACCCCTTGCAGCTGCAATCTATGCACAGCTCAAGGACAGTCCTGCAGCAATCGAACTTGCTCAGGATTATATAAACGAAGAAAAAGAAGTGCTGACTGCAGAGGATGCTTTGCAGGGCGCTATGGATATTATTGCCGAAGACATTTCCGACAATGCAGATATCCGTCGCAGACTGCGTAATCTTTTCACCGTACTCGGTGTGGTTAATGTTAAGGCTTCGGATGAAACAGTTCAGAGTGTTTATGAGCAGTATTACGATTTTTCACAGCCTGTTGATAAAATAGTCGGACACCGTGTTCTTGCAATTGACCGTGGTGAGCGTGAAGGCTTTCTTAAGGTAAGCGTTGAGCTTGACAAAGTCAAAGCTTCAAACGTTATCACCTCCATAACCCTTTCTGACAGTGGCTCACTTTGTACGGACACAGTCCGAGATGCAGGTGCAGACGCTTATGACAGACTTATTTATCCGTCAATAGAGCGTGAAATCCGTTCAATGCTTACAGAAAAAGCTGCAGCATCCGGAATTAAAAACTTCTCTGCAAATGTCAAAGAGCTTCTGCTTCAGCCTCCCGTAAAGGGCAAGGTAGCGCTCGGTCTTGACCCGGGTTACAGAACTGGTTGTAAGGTTGCCGTTGTTGACGAAACAGGCAGAGTGCTTGACACAGGTGTTGCATACATCACACACTCCGCTGCTCAGCAGGAAAGCGCAAAAACTCTTATCAAAAATATGATTAAACGCTACGGCGTTAAGATTATCGCAATCGGTAACGGTACCGCTTCAAAAGAAACTGAGATCTTTACTGCAAATCTTCTTAAAGAAATTGACAGTGATGCAGCATATATGGTTGTCAACGAAGCCGGAGCTTCTGTTTATTCGGCATCCAAGCTTGCAGCGGAAGAATTCCCGCAGTTTGACGTTTCACTCCGCAGCGCGGTTTCTATCGCACGTCGTCTGCAGGATCCCCTTGCCGAACTTGTAAAGATTGACCCGAAAGCAATCGGCGTTGGTCAGTATCAGCACGATATGCCGAAAAAGGAACTCGATAACGCACTTAACGGGGTTGTTGAGGATGCAGTTAACAACGTCGGTGTCGATGTAAATACTGCTTCCCCGTCTCTTCTTACAAGAGTTTCGGGTATCAACAGCACTGTTGCAAAGAATATTGTTGCTTTCCGTGAAGAAAACGGTGCATTCACAAGCCGTGCTCAGCTTAAGAAAGTGCCGAAGCTCGGAGCTAAGGCTTATGAACAGTGTGCAGGCTTTATGCGTGTTGCAGAGAGTAAGAATCTTCTCGACAACACAGGTGTTCACCCCGAAAGCTATGACGCTGCGAAAGCGCTTCTTGAACTCTGCGGTTACACCGTAAAAGATGCCGCAGACGGTAAGCTTGATTCACTTTCAGAAAAAATCGAAGCAATCGGTACAGAAGCTGCCGCTGAAAAAATCGGCGTAGGTGTACCGACAATGCTCGACATTATAAAAGAACTCAGACAGCCGGGACGTGATCCCCGTGATGAGCTTCCGCCTCCGATGCTTCGCACAGACGTTATGGATATGAACGACCTTACACCGGGTATGGAGCTTCAGGGAACAGTGCGTAACGTTATCGACTTCGGTGCGTTCGTGGATATCGGTGTTCATCAGGACGGACTTGTTCACATCTCGCAGATTACAGATAAATACATCAAGCACCCGTCAGAGGTGCTTAAGGTCGGTCAGGTTGTTACCGTTTGGGTAATTGCCGTTGACCTTAATAAAAAGCGAATTTCTCTTACAATGAAAAAGCCAAAGGAAACATCAAATGACTAAAAGAAAAACAACTGCCGACAAAAAGGCTGAATTCTGTCCCGTTGCTAAAAAATGCGGCGGATGTCAATTACAGAATATGAGCTATCCCGAACAATTGAGCTACAAGCAGGCTAAGGTTATCCGTCTGCTTGGTAAGTTCTGCCGTGTTGAGGACATCATCGGTATGGAAAAACCGTACAATTACCGCAACAAGGTGCAGGCCGCCTTTGGTATGACGAGAGGCGGTAAGATAATTTCGGGCGTTTATCAGTCAAAGTCGCACAGAATCGTCTGCGTGGACGAGTGCCGACTTGAGGATAAAAAAGCTGACGAAATCATCGTTACCATCCGTAATATGATGAAGCATTACAGAATGATTCCGTACAACGAGGACACAGGCGTCGGATTCCTTCGTCACGTGCTGGTTAAACGCGGATTCACAAGCGGTGAAATTATGGTTGTGCTTGTTACAGGCACACCGATGTTCCCCGGCAAAAATGCTTTTGTCAAAGAGCTTCTGAAAAAACATCCCGAAATCACAACAATCATTCAGAACATCAATCGTGAACACACAAGCCTTGTGCTTGGTGAAACGGAAAAAGTTCTTTACGGCAAAGGCACGATTGAAGACACGCTCTGCGGATGCGTTTTCAGAATTTCGGCAAAATCTTTCTATCAGATTAACCCTGTGCAGACAGAAAAGCTTTACTCCACTGCAATTGATTTTGCAGGTCTGACGGGCAATGAAACCATTATCGACGCATATTGCGGAATCGGTACAATCGGCATTATCGCAGCACAGAAGGCGAAGGATGTTATCGCAGTTGAATTAAATAAGGATGCTGTTTTTGATGCAAAGAATAACGCAAGACGAAACGACACGCAGAACATAAAATTCTACTGTGCGGATGCAGGAAAGTTTATGACAAATATGGCTGCCGACGGCAAAAAGGCAGATGTTGTCTTTATGGATCCTCCCCGTGCAGGCAGTGACGAAGCGTTCCTTTCAAGTGTCGTCACTCTCAGTCCTGAAAAAGTCGTATATGTTTCGTGCAATCCCGAAACACAGGAAAGAGATCTTAAATTCCTTATCAAAAACGGTTATAAAGTCCGCAAAATCCAACCCGTCGATATGTTCCCGCACACAAATCATGTTGAGACGGTTGTGCTGCTGACGAAAAAATAAGTTTCAATCCGGGAGGTAATAATTATGTTCGGAAAGGACCGATTTGAAAAAATTTATACCCAGGGTGCACTGAACATTATGGAGATCTGGGTTGACAAGGCAACAGGTGTCAACTATCTCTTTCATCAGAGCGGTAATGCAGGCGGTATGACTCCACTGCTTGATAAAGACGGTAAGGTGATTGTTTCACCTGTTACAGAAAAAGAGGATTTCTGATAAAAACAAATACTATTTACGGGGTGATACCGTGGGTGAAAAAATAAAAAAACTGATCGGCGTGCAAGGTGATTTTAAAACCACCATTCTGCCGATGATAAATTACAGCTATGCAAATATGTATATGGGCGGTGCAGGTTACATCATCAGTATGTATTTCACCGTTTTCCTGACAGATGTTGTCAACCTGTCACTTAATCAGGCAGGTATCGTCGTTATGATCGCTACAGTCTGGGATGCAGTTACTGACCCTGTTATGGGTATCATCACAGACCGCACACGCTCGAAAACAGGTAAACACCGTCGATATCTTCTGTGGGGCATTCCGTTGATGGTCATTTCCTACACTCTTTTGTGGAATTCCTTCGGTCTCAACGGCAAAACTAACCCTGCAGCTGCCATGGCATATTTCATTATTGTATATATGCTTTATAAGACGGCTTACACGGTTATCGGTGTGCCGCACACTGCGATGCTTCCCGAGCTTGCACCCGAATACAATCTGCGTACGCAGTACAATTCTGTAGGTTACCTCTTCAACTCTGCAGGTATGGTACCTGCCTTCGGAATTGTTGTTGCCATTCTTGCGA
>JAZROM010000038.1:0-17198 GCA_045648745.1 Acutalibacteraceae bacterium | reverse complement strand
TTGAACTTTTTGGGGCTGAAATAAACGTCACCGTCAACAGCGTAAGCATAGCCCTTTTCAATAAGAGTTGAAACGATGTTGATAATCTCATCGATGTTTTCTGTTGCCTTCGGATGAACGGTTGCCTCACGGATGTTCATACCCTTGACGTCTTTCCAGAATTCTTCGATGTATTTCTCACTTACGTCCTTGTAGGTTGTACCTTCTTCGTTTGCGCCCTTCATGATTTTATCGTCGATATCAGTGAAGTTCTGAACAAAACGAACGTCGTAACCTGTGTACTCAAGGAAACGGCGAAGCACGTCAAAAACGCAGAGCGGTCTTGCGTTACCGATGTGAATAAAATTATAAACTGTAGGGCCGCAGGCATATATTTTAACCTTGCCCTCTTCAACTGTTTTAAGTTCTTCTTTCTGACGAGTCAGAGTGTTAAAAACTTTCATTATTCGTGTTCCTCCATCTTTTTCTTTAGTTTATCAATTTCTGCCCGTAATTTGCACAATTCCTGTGAAATCGGGTCGGGAATGTGTATCTGGTCAAGATCTTCGACCTTTTTGCCGTTGCGACGGACTACTCGTGCAGGTACGCCGACGGCTGTTGAGTTGTCGGGGATTCTGTCAAGTACAACTGCACCTGCGGCAATGTTGGTGTTGTCACCCACAGTAACGGGGCCGAGCACCTTTGAACCTGCACCGATCAGCACGTTGTTGCCGATTGTCGGATGTCGTTTGCCCGTGTCCTTACCTGTACCGCCGAGCGTTACGCCCTGATAAATTGTAACGTCATCACCGATGATTGTTGTTTCACCGATAACGATTCCCGTGCCGTGGTCAATGAAAAATCGTCTGCCGATCTGTGCACCGGGATGAATTTCGATACCTGTTCGTTTAACGTTAATCTGCGAAATCATTCGCGCGATGAAAAACATCTTTTTGTTGTAAAACCAGTGTGCTTTCCTGTGGCTTCGGATAGCCTTGAATCCGGGATATAGGAGCATAACCTCTATTGCCGAATGTGCGGCAGGGTCTCGGTCGAGGACACATCTGATATCCTCTCGCATTCTTTTAAACATATTATCACTCGCTTTCAAAAGCAGCCGGAGACAACAAAAAACGCCCCATCGCCCAATGGCGACGGAGGCGGTATTCCGCGGTTCCACTCCGACTTATTACTTTTTAGCCCTGTAACGGTGGCTTCCGCACAGAGATACTCGGCATATGCCTTTCCCCCTGCGTGCTGGCGGGTGCATTTCACAAAAGACGGAACAAGAAGCTTTCACCATAATGCTTCATTCTCTGCTGTGCCGAACAAGAGTTACTTCTCCCGATAGTCGCATTTAAGTTAGTCCATTATACTATTATGTTAGTGAAAAATCAAGTCTTTGTTACAAAAATGTACCCTTGACAAACTGATTGCATAGAATGTATTAGGCGTATGCCAAAAATCAGAAAAGGAGTCAGTTTAACTTGAACAACCCTTCTTATATCCATCACGTTAAACCGATGGGTTATCATAGACCGCATTTTGCGGAAACTTATTCGGGCAAGATGACGGCTTTACCTGAATGTCCGCAGGTTGCAATGGCTTATGTCCCGTTTCAGACTGATTTTACCACTTTTGACGAAATGACGGCACTCAGATGCGGAACTCTGTTCCCCGTACTCAGTAAGCCGTTCCTCGGAAGTGGTAACAGATGACGAGAGCAATGCTTTTGCAGACACTTGATGCCGTGCAGTTTGCGATGTGGGAACTTCATCTTTATATGGATACTCATCCCGATGACCTTGCGGCACTTTCACTTTATAAAAAATACGAAGAAAAAAACGAAAAACTTGTATGTGAATATGAGGAGCAGTTTGGCCCTCTCTACTCAAACGGTGACCCCGGCGCAATGTGGCTTAAAAATCCGTGGCCGTGGGATTTAGGAGGTAGCTGCTGATGTTTGTGTATGAAAAGAAATTACAGTATCCCGTAAAAATTACAAATCCCAATCCTAAGTATGCGAAGATCATAATCTCGCAATACGGCGGACCTGATGGTGAGTTGGGCGCATCGCTGAGATACCTTAGTCAGCGTTATTCGATGCCGTATCCCGAGCTTAAAGGACTTTTAACGGACATCGGTGTAGAAGAGCTTGGTCACCTCGAGATGATAGGTGCGATTGTTTATCAGCTTACACGCAATCTTACACCCGAAGAAATTAAACGAAGCGGCTTTGACACATACTTTGTTGACCACACTGCAGGTGTTTATCCGACGGCAGCGAGCGGTTTACCGTGGACGGCAGCCAGTATGCAGTCAAAAGGCGATCTCATTACCGACCTTCACGAAAATCTTGCGGCTGAGCAGAAAGCACGTACTACTTACGACAACATCCTGCGTCTTGTCGATGACCCCGACGTGCGTGAACCGATTAAATTCCTGCGTGCAAGAGAGATTGTACACTACCAGCGCTTCGGTGAAGGACTCCGTCTTGCAACAGACAGAATGGACAGCAAAAACTTCTACGCATTCAACCCGAGCTTTGATAAATAAAAAATAAAGACCTTCCGCGGAAGGTCTTTTGCTTTTTAAAATGCGTACCCTGTCACAATTCCGAGAACCGCAGCAAGGACGATTATGATTATCGGGTGAACTTTTTTGAATGCAAGAACGGTGCAGATTGCAAAAGTTGCAAGTGCGACGTAGAACGAAACATCTGTAAAAATGTCCATTGAAAATCCGTTCGGGATAAAAACTGTAAGAAGAACAGAGATGATTGCCGAGCCGATAAGTCCTACAACTGCAGGTTTGAGTCCCGTCATACAACCTTTGACCAATTTACTGTTTTTGAAACGCTCAAAGCATTTTGCAACAATTAGGATAACGATGAACGACGGAAGCACAACACCGAAGGTTGCACAGAATGAACCGAAAATACTGCCTGCAAGTCCGAATGCACCGCCAACTTCAGAGCCGACATAAGTTGCCATATTGATAGCAAACGGGCCGGGTGTACTCTCACTGACGGCGATGAAGTTGACAACGTCTTCAAGTGCCATCCATTTGTGGGCGAGGACTTCCTCCTGCATAAGCGGAAGCATTGCATAACCGCCGCCGAATGTGAACGCACCGATTTTGAAAAATGTCAGAAAAAGGTCAACGAAGATGTTCATTTCTTACTCCTCCTTTCAGCAATAAGAGAAGTAACAAGTCCGAATACTGCACATCCGATGATAACGAAAAGCACATTGATGTCGAAAAATGCTGTAATCAGGAACGATGCACCCATAACGATGTAACCGACAAGTCCTTTCGGAGCTTTTTTATACATTGTAACGAGTGCCTTGATGAGAAGTGCAAGAACACCTGCACGGATACCGTTGAAAGCATACTGCACGGCAGGGATGTCCTGGAATTCTCTTAACACAAAGGATATAAGGAGAATAACCACAAAAGACGGGAGAACAACACCGAGTGTTGCAAACATTGCACCGAAAAATCCTGCCACACGGTAGCCGACAAATGTTGCAGAGTTAATAGCAATCGGACCGGGTGTGGATTCGGCAATAGCGATGATTTCAAGAATATCGTCGTCTGTAATCCACTTTTTGTTTTCAACAATTTCTTTCTGAATAATCGGAATCATAGCGTATCCGCCGCCGAAGGTGAACGCACCGATTTTCAGAAAAACAAGAAATAGCTGAAATATTTTTTTAGTTTTATTTTCCAAAAGATAACACCTCTTTATATATCAGAACTGTTTTCTGCAAATAACGGCTCTTTTCTGCCTGCAACATCTTCACGCACAAGTCTGTAAAGTGTTGCGACAATCGGTACTCCGATAAGCATACCGAAAATACCAAAGACACCGCCACCGACAGTAACTGCGGCAAGCACCCACAGTCCGGGCAGACCGATTGACGTGCCGACAACCTTCGGATAGATAAGATTACCCTCAAGCTGCTGAAGAATGATGACAAAAATAATGAAAATCAAAGCCTTGACAGGGGATTCCATAAGAATCAGGAATGCACCCACACCTGCACCGATAAGACCGCCGACGATAGGGATAAGTGCAGTAAAGCCCATAAGCGTACCTATCATCATAGCGTAGGGGATGCGCAGAATTGACATACCGATTATGCATAACACACCAAGTATAACTGCCTCCGTGCACTGACCGACGATAAAACGGTGGAAGCAATCGTCAAGGGTATTGATAATATGTGTGATTTTGTCAAGAAAACGCGTGGGGATGTATTTTTCAGCAACCTTATTGAACTGTCTGCCGAGTCTTTTTTTATCAACAAGGATATAAAGTGCAAAAATAATACCGAGAATGATGTTGGAAACAACGGAGAAAACAGATGTAACTGCACTGAATGCAACACCTGCAACATTTCCGAGTCCGCTTGTGACCGTTTCGACAATGTCTGCAATGCGCGATTTCCAGTCGATGGCAGAAAGCGAATTGATAAGATTTTTAGAAACAAATTCGTTTTCTTTAAGCTTTGCAACAACAAAGTCCATCGCACCCGGAATTTCGTTGATAAGCATCTGAATACAGGTGACGAGCTGAGGAGCGATAAGTCCGATAACAAGTGAAATGATACCGAGAATTGTTATAACCGCACCGACGAGGCTGACTGCCTTGCGACTCTTAACCACCACAGGTTTTGTCGATTTCGAGAAATAATGTCTTTCGTAAAAAGACATCAGAATGTTGAGCGGATAAGCCAGAATCGCACCGACTATAATCGGGGTTGCGGCAGAAAATACCGTTCCGATAACACCTGAAATATTCGGCCAGTAATGAACGGCAAGATAAACCGCAATCACACCGACGGCGATTTTAAAAACCGTTTTCCACTCAAGTTTTTTCAGCATATGTTTAACTCGCTTTCGATTTCTTTAAATTTTATTTAAGGTTGATTTCAACACATTCGTAGCCGAGAAGTTCGTTACTTACACGGTCAGGCTGATGTCCGCCGACGAAGAGCTTGAGTTCACCGTCGGGAGTAATACGCTTACCATTCTCGTCAACTGCCTTGAGCCAGTATGTATCAATGTCAAATGTAACAGTCTTTGTTTCGCCATTTTGGATTTCAACGGAATTGATACCGCAAAGCTGGAAGTGGGGAGTGTAAGTTCTGCTGTCAGTATACTTTGCGTAAACCTGAGCCTTTTCAATGCCATTTCTGTCGCCTGTATTGGTGATTTCAACGCTTACCTGAACCTTGTCTTCTGTGTTTGCAAGTACCTTTGCATTGTTGTAAGCAAAGCTTGTGTATGAAAGACCGAAGCCGAACGGATAAAGAGCATCACCGTTAATGTAACGGTATGTCTTGCCTTGCATATCGTAGTCAAGGAAGCTTGTTAAATCGTGATTTGCGTCATAAATTGTAACGGGAAGTCTACCGCAGGGTGAAACTTCACCTGCAAGGATGTTTGCAATTGCAAGTCCGCCTGTTGAACCGGGATACCATGCGTGAAGGATAGCTTTGGCCTTGCTTCTTACCTTTTCGCCCACGTCAACAGAGCTGCCGCACATAAGAACAACGATAACATTTTCACATTCGTCGCATACTGCTTCTGCAAGCTTCTGCTGAGTTGCGGGCAGTGTAATGCATTTTTTGTCACCGCAAGCAGTGTAATCATTGTCGTATCCTGTGTCTTCACCTTCGATTGAATAGTCAAGACCGAGAGCGAGAACAGTGATATCTGCCTGAGCAGCTGCTGCAACACCGTCACTTATAAGGTTACCGAAACCGCCCCAATCGTTCAGCTTTTCAAGGCAGTAGTTTGTACCTTTTTCAACAGTGATATGTGAATTTGTGAATACGCGTCTCATACCGTCTGCAACAGTGATGTATTCGGAAGCGTAACCATTGTAGTTACCCTCAAGTGCAGTAACTGACATTGAGTTCGGACCTACAACAGCAATTCGCTTGTCGGTGTTTTTGTCAAGAGGAAGGAAATTATCCTTATTGTGAAGAAGAACGATACTTTCCTGTGCAGTTCTGAGGTTTAACTCTCTGTGTTCCTTACAGTCAAGCTTGTCATAGCTGATGTCTGAATAAGGTCTTGTTTCTTCAAATTCACCAAGGAGGAATCTGATTGCGTAAAGTCTTTCTGCAGCAATTGTGATGTCTTCTTCAGTGATTAAATCTTCTTCATAAGCGTCGATAAGGTGCTGATAAATTTCACCGCAGTTGAGGTCGCAAGTGTTCTTGAGAGAAACTGCAGCTGCTTCAGCCTTTGTATTTACATATTTGTGATGCTCGTAAATGTCGTTGAGTGCACCGCAGTCAGAAACAACATAGCCGTCGAAATTCCAGTCGCCGCGAAGAACTTCTTTAAGAAGATACGGATGAGCACAGCAGGGGTGTCCGTTGGTACGGTTGTAAGCACCCATAACACCTGCAACGCCTGCTTTTACAGTCTTTTCGAATGCAGGGAGATATGTTTCGTACATATCGTGCATGGAAGCGATTGCATCAAAACCGTGACGGTCTTTTTCAGGACCTGAATGAACGGCATAGTGCTTTGAACAAGCAGTTGCCTTGTAAAACTCACCGTCACCCTGAATACCCTTTACGAATGAAACACCGAGTTCAGCAGTAAGGAACGGATCCTCACCGAATGTTTCCTGACCTCTGCCCCAACGCGGATCACGGAAGATGTTGATGTTCGGTGCCCAGAAGGTGATGCCCTTGAAAATGTCAAAGTCATTGTACTTTACGTGCTGATTGTACTTGACTCTGCCCTCTGTTGAGATTGCATCTGCAACAGTGTTTACAAGTGCAGGGTCAAATGTTGCAGCCATTGCGATAGCGTGAGGGAAAACGGTTGCAGTTCCTGAACGTGCAACACCGTGTGAACCTTCATTCCACCAGTTGTAAGCTTTGATGCCGAGTCTTTCAATCGGAGCTGATGTATAAAGAAGCTGAGAAATTTTTTCCTCAACAGTCATTTTTGCAACAAGTTCTTTTGCTTTTATTTTTGCCTGTTCTTTTGTCATAATAAATTCTCCTTTAGACAATTTTTAAAATTTTATCATTTTATATAAATCAATTCAAGACAATAAAAGAAAATAATTACAAATCTTTCACCGTTTGTTTACAGTAGGATATGAATTTGTGTACGGCAGGGGAGAGCGTGTTTCTGTTCCTGATTAAAATGCCGAGTTCACGGTGAGATGTCGGCTCAATTTCCTTTGCCGTGAATCTTCCGTGCATACCTTTTAAAACGAGCTTAGGAAGGATGCTCAGACCGAGAGAATGACTGACCATAGATACAACCGCGGTGTCATCAAGCGCAGTACGGTTGATAAGAGGATGAACGCCATTTTCATCGAGCGTGCGCATAATGTCATAATCGAAGCCGTAAGTCGGCATAAAAAAGGATTTATTGTTAAATATAGAAATGTGTACTTTTTCGTTGCCGTCATCATATTCAATCGGCAGAACAGCATAAAGAGGATCGTCCTTAAGCGCAATCCACTCACCCTGCATATTCGGCTGCAGGCTTGTGAAACCGAGGTCAACATTGCCGTTTGTGACTGACTGTGAAATCTCGTCGAAGCCCGCTACCTGCAATTCAAAATCGATGTTCGGAAAATCCTTTTTGAAATTGCTTATTATTTCAGGTAACCAGTGGCTGGTGATGCTCGCATAGGCAGCTATACGGATAATCTTGTCGTTACCGCTTTTGATTTTTGTGATTGCGTTTTCAAGTGCGAGTCCCTTTTCGGTAAAGTCTTCAATCAGACTCAGAAGATCCTGTCCGTTTGCGGTAAGGGTAACACCTGATTTGTTTCGTTGCAGAAGCGTAAGGCCGATTTCCTTTTCAAGTCGGTTCATCATATGTGTCAGTCCTGCCTGAGTGTAGCCGAGCTCGTCGGCCGCTTTTGTAAGACTGCCGTATTCCACTGCCTTAAGTAATGCATAAAATTTTGAAGATTCCATAAAATCAACTCCAGACATTACGATGTGTAATATATGCATTATAATATGCAATTTTACTTTTTTCAAGTTATATTTTATAATCTAGGGTACAAAAATATATTAATTTGTAGATAAGAAAGGGGTTTTGACATTGGGTACAGAACTTAAGAAAAAGTATGGTCTCATCACCGCAATCTGTATGGTTGTCGGTATTGTTATCGGTAGCGGTGTTTTCTTCAAGGCACAGAATGTACTTCAGTACACACAGGGTAATATGCCGCTTGGTATCCTTGCCTGGGTAATCGGTGGTATTGTTATCGTTGTATGTTCTTACAACTTCGCAACACTCGCAAACAAATACGAAAAGGTTAACGGACTTGTTGACTATGCGGAGGCAACTCTCGGTCCTAAATACGCTTATATGCTCGGTTGGTTTACAACAACCATTTATTATCCGGGTATGACAAGCGTTCTTGCATGGGTTTCTGCACGTTATACACTCGTTTTGTTCGGCTCGGACGATATCACAGGCGGACTTTGTCTTGCATTGTCCTGCTTCTACCTTTGCCTGAGCTATGCAATCAACGCACTCTCTCCGATTATTGCAGGTAAGTTCCAGGTCGGCTCAACAGCAGTTAAGCTCGTTCCGCTTATCATTATGGCTGTTGTAGGTACAATCGTAGGTCTTAAAAACGGTAACACAGCAGCAGCTTTCCAGACATGGGATCTTGTTGAGCAGACAGGTGTAGGCGCTCCGCTCTTTGCAGCAGTTGTTGCAACAGCTTTCGCATACGAAGGTTGGATTATCGCAACTTCAATCAACGCTGAGCTTAAGGATTCAAAGAAGAATCTTCCTATCGCTCTCGTTGTAGGTGCTCTTATCATCGTTGCAGTTTATATTCTCTATTACATCGGTCTTGCAGGTGGTGCAAAGATTGCTGACCTTAAGGACGGCGCAGGTGCACCCACAGCTTTCCTTAACATCTTCGGCAATGTCGGTGGTACGGCACTCAACGCTATGATCGTTGTATCCTGCCTTGGCACACTCAACGGACTTATGGTTGCAAGTACACGTAGTCTTTACGCTCTTTCAGCAAGAAATCAGGGCCCGAAGGTAAAGATGTTCAAGGAAGTAAGTACAGAAACAAATATGCCGACAAACGCATCTGTTTTCGGCCTTCTTGTTTGTGCGGCATGGCTCTTCTACTTCTATGGAGCAAACCTCTGGGGCAACCCCGAAACAGGCAAACCGCTCTTTGGTTTGTTCAGCTTTGACTCATCAGAGCTTCCGATTATCACAATCTATGCTCTCTATATTCCGATCTTCTTTATGTTTATGCTTAAGCACGGTAAAGAAAGCGTATTCAAAAACATTGTTATGCCGCTCATCGGTATCATCGCATCAGGCTTTATGGTATTTGCTGCTGTTTATGCACACGGTATCACACCGTATCTCAATGCAAAGGCAAATGGTGAATTCTCATTCCCTGTACTCTTCTATCTCATCGTGTTTGCAGTAATTATGATCATCGGTACTTTCTTCTACAAGAAGAACAGTAAAGAAGACTGATTCTGAATAAAATAATAAGAGCTGAGTTTTCGGACTCAGCTCTTAATTTTTTGTTATTTTTAAATACCGAAATAGTTTTTAGCGTTATTGAAAGAAATATCTTCAATAATCTGCTCAAGCTCATCCGTGTAAGGATAAAGTCCGTTTTCGACCATATCGCCTACAAGACCGCAAAGGATACGGCGGAAGTATTCGTGTCTGGGGTAGGAGAGGAAGCTTCTTGAATCCGTAACCATACCGACAAATTTTCCGAGCACACCGAGGTTGCCGAGCGTCTTCATCTGTTCGCGCATACCGTCGATGTTATCGTTGAACCACCAGCCTGAACCAAACTGAATCTTTGACGGTGCTTCACTTGTCTGGAAATTACCGAGCATTGTGCCAAGCACGTAATTATCTTTCGGATTAAGGCAGAAGAGGATTGTCTTCGGAAGACTTTCCTCGACTGCAAGTGAATCGAGCATTCTTGAAAGATCTTCTGCGATGTTGCGGTCACAGATTGAATCAAAGCCTGTGTCGGGACCGATTTTGTTAAACATCGCAGTGTTGTTGTTTCGCATCGGACCGATGTGAATTTCACAACCCCAACCTTTCTTTGCGTACTCTTTCGCAAAGAAACGGAAAAGCTCTGTCTTGTATTTATCCTGCTCTTCAACGGTAAGTTCTTCTTTGTTGAGAGCTTTTGTAAAAATTGCTTCGAGCTCATCGTCGGTTGCCCTGTTGTACGGTACATAGAGGAAACCGTGGTCACTTGCACGGCAACCCATTTCATCAAAGAAATCAATTCTTGTTTTAAGAACCGCAACCAACTTTTTGTAAGTTGTGATTGTCTCACCGCTGATTTTTTCAAGATCGGAAAGCCACGGAAGATATGTCGGCAATTCAATGCTCAATGCTTTATCGGGACGGAAAGCAGGAAGCACCTTACACTTGAAGTTCTTATCTTCTGCGAGGAGCTTGTGGTACTCAAGACTGTCTGCTGAATCGTCGGTTGTGCAGAGGCAGGCAACATTTGAGCTTTCGATAAGCTGACGGGGAGTGAAACCGCCTGCGGCAATTTTTGCATTTGCTTTTTCCCAGATTTCATCTGCAGTCTTTTCACTCAACGGCTCGTAAATGTCGAAGTATCTCTGTAACTCAAGGTGAGTCCAGTGGTAAAGGGGATTGCCGATGCAGTACGGCATAGCCTTTGCCCATGCCTTGAATTTTTCGTAATCACTTGCATCGCCTGTGATATACTTTTCATCAATACCGCAGCTTCGCATTGCGCGCCATTTGTAATGGTCACCTGCGAGCCAGAGCTGAGCGATGTTTTCGGGCTGCTTGTTTTCGTAAATCTCTTTCGGAGAAAGGTGGCAGTGCCAATCGAAAATCGGCATTTTTGCTGCGTGATCGTGAAAGAGTTTTTTTGCAGTTTCATTAAAAAGGAGAAAATCCTTATCCATAAAATTTTTCATCAGAACTTTTCCTTTCATTCGGGAATGATGTCGTAAGAGAAGCTGAATTCTTTTTCTTCAAACTTTCTCCACGGCTCAAGACTTGCATATTCCTGATTGTCACAATGGAATTTGTAGTCAAGTGAAACGATTGTTTCGTCGAGCGCTACCAATTCATCATCGTGCTTTGTCTCGTGAATCTGGGCATCGTCAAAGTGGATAGCCTTGAAGCAGAATCCGTTCTCACTTGTATCGGCAAACATAAGACCGTTGCCGTCTGTATCCTTGACGGTCGCAATCTTTGTCTTGTAGTGTGAACCGCATTCCTGAGGTCTGATATAGTGCTCGTAGCAACCGTCTGCAGTTGTGTTGTATTCGGAAATCATCTGACTTGCAAAACGGTCAGCATAAGTTTCAACAGGACCGTAACCGAGGTATGTCACATTCTCAAATCCCTCAGGCATTGTGATTTTAAGGCCGAAACGCGGAAGTGCAGGTGCGTTGTATGTAACAACAGCTCTTACACTCACATTGAGCTTACCGTCTGCAGTGAATGTGTATACAATGTTTGCGTGAATTGCAGGAGGCATAGCAGCTGCTGCAAAGGATGCCTTTGTTTCAATAACAAGTTTTTCGTCACTAGCCTCTGTAATTTCACTTGAATATGTCTTCTGTTTAACCTGTTCGTATCTTGCGCGTTTCCACTCGTCGGCAAAGCCGTTACTTCTGTGGTAGCTTCGGTCAACGTTGAATTCAATCGGGTCAGCAAGAAGCTCCTTGCCGTTGTTGATTGACTTGACCTTACCTGCAATCTTGTCGAATACAAACTCAGTGTTGCCACAGTTGATTGTGATTGCAGTTCTTGTTTCGTTGTACTTAACAGCGTCATTCTTGCCTGTATTAACAGTAACGGAAGAATCTGAAAGTATGAACTGCTTGTAGCCGACCTCAAAGCCTTTTTCTGCCCACTCAGTATCTGCGTTCTGAACAAAACGGATTATAAGTGTTGTAAGCTCGTCTGTTTCGATATCATCAAAGAGTTTGTATTCAGCTTCACCGCGTGCAGGAATTTCGGTTTTGTCAACGGAACCGCTCTTTACAACCTTACCGTTTTTCTCAACAGCCCAGTTGAAGCCGAGGTCTTCAAGACCTGTGAAGTAGCGCTTATTCTTGACCTTGATTGTACCCTCTGAGTATTCAATCTCGAACGGCTGATATGTAATCTTCATATCGTGGAATCCGGGACGAAGACTTCTGTCGGGATAAACAAGACCGTCAACGCAGTAAATATGGTCATTGGGAAGATCACCGAAGTCGCCGCCATAACGGTATTTCGGGTTTTCGGGTGTGCCGATGTTAACGGCGTGGTCACAGTATTCCCAGATGCAACCTCCCATATAATTGTCGTATTCTTCAAACTTACCCCAGTGAAGAGGAATGTCACCTGTACTCCACGCAGCAACATATTCGCAGTAGTAGAACGGCTTGTGGTTTTCAGGATTCTTGAGGTAAGATTCGAGATAGTCAAGTGAAGCATACATACGGCTTTCAACATCGGAAATATCGCTGAAATCCTTGCAGAGTCTTGACTGATACTCAAGGTGAGCGTTTTCGTAGTGGATGATTGCATCGGGCTTGCGTGAACGGATGTAGTTAGCCATCTGTCTGTGGTTTTCACCGCAGCCTGATTCGTTACCGAGTGACCACATAATAACGCAACCGTGGTTTTTGTCACGCTCAAAGAGTCTCATTGCACGGTCAATGTATGCCTCGCGCCATTCGGGAGTGTCAGAAAGGAATGCCCAGTAATCCCAGTACCAGTCACCGTAGTTGTAACCCATACCGTGAGTTTCGATGTCAGCCTCGTCGATAACCATAAAGCCGATTTTATCGCAAAGCTCAAGGAAACGCGGGTCATTCGGGTAGTGAGATGTACGGATAGCATTGACGTTACCCTGCTTGAGGATGTGAAGATCTCTTGTCATATGCTCCATAGAAACGGCATAGCCTGTTTCGGGATTGGAGTCGTGACGGTTGATACCGCGGATTTTGATTTTCTTACCGTTGAAAAGGAAGCAACGGTTTTTGATTTCAGCTTTTCTGACAGCAAGAGGGAAGTTGATCCACTCGTTACCGATGTTGAGAGTAAGGTTGTAAAGATTCGGATTTTCAGTGTTCCAGAGAACGGGAGAATCAACGCCGATTGCAAATGAACCGTCAGCCTTACCTTCAGCAACCTTGCAGCCGCAGGGAGATGTGAGTGTCCATTCAATTGCTGCTGCGCCTGAAAGTGTAACATCAGCGTTGATTTCTACGTGTGAAAAATCGTCAGCAAAGTCGTATTCAATATAAATATCTTTAAGATAAACATCGTCACGCTCAAGGATGTAAACATCGCGGAAGATACCTGAAAGGCGGAAGAAGTCCTGATCCTCAAGGTAAGAGCCTTCGCACCATTTTACAACAAGAACTTCAAAAGTGTTTTCGCCGTTTACGAGTTTATCTGTGATTTCAAGCTCACTTGTGTTGTGGCTTACCTGGCTGTAGCCGACAAACTGACCGTTAACCCAGAGGTAGAAGCAGGGTGCAACGCCTTCAAAGTTGATGAAATACTTTTTGCCGTCAGTCTTTTTAACCTGAGCCTTGCGACGGTAAAATCCGCAGGGGATAGAGTCGGGAAGGTGAGGCGGATCAACAGGGTAGGGGTAGTCCTGGTTGATGTAGTTAGGAACATCGTAACCCTTATCGAGCTTCATCTGCCAACAGAACGGAACAGTCATTTTATCGGGGCAGACAACGGATGAAGAAAATCCCTCTGACTCAATGTCGAGTTCCTCGACATTTTTGAAGAACGCAAAATCCCATTCACCGTTGAGCAGTGTTAAAAATGCTGAATTCTCACGGGAAAGTGAAGCTTTTTCGCCAGACTCGAACGGAACAAAGTACGCTCTGGGAGCCTCACATCCGACGTGCAGATGTTCAAGCATTCTGTAAAATCTTTTAATCATAACTTTCTCTCCTTTTTCAAGGTTATTCAAATAAATTCTAACACATATGAATTGTATTGTCGATACGAAAAGCAAAAGTTTTGCGGACATACAATATAGAATAATCGGCCGAATGTTTGTGCATTATTGCAATAAAAAATAAACTGTGATACAATTGGCATTGACAGGAGGTTTTGGTATGCTGAAAAAACTATTCGCGATTGTGATCATTGTTCTTGTTTTGAGTGTAGTAATTAACAATATAGTTGATGCATCACAGATGCCGAAGTTTCCCGAGGCGACAATAGCGGAAAATGCTGAGTCGGAATATGTAGATATCGTTATCGGAGATAAGCGTTACGAATTGATTGAATCAGAAACTGCCGACAGGGAAACAGAACTGACCGATAAAGTCGCAATGTATAAGGACGAAGTCTCAATTATCTTTAAGTACGCCTCTTTTTATTCGGTAGAAAATGCACTTGACTGTGACCTGATTGTTGACGATGTTCAACGTGCATTGTTTTGTAATGTTGAGGATAAGGAAAAAGCAAAAGCATACTACAGTGATCTGAATAACTACACCTTCTACGGTATGAAGTCCGATGAAAGTAAGGGATATCTTGAAACAAAGGACCTCAAAAAAGCTGAGAATTTAGATACGATAAATAAAGAGTTTTTCAACGCAATCGAGAAAGCCAAACGTGCAGATGCCGATGAATTTGAAAGTATGGCAATAGGAATAAGTGCTGATGATGTAAGAGAATGGTATACAGTGTCTGCGTTGAGTTCGGACGGTCTGGTGCAAAAGGATTATGAATTTGTCAGATTGGATACGGGGTGGTATTATTTTTGTTGTCTCTGGGTTACTGACAACGAGGATATTGATTATTGCATTATGAGATTTGAAGATATTCTTAGATAGAAAGTGAGAATTTCGGAATGGATTTTGTATGTGAGGTTTTAGTAGAGTTTTTTGCGGAATTATTTTGTGAAGGATTTCTGTCTGCAAGCACTGAGATTATTCCGTATGAAAAACTACCACGCAAAAAAAGAGAAAAATATAAATTTATAGTGACTGCGGTATCAGGTGTTCTTTTGGTTTTGCTGATCATCGGCGGGATAATGTTATTAGAAACAAACGGTAAAAGTGAGTTAGGTAAAATTTTCGTAGGCTTCCCGATAGTATATATTTTGACCGCAGTCGTATTGCTGATAAAAAAACTTGTAAAACTAAAGAAAAAGAAATAGCAATAGTTTTAATTAACATTAAAGAAAAAAACAAACCGAGTAAACCTTTTGAGTTTACTCGGTTTGTTTTTGGAGCTGGTAGTCGGACTCGAACCGACGACCTGCGCATTACGAATGCGCTGCTCTACCAACTGAGCCATACCAGCATTTTGTGCGAAAATCATTATAATACATATCCACACAAAATTCAAGAGTTTTAAGAAAGTTTGTTTTCTTTTAATTCCGGTTGTCACCCAACCCAACAAGCTCCTTTGCCATTAAATATGTTGTGTTCACAGGCGGGGGAAGGAAAGTCAGCACCTTATCAATCATATCGATATAATCAGGTCTGGTTGTCAGCTTTATTCCCTCGTGCGTGGTGACGGAAATCTGCATATTTTCTCTTTCGGCAACAATCTTACCTGCGCGTACACCCGTTTGCATATAATCCGTATTGACCTTGCTTATTGCCACACCGCATACAACAAGCATTACTGCCGTAATCAGCACAATAACCGTCACATAAATCTCAAAAATCCTTTGTGTCTGCGTTTTTTCTCTATGCATTCAAACACCTCCGATATTATTTTTGACAAAAAGAAAAAATTTAATCTTTAACAAAAAGTTTGTTATATTTGTAACATTTCACAAAATCAAGCCCATATTATTAAAACAATATGCATTTTGTATATTGCAAATTCACTTTTTATTGGATATAATATATGTGTAAAAATTTGTATTTTCAACGAAAGGATTGAAATATTATGGCATTGACAACCAACAAGTCAATTCTTGACTGGATTGACGAAAAAGCAGAACTCGTTAAGCCTGACCAGATCGTATGGATTGACGGTTCAGAGGAACAGCTTGAAGCTCTCAGAGCAGAGTCTGTTGCTACAGGCGAAATGATCAAGCTCAACCAGGAAAAGCTTCCGGGTTGCTACCTTCACAGAACAAACCCCAACGACGTTGCTCGTGTTGAGGACAGAACATTCATCTGTTCAAAGACAAAGGAAAACGCAGGTCCGACAAACAACTGGTGCGATCCCGACGAGATGTATGCAAAGCTTTACGACATCGCTCGTGATTCATACAAGGGCAGAACAATGTATGTTGTTCCTTTCTCAATGGGTCCGATCGGCTCACCTCTTGCAAAAGTTGGTGTTGAAATCACAGACTCAATCTACGTTGTTCTTAACATGGATATTATGACTCGCGTAGGCAAGGAAGTTCTTGATGTTCTCGGCGACAGCAATGACTGGGTACGTTGCTTCCATGCAAAATGCGACATCGATCCCGAAAAGAGATATATCTGCCATTTCCCCGAAGACAACGCTATCATCTCTGTTAACTCAGGTTACGGCGGAAACGTTCTTCTTGGTAAGAAGTGCTTTGCTCTTCGTATCGCATCATACCAGGGCTGGAAAGAAGGCTGGATGGCTGAGCATATGCTTATCCTCGGTCTTGAGAATCCGCAGGGCGAAGTTAAGTACATCGCTGCTGCATTCCCGTCAGCTTGCGGTAAGACAAACCTTGCTATGCTTATTCCTCCTGAGTACCTCAAGGAGAAGGGCTACAAGATCTGGACAATCGGTGATGACATCGCTTGGATGAGAATAGGTAAGGATGGCAGACTCTATGCTATCAACCCCGAAAACGGTTTCTTCGGCGTTGCTCCCGGTACAAACGAGAAGTCAAACTTCAACGCTCTTGAGTCAACAAAGAAGAACACAATCTTCACAAACGTTCTTCACGACCTCAGCGATAATACAGTTTGGTGGGAAGGCCTCAACAAGAATCTCCCGACAAACGCTAACGACTGGATCGGCAATCCCTGGGATCCGTCAAAGTTCAACAAGGCAGACAAGTCAACTTACGGTGCAAACCCGAACTCAAGATTTACAGCTCCGGCAATCAACTGCCCCTGCATCTCTCCTGAGTTTGATAAGGGCGAAGGTGTGCCGATTTCTGCAATCGTATTCGGCGGCCGTCGTGCAAAGTGCGCTCCGCTCGTTTACCAGTCAAAGAGCTGGGAGAACGGTGTATT
>JAZROM010000037.1:0-14829 GCA_045648745.1 Acutalibacteraceae bacterium | reverse complement strand
CCGAGGAAGCAGACAGCCATTGAAACGCAAAGCGGAATGGAAAGCCACTTAAGATACGGTCTGAACTTGCCTTCGGGAGTTGATTTTCTTGCGTCAACAATAAGCCCCCACATCGGGTCGTTAATTGCGTCCCAGAGCCTTGTTACAAGGAAAAGAACCGTGATGTCATTGTATACTTTTGCTGAATCAAAGCCGACCATAAGGCTGTCTGTATAGAAAACCTTAAGGAAGGTTGAAATAAACGTAAGAACAAGCAGGTTGCCGATGTCACCGAGCGTGTAGCCTAAGCCTTCCTTGATGCCGATGGCGTTAGGGTGCTTCAAGGCGTTCGCAGGTGCGGCGTTTTTCTTTTTGCCCATATTTTTCACCTCATAATTTTCGATTAAGCCAATTTTAACCAAAAATGCCCCGAATGTCAATCATTCGGGGCTAATTTATTATCCGAGATTTCCTTTTACGTTTGTTTCATAGTGACCTGTATCCTGAAATCCGTTTTCTGTGCGGATACATTCACCCCACTTACGTGCAATTTCTTCGTAAGTGTCTGTCTGTACCTTTGCACGGTGGAATCCGTCCTTGCTTCCCCTCAGACACCAGTCAGAACTCCACATTCCGTGTCCTGTAGCTTTGTAAGTCCACAATGTCCAGCTGTAATTCTGCTTATCGAGGGTTTTGAAGCAGTTTCCCCAGGTTGTCTTCTGGTGGGGATAGAACTCGCCCATATACATCGGAACATCAAAGTAAATCCACTTTGTAAAGAATGCGAAAAGGTTGAAAATGAAGTTTGAGTTATTGTAGAAATGAACCTGATAAACAACGTTGTCCCAACCCTTTGTCCATGCCTGAGGAAGGGCAATTGCAGTCCAGATGCATTCCATTGTAATGATGTGGTCTTCGTCAACTGCTCTTACAGCGTCATAAAGACGGGAGTAAGCCATGGTGTTGTTCTTTCTTCTTTCAAGCTCGCTTGACGGAACGTCACACATAGGCTCGTTAAGAAGGTCGTACATTGCAACGGCAGGATTGCCGACAAATTTTTCGGCAATTGCAGCCCAGAGCTCATCTGTAAGTCTGCGGTATTCTTCTCCCTGCTCGGTGTCTTCATAATAGCCGCAGGACTGACCCTTACCGTTGTGAGGTGCGTCACTGTGATAGCCGACAGCGCCGTGCATATCAAGGATAACGTAAAGCTCACGCTCAGAACATTCCTCAACCACCCATTCAAGGCGTGAGAAATCCCATTCACCGTTTTTGTCAAGGATTTTTGTACCCTTGTCGTCATAATAGAAGTTTCTGCACCAGAACGGAACACGCACGCAGTTGAAGCCCATTGACTTTATTTCGTCAAGGTCATATTCTGTGATCCAGTTGTCCATATATGTATTGAAAAGCTCATAAGCCTTTTCTCTGCCGAAGCGTTCTTCAAGTGTTGTAAGAACTGAATAATGGTCAGTTGCTTCCTCGTAAGGTGAAAGCCAGTCTTCCCATATCATCCACGAGCCGAGGTTAACACCCTTAAGCTGAATTTTCTGACCTTTTGCATTGACAAGGTTTCTTCCGCTTGTCTTAAGAAAATCCTCTGCAGTAAAGCCCGTTATCTCGTCAGACGTATCTGCCGCAAAGCTGACTGAACAAACAGAGAATGCCGTTGCAACAGCAAGCACCAAAGCCAGAATTGTTTTGAAAGTCTTTTTCACAAAACCACTCCTTTGTATATTTCTATGGATTAATTATATTATAATTGGTATTCAGTGTCAATTGACATTTCTTTTTTAAATAAATATAATAAAACCATAAAATCACAGAGGTGAATTATGAAAAGAGTATTTCTCATCGTTCTTGACTCCTGCGGAATCGGTCAGATGCCTGACTGTGAAAACTTCGGGGACAAGGACTGCAACACCTTAAAAAGAATATCAGCTTCACCGTTTTTCTCGGCTGAAAATATGTGCAGACTGGGTCTCGGCAACATCGACGGCGTGGACTATCTTCCAAAAAATGAAACACCGTCAGCACTTGTTGCAAGACTTCAGGAAAAATCAATGGGCAAGGACACAACAATCGGTCATTGGGAAATTGCAGGTGTGGTTTCGCCCTCTCCGTTGCCGACTTATCCCGACGGATTTCCTCAGAAAATTCTCGAGGATTTTTCGCGTCACACAGGCAGGGGAGTGCTTTGTAACAAGCCATACTCCGGAACGGATGCTATCCGTGATTTTGGTAAGCAACACGTTGAAACAGGCGACCTTATTGTCTACACTTCTGCTGACAGCGTATTTCAGATTGCAGCACACGAAAGTGTGGTGCCTCCCGAACAGCTTTATGAATATTGCAGAATTGCAAGAAAAATCCTCACAGATGAACACGCCGTGGGCAGAGTTATTGCCCGTCCGTTCGAGGGGGAATATCCAAATTTCAGACGAACTGCAAACCGTCACGATTTTTCACTTGAACCGCCAAAGGAAACTCTGCTTGATGCCATTGTGAAGGACAGAAAAACTGTCTTTGCCGTCGGCAAGATTTATGACATTTTTGCAGGTAAAGGGATTTCGGATTATGTTTTCACCCACTCAAATGAAGAGGGAATGGCTGAAACCCTCAAAGCACAGAACAAAGATTTTGAAGGACTGTGCTTTACGAATCTTGTTGATTACGATATGCTTTACGGTCACCGTCAGGATGTTGACGGCTACGCTAAGGCATTCGCAGAGTTTGATGAATGGCTCGGTACGTTTATCGACGGAATGCGTGAAGACGATGTGCTGATGATTACTGCTGACCACGGATGTGATCCCGGAGACAGCCACACCGACCATACCCGAGAATACACACCGCTGATTGTATACGGTAAAAATATAAAACCCGTAAACCTCGGTACACTCGACACTTTTTCACACATCGCAGCAACCGTCGCTGATTACCTCAACGTACCGTTCAACTGTGACGCAGCAAGTCTGTTGACGAAGATTGAATAATTTATAACTAACACTATTAATTACTGACACCCGGGCAAATTAAAATTTGTCCGGGTGTTTTTTATAACGGTTGCGTCACAATCACCACCAACTACGGCAAAGTCTTTTCCTCTGAAAACAGGCACCACTTTGTCTGCCTTGCAGACATTTCCTTTGCAGGGTAATTACCTCAAGGAGAAGCCTTGGTTTTAGCAGTTGCCTTTAAATCCTTCCTCTTGAGGGTGAGAATTACGGTTGATGATGTGTCAGAAAAGAAATCTGCAAAATCCAATTATCAACCGTACTGATTTTACACAGCACCGAAAACGGGACTCACACCACTTGGAATTCTATAAAGCACTTGACTAACCCACAATATATAGTGTAAAATATAAAATGGTATTTTATGTTGTTACTTTATGAAAAGGAGTGTAGTTATGGCAAAAAAAGCAAGCTACGGTAATGACGATATAGTCTCACTCAAAGGCCCGGATCAGGTGCGTAAACGCCCTGCGGTTATTTTCGGCTCTGATGATATCGAAGGCTGTCAGCATTCCGTTTTTGAGATTTTGTCAAACTCAATAGACGAAGCACGTGAAGGCTTCGGCGATAAAATTGTTATCACACGTTACCTTGACCATTCCGTTGAAATTCAGGACTTTGGCCGAGGTATTCCTGTTGACTATAACACAAAGGAAAAGAAGTTTAATTGGGAGCTTGTTTTCTGCACGCTCTATGCAGGCGGTAAGTACTCGAAGGGCGGTGATAGCAGTTACGGCTATTCCCTCGGTCTTAACGGTCTCGGTCTTTGTGCAACTCAGTTTGCATCCGAGTATATGGAGGCTGAAATCCACCGTGACGGTACCTGTTATAAGCTCAACTTCAAAAAGGGTAAGATTGTCGGCCAGATGGAAAAAGAGCCGTACTCAAAGCGCGATACAGGCTCACGTATCAAGTGGCGTCCCGACCTTAAGGTGTTTACGGATATTGCTGTGCCTCTTGAATACTATCAGGACACAATCAAGCGTCAGGCAATCGTAAACTCAGGCATTAAGTTTATTCTTAAAAACCAGCTTAACAAAACACAATTTGAAACTTTTGAATATTACTATGAAAACGGTATCACCGACTATGTAACGGAAATTTCCGAGGATGCCGCACTCACATCAGTACAGTCATGGCAGACAGAGCGTGTCGGCCGCGACCGTGAGGACCACAAGGATTATAAGGTGCTTATCACTTCTGCACTATGCTTCTCAAACAAGTCGCAGAAGAAGGAGTATTACCACAACTCAAGCTGGCTCGAGCACGGCGGTGCACCCGAAAAGGCTGTCCGTAACGCTTTCACTTATCAGATTGACTCTTACCTCAAAACCAACGGTAAGTATACAAAGTCTGACCCGAAGATAAAGTTTGAAGATATCGAAGATTGCCTTGTGCTTGTTGTTTCGTCATTCTCAACCGAGACATCTTACGAAAATCAGACAAAGAAGGCAATCACTAACAAATTTATTCAGGAAGCAATGACGGATTTCTTCAAGCATCAGCTTGAAATCTACTTTATCGAAAACCGCACGGAAGCGGAGAAGATTGCAAATCAGGTGCTCATCAATATGCGTAGCCGTGTTAAAGCGGAAACTACCAGACAGAGCATTAAAAAGACACTCACGGCAACAAACGATCTTGCTAACAGAGTTCAGAAATTTGTTGACTGCCGTGCAAAGAACGCTGAGGAGAGAGAACTCTTCATCGTGGAGGGTGATTCAGCGCTTGGTGCCTGTAAGCAGGCGCGCGATTCCGAGTTCCAGGCTCTTATGCCTGTCCGCGGTAAGATTCTTAACTGTCTCAAGTGCGAATACGACAAGATTTTTAAAAGTGAAATCATCACCGACCTTATCAAGGTTCTCGGCTGCGGCGTTGAGGTAAAATCAAAGCATATGAAGGGTCTTGCAGAGTTCAATCTCGACCTTCTCAGATACAATAAGGTTATCATCTGTACCGATGCCGATGTTGACGGATTCCAGATCCGTACGCTTATTCTTACAATGATTTACCGCCTTATGCCGTCACTTATTGAAGAGGGTAAGGTGTTTATCGCGGAAACTCCGCTTTATGAAATCAATACAAAAGACCAGGTATGGTTTGCATACACAGAAAAAGAAAAGACAGAAGCAATCGAACAGATCGGTAACGCTAAGTACACCGTTCAGCGTTCAAAGGGTCTTGGTGAAAACGAAGCCGAAATGATGTGGCTTACAACAATGAATCCGAAAACAAGAAGACTTGTAGAAATTCTGCCCGAGGATGCTGAGCGTACGGCACAGATTTTTGAAATGCTTCTCGGTGACAATCTTGCAGGCAGAAAAGAACATATTGCCGATAACGGTTATATGTACATCGATATGCTCGACTTAAGCTAAGGGAGGTGACAGTATGGCGAGAAAGAAAAAAGAAGTTGTTAAAACTGAAGAAGAAATGAATCCGAATACCCACATACTCGGTGCAGGTACGGTTTTAAGACAGAATATTACCGAAACTCTTGAAACCAACTATATGCCCTATGCAATGAGCGTTATCCTGTCACGTGCGATCCCTGAAATTGACGGCTTCAAGCCCTCTCACAGAAAGCTCCTCTACACAATGTATAAAATGGGACTTCTGACGGGTGCGCGAACAAAATCAGCAAACATCGTCGGACAGACAATGAAGCTCAATCCCCACGGTGATGCGGCTATTTACGATACAATGGTGCGTCTTTCACGAGGTTATGAAGCATTGCTTCATCCGTTTGTTGATTCAAAGGGTAACTTCGGTAAGGCTTATTCACGTGATATGCAGTGGGCGGCTCCCCGATATACAGAAGCAAAACTCGCACCTATCTGTGCAGAGCTTTTTGCGGAAATCGATAAGGATACTGTCGATTTTGTCGATAACTACGACAACACAATGAAAGAGCCGTCACTCTTGCCCGTTAAATTCCCGACAGTCCTTACAAACCCGACAACGGGTATTGCTGTTGGTATGGCAAGTTCAATCTGCTCGTTCAACCTGCAGGAAATCTGCGAAACAACGGTTGCTCTCATAAAGGATGAGAATGCAGATATAATGGATACGCTCAAGGCTCCCGATTTTGTCGGTGGTGGTCAGCTTGTCTATGACCGTGACACGATGGAGACAATCTACCGTACGGGCAGAGGCGGATTTAAGGTAAGAGCCAAGTACCGTTACGATAAAGATAACAGATGTATCGAAATCACCGAAATTCCTCCGACAACCACAGCTGAAGCAATAATCGATAAAATTATCGAAAAATTCAAGGCAGGTTCAGTCCGCGAAATCAGTGATATCCGTGACGAAACAGATAAATCGGGTCTTAAGATCACAATTGACCTCAAAAAAGGTACTGACCCCGATAAGCTGATGCAGAAGCTCTACAAAGTAACTTCGCTCGAAGATACATTCTCTTGCAACTTCAACCTTCTTATTGCAGGTGTACCGAAGGTGCTCGGTGTGCGTGAAATTCTCCTCGAATGGATTGCTTTCCGTACGGAGGGTGTACGCCGCAGAGTGTTCTTTGAACTTTCAAAAGCGAAAGAAAAACTCCACTTACTCGAAGGTTTGCAGAAAATTCTCCTTGATATTGACAAGGCAATTATGATTATCCGCAAGACCGAAGAGGAGAGTGAGGTTGTTCCGAACCTTATGATCGGTTTCGGAATCGATGAGATTCAGGCAAACTATGTTGCAGAAATCAAGCTCCGTCACCTCAACCGTGAGTATATCCTTAAAAGAACACAGGATATCGAAAAGCTTCGTAAGGATATTGAGGAAATGGAAGACATACTTGCTCACAAATCAAAGGTTAAGAAAATTATCGTGGGCGAGCTCAACGATATTGCTAAGAAGTACGGTCAGCTCAGAAAGACAGAGATTATCTTTGCAATGGATGTTGCGTTTGATGAAAAAGAAGACGAAGAGCCTGACTTCCCGGTTAACCTCTTCTTTACAAAGGAAGGCTATTTCAAAAAGATTACACCGCAGGCACTTCGTACAAGCGGTGAACAGAAGCTCAAAGAGGGCGACTCAATGCTCCTTGAGCTTGAGGCAACCAATAATACAGACCTTCTCTTCTTTACCGATAAATGTCAGGTTTACAAGTCAAAGGCTTCTGAATTTGATATGGGTAAGGCGAGCGTGCTCGGTGATTTTGTTGCTTCAAAGCTCGAAATGGACGAGGGCGAAACAGCAATTTATATGATTGCAACTCTTGATTATAAGGGTTATGTAATGTTCTTCTTTGAAAACGGTAAGGTTGCAAAGGTTGATCTTTCAGCTTATGCGACTAAGACAAACCGTAAGAAGCTCATCAAAGCTTACAGTGACAAATTCCCGATCGGTGCAATAAGACACGTTACGGAGGATTGCGACCTTGTACTTGAATCCACATCCGGCAGATTGCTTCTTATCAATACGGGTGCAATTTCACCCAAAACGACCAAGGATACTCAGGGCGTTTCCGTAATGACAATGAAGAAAGGTCACGTGCTTAAAAAGGTAAGGGATTACAAGCAAGGTGAGTTTGCAAAGCCATATCGCTACAAGACAAAGAATCTCCCCGCTGCAGGTGCACTTCTGAGTGCGGAAGACACGGGTGAGCAGATGACACTCATTTAAATTAAAATGCCACCGGGTTCAGCTTCCTGACACCGGTGGCAGCGGAAAAAACATGCAAACGCAAAATCAATTGTTTTCTTCCGCTAATAAATATATTAACCCGATTTTGCGTAATAATAATCGGAAAAATATGCCTTATTTTTCATTTTGATTAAATTTTTCTATTGCATTTTCAAATAATGTGTGATAGAATGTCTTGGTAAAAATACTAACGGAGGTTTAATTATGTCTGCTATTCAGTACGTTTTAGGTATAGTCCTTATTATACTTGCTGTTATTCTTATTGTTGCAGTTCTTCTTCAGGAGAGCCGTTCAGCAGGTCTTTCAGGTGCTATTTCAGGTGGTGCCGATACTTTCTTCGGCAAGGCAAAGGGTAAGACAATTGAGCAGAAACTTGCAAAAATCACAAAGTATGTTGCAATTGCTTTCTTTATAATTGCTCTTGGTGTTTCAATCGCATTTATGTTCATGTATTAATCAAAAATTTATGCAGGGTGGCTAAATGCCACCCTGTTTTTTTTGTGATTTTTTGCAAAATTACAGTTGAAATTTGCAAAACGAGGTAGTATAATAGACCATATTTTTTATAGCGTTATAAAAGGGTTCCGAGAGGTATTTATTTCATTTTTTCGAATACACATATAGGTGTGTTCCTATCTTATGACACATATTTATGCATCTTATTTCCAATTTATTGCGCCAACATTTAGGAGATGACATTACAATGAATTATGTAGAAAAAGTTATTGACCGTGTTGCAAAACAGCACGCAAACGAGCCTGAGTTCGTACAGACAGTGACTGAAGTTTTTACAAGCCTTATGCCGGTTATCGAAAAGCACCCCGAGTATGAAGCAGCAGCTCTTCTTGAAAGAATGGTTGAGCCTGAAAGACAGATTACTTTCCGTGTTTCATGGGTAGATGACAACGGTAAGGTACAGGTTAACACAGGCTACCGTGTACAGTTCAACAGCGCAATCGGACCTTACAAGGGTGGTCTTCGTTTCCACCCGTCAGTATACAGCGGTATTATGAAGTTCCTTGCTTTTGAGCAGACATTCAAAAACAGCCTTACAAGCCTTCCTATCGGCGGTGCAAAGGGTGGTTCAGACTTCGACCCGAGAGGTAAGTCAGACGGAGAAATCCTTCGTTTCTGTCAGGCATTTATGACAGAGCTTTACAGACACATCGGTCCCGACGTTGACGTTCCTGCAGGTGACATCGGTGTAGGCGGCAGAGAAATCGGTTACCTCTTCGGTCAGTACAGACGTATCAAGGGTAACTTCGAAAACGGTGTTCTCACAGGTAAGGGCCTTTCATACGGCGGCTCACTCATCAGACCTGAGGCAACAGGCTTCGGTGCAACATACTATGCACAGGAGGTTCTCGCACACTTCGGTGAGTCAATCGAAGGTAAGACATTCGCAGTTTCAGGTTTCGGTAATGTTGCTTGGGGTACTGTAAAGAAGGTTGCAGAGCTCGGCGGTAAGGTTGTTACAATTTCAGGTCCTGACGGTTATATTTACGATCCCGACGGAATCAATACAGAAGAGAAGATCAACTTTATGCTTGAAATGCGCAGCTCAGGCAGAGACAAGGTTCAGGACTATGCTGACAAGTTTGGCGTTGAGTTCTTCCCCGGTCAGAAGCCGTGGGGTGTTCCCGTTGACGTGGCTATGCCTTGCGCAACACAGAACGAGGTAGGCATTGAAGAAGCAAAGAAGCTTGTTGAAAACGGTGTTAAGTACTACATCGAGGTTTCAAATATGCCTTCAACAAATGAAGCCCTTGAGTATCTTATGGAAAACTGCAAGGCAGTTGCTCCCTCAAAGGCAGTTAATGCAGGCGGCGTAGCAGTTTCAGCTCTTGAAATGACACAGGACTCAATCCGTTACAGCTGGACAGCAGAAAAGGTTGACGAGAAGCTCAAGTCAATCATGAAGTCAATCCACGACTCATCAGCAGCTGCTGCAGAAGCATACGGCCTCGGCTACAACCTTGTTGCAGGTGCAAACATTGCAGGTTTCCAGAAGGTTGCAGACGCAATGATGGCACAGGGTATTATCTAAAGAATTACAGCACAATCCGTTTTGGATTGTGCTGATTTTTTTGCAATCAAAAAGCACTTCGGTTTTGCCGAAGTGCTTTTTATTTATTTAGATAGACTTAAGAAGAGCAGGAAGTCTTGTGATAGCACCTGGGATTCTTACAAGAATCTTGCAAAGTCCCTTGAAGCTTGACTGACCGTCGTTGAGAATCATAAGAAGACCGTCAACAATTTCGGGTGAGCAAACGCCCATACTCATAGCCATAAAGTTGCGGATGGGAATCTGTGTTGCCATAGCAGCAATCATCTTTCCGTCGCCGTTTTCAGCTGAGCCGAATTTAGCCATAATGCCTTCAATAGCGTTGCACATTCTGCCGCCCCACTTTGTATGTCTTGCATCATTAAGACAGCAATAGATGTCGATAGGCTTTGATGTGTCATGCTTGTTTTCGGGAAGCTTAGAACCGAGAACTGCCTCGAACTGTGTACCGTTCATACCGTTTACATCTGCTGTGTAGTATGCAGGAGCAACTGCTCTGTAATCGGGGATTTCTGCGTTTACTGTTGACTCAACAGTGATTGTCTTTGAAAGTTTGATATCACGGCTTGATGCACCTACGAGGATATCAAATTCACCGCTTTCAACCATCCAGTCACCGAGCTTCACGTTATAGAAAGCAAATGCTCTCTTTGAAAGCTCAAGTGTAACTGTTGTTTCTTCACCGGGGTTAAGGAATACCTTCTTGAATCCCTTGAGTTCCTTGACAGGACGGAAGATTGTTGACTCCTTATCAGCAACATAAAGCTGTGCAGCCTCACCGCCGTAAACATCGCCTGTGTTCTTAACCTTGAAAGAAACTGTAAGAGTATCTGTATCCTTGATGCTGTCAGCAGAAACTGTCAGATCGCTGTACTCGAATGTTGTGTAAGAAAGACCGTAACCAAACGGGAAGAGTACGTTCTTGTTTGCCTTATCATAGTAACGGTAGCCGATGTAAACAGATTCTCTGTGCTCACTTGTAACAGGACCTGCAGGATAGTTGCCGAATGTCGGGTTATCGTTGTATGAAAGGGGATAAGTCTCACTTGTCTTACCTGACGGATTAACCTTACCTGTAAGGAGGTTAGCAGTAGCACTGCCGACCGCCTGACCGCCGAGACCTGTGCTGAGAAGTCCCTTTACTTCGTTCACCCACGGAAGGTGGATAACTGAACCGCCTGCGAGAACAACTGCTGTGTTCGGATTAGCTTTTGCAACAGCAGAGATAAGATTGTTGTGGCATTTCGGCATTTCGATATTTTCTCTGTCGTAGCCTTCGCCTTCAAATTCATCCGTAAGACCTGCAAACACAAGTGCAACATCAGCGCTCTTAGCTGCATTGATTGCTTCGTTTACGAGATCATCTTTAATCTCATCCTTATTCTTAACATAACCGGGAGCATAAACAACATCAACACCGAGCTTCTTGAGTTCATCAAGAGCATTGTCGAGCTTGTTGGGGTTGATAACAGAAGAACCTGCACCCTGGAAACGGGGAGAAGCTGCAAGTTCACCGATAACTGCAACCTTCTGACCTGCCTTAAGAGGAAGGATTTTGTCATCATTCTTAAGAAGAACCATTGAGCTCTCAGCAACCTTACGTGCGATCTGATGATGAGCTTCAACGTCATATGTATGCTTTTTGCTGAGTGCGGGCTTTGACTTAACGATGAGGTCAACAACTGTGTCAACTCTCTTGTCAAGCACTGCGATATCAAGTTCACCGCTGTTTACTGCAGCAATGATTTTATTTGTGTTGATTCTTGCTGAAGACGGCATTTCAAGATCGGTACCGTTGTAAAGGCCGGGGATTCTGTCAACTGATGAACCCCAGTCAGTTACGATAAGACCTTCGAAGCCCCACTCACCGCGGAGAACTTTTTCCTGAAGCCACTCGTTCTGTGAAGAGTAAACACCGTTGATACGGTTGTAGGAGTTCATAATAGTCCAGGGTTGTGCTTCCTTAACGCAGATTTCAAATGCTGTAAGATAAAGCTCGCGCATCGCTCTCTCGTCAACAACCTCCTTGATAACCATACGGAAAGCTTCCTGTGAGTTACAAGCGAAGTGCTTGAGTGATGTACCTACGCCCTTTGACTGAACGCCGTTTACAAAGCTTGCAGAGCATTTACCTGCAAGGTACGGATCTTCACTGAAATATTCAAAGTTACGGCCGCAGGTCGGAGCACGCTTGATGTTTGTTCCGGGGCCGAGAACAACGGAAACTTCTTCCTTAAGGCACTCTTCTGCAAGAGCGATACCTTCTTCTCTCAACAAATCCTCATCCCATGAGCATGAAGATGTTGAAGCAGGGGGGAAGCAGGTTGACGGAACGGAGTTGCCGAGGCCGATACCCTGTGAAGTTTTCTTGTCCTTGTTCTGCTTACGAAGACCGTGAGGGCCGTCAGTAATCATAATTTTCGGAAGACCGAGCTCGGGAGCTTCCTCAAGATGCCAATAATCATAGCCTGATACAAAAGCCGCCTTTTGCTCGAGACTCATTTTTTTAACGATTTCGGGGTGTTTCATACGCTGATACTCCTCTCAAATTTCTACAATTATATATTATATACTATTATAATCAATTTTGCAATCCTTGAAATAATACTCTTTATCATGTTCTCCGATTTCTCGCAGAACTTTACACGGATTACCCACAGCAACTACATTCGCAGGTATGTCTTTTGTGACAACGCTGCCTGCACCGATAACTGTATTGTCACCGATTGTCACACCGGGCAGAAGCACTGCACCTGCACCGATCCAGCAGTTCCTGCCGACCCGCACACTGCGGTTGAACTGATAAGCTTTTTCACGAAGCTCGGGATTTATGGGATGTCCTGCCGTTGCGATTGTAACGTTCGGTGCGATCATTGTGTAGTCACCGACATAAATATGAGTATCGTCAACGAGCGTCAGGTTGAAATTAGCGTAAACATTTTTACCGAAATGGACGTGTTTACCGCCCCAGTTTGCGTGAAGTGGAGGTTCTATGTAGCAACCCTCACCGATTTCGGCAAACATCTCTTTAAGCATCTTTTCACGCTTGTCCTGTTCAAGCGGTCTGGTTATATTGAAATCGTAAAGCTTTTCAAGGCACAAAAACTGCTCGTTCATAATTTCATCGTCACTCGGATAGTAAATCTGACCCGAATGAAGTTTTTCTTTGTTAGTCATAACGACCCTCCTTTTGTCTTACTGCTATATAATAATAAAAAATTCCCTTTTGGTCAACAAAAAGGAAAAATATCATTCTAGATTAAACTGTCATTTTTTTATAATTGATTTTTATACGGAATGGTTTATAATAAAAATGTAAGAGAAATTAAAATCAAATCACCGACAGCACTCTTGCACCGTCGGTGAATATTAACGGCGGATACTTTGCCGAAGGCGGGTCACGGCTCCCCGTAGGCAGTTGACTGCCACCGCTAACCCATATCCGCTTATCTTTATTTTTCACATCCTGTTACAGTATATGCCTTGGTTTTTCAGTCGGAAACAAAAAATTTTAAATACCCCTTTACAAACCGGAATATTTGTGGTAAACTACCTTCGCTATGTTTCCGTTTCTCGGATTTTGGGTTAAACTGCAAAGCAGTGTTCACCTGCCTTAACCTGGGATTCCGGAGCATAAAAAAATTAAAATGAGGTGAAAATAATGACACAGGCAGAGAAGCAGGCTATCATGGCTGAATATGCTCTTCACGAGGGTGATACAGGTTCACCTGAGGTACAGATCGCTGTTCTTACAAAGAGAATCAACGACCTTACAGAGCATCTCAAGGATCACAAGAAGGACCATCACTCAAGACGTGGTCTTCTTAAGATGGTTGGTCACAGACGTAACCTTCTTTCTTACTTGCAGAAGGTTGACATCGAAAGATACCGTTCAATCATCGCAAGACTTGGCATTCGTAAATAATTACGGCATTCGGGGCAGACAGCAAATTTCTTTTACTGTCTGCCTTATTGTGTAATTAAAAGGTATTTAATTCGCATCTATTATCAGGCAAAAATTTGGTTTTAGCAGTGAATTGATAACTTGAAAATCAAGTTATGAGTTTATTGCTAAATCCTTGCCTGATATGGAAATAAAATTTTTAGAGAGGTAAAAAAGATGTTTTTTAAGGATTTCAGAACATTCGAAACAACACTCGCAGGTCGTCCGCTCGTAGTTGAAGTCGGCAAGATGGCTCAGCTTGCAGGCGGTTCCTGCCTTATCCGTTATGGTGAAACAGAAGTTCTTTGTACTGCAACAATGGCAGACAAGCCCAGAGAGGGTGTGGACTTCTTCCCGCTTTCAGTTGATTTTGAAGAGAAGCTTTATGCAGTTGGTCGTATTCCCGGTTCTTTCCAGCGCCGTGAGGGTAAGGCAAGCGAAAAGGCAACTCTCGCATCACGTGTAATCGACCGTCCGATCCGTCCGCTTTTCCCGAAGGATATGCGTAACGATGTAGGCGTTGTTGCAACAGTTATGTCAGTTGACCCTGACTGCTCACCCGAAATCACAGCTATGATCGGTGTTTCAGTAGCAATTTCAATCTCAGCTATTCCATGGGATGGCCCGATTTCAGGCGTATCAGTTGGTCTTGTTAATGGCGAGTACGTTATCAACCCGACAGAAGCACAGCGTGAAGTTTCAGAAATGGCTGTTACAGTTGCTTCAACAAAGGACCTTGTTGCAATGATCGAAGCAGGTGCAAACGAGGTTTCAAACGACGATATGTTCGACGGCATTATGTATGCTCATAAGGTTAACCAGGAAATCGTCAAGTTTATCGAAGACATCACTGCAGAAGTAGGTAAGGAAAAGATTTCATTCGAATCAAACGATCCTGCTCCCGAGATGTTCGAGGCAATCAAAGAGTTTGCTATCGAGGATGTTAAGGTTGCACTTGATACAGACGACAAGCGTGTACGTGACGAGGCTCTTCGTCCCATCTACGATGCAGTTCACGCAAAGTTTGACGAGATTTATCCTGAAGAAATCGCAAAGATTGATGACTGCCTTTATAAGCTCCAGAAGTTCATCGTTCGTCGTTGGCTTCTTGACGAGGGCAAGCGTGTTGACGGCCGTGGCATTGATGAGATCCGTCCGCTTAACGCAGAGGT
>JAZROM010000036.1:0-2347 GCA_045648745.1 Acutalibacteraceae bacterium | reverse complement strand
TAAAACTCCTGAAGATACCACTTTCATTGAAAAGTATAAAAAACGGTCCATTTTACTGGGAAAAGAAATAAATTACTGTTTTAACGGCAAAGGAAAATCCGCCATGGCAACTGATATTGACCGAAATGGCGGACTTGTTGTGAAAAACGAAGACGGAAGTTACACTACTCTTTCAAGTGGTGAGGTTACAGTAAGACTAAAGTGAAAAAAGGCATCCGCCGATTTGGCGGATGCCTTAAGTTTTTAGGTTAGTCAACCAACATACCAGAATCTGACTTATTCCAAAGCTCGTTATATTTATCTTCCGCTCTTTCGTGGTCGTGCTCATGTGTCGCTTCAACAACAGCGTAATAATACCAAGCGTCAGCAGGGTTATCAATCCACTGTTTTTCATCGCCAATAAGACCATGTTCGTTTACATATCTTACAACGATTCTGTTAATGATTGTGATTGCTTCTGCACGGGTGATATATTCGTCCGGTTTAAAGCTGCCGTCTCTGTAACCCATAATCCATGCATTGTTTGCAATGGATTTGATGTTTTCTTCAGCCCAGTGACCGCCAATATCGTTAAAGTTCATTTCGCCAGTTACTGCTGCATCTAAGAAACGGTATGCAATTGTTGCAAGTTCAGCTCTTGTAATGTAAGCTTCAGGTCTAAAAGTGCCATCTGCATAACCCTTGATATATCCGCCGTTTGCCATTGTGGAAACAGCGTTGTTTGACCATCTGTCAGACTCAACATCACTGAAGCTGTTTGCATCAGTTGTGAGTTTTTCTCTGACTTCTTTTTTAAGCAGGCGGTAGAACATTGTTGCAATTTCTTCTCTGGAAACATTGCTTTCAGGTCTAACTGTTTCATCCGGATAACCGTGAATATACTGAATGTGGTTATCTGCATCAAAGATTTCAGGAACAGTTACATTAATCCAGCGACCATGAATCGTTGTGTCTTCAGTAATTTCAACTTCGCCGCTTAATTTCTTTGTATAATACTGGTCATCATAGAAACCTTCGAAAACAAATCCTTCTCTTTCAGGATTCAGTTTTTCTGTCAGCTCATCGATGTCAACTGTTGGATTCTTTTCTTTTCCGGAAATAACAATGTCATCAACATCTTCAATGCCGGGCAGAACAACTTCTACAACTTTATCCGGTTCAGATGGTGAACTGGGGCGTGGAGAAGATGGCGGAGTAAGTGTGACTACTTCGCTAATTACAGGACTTGAATCAAATTCTGCATCGGTACCCTGTTTGCCTGTGTAGTTGATTTCGCAGATAAGGGCATCGGGTGTTGGGTCTTCATTATCGTCATAAATCATTGTCTGACCTGTTATTGTGCCTTTAACGGTGTTAACCGCATCTGAAAGAGTAACCCCTTCAACTGTGAATGTAACATTCGGCAGGTAAGTATCAGTCGCAGCATTCATTGCCCCTGCAAGAATACCGGATTTTACAGAAATAGTAATGGTAAGGTCTTTTGTGCCGGCAGCTCCGGCAGTAACAGTTCTGGGAACTGTTTCCTCAAAAGTAGTTGCTGCGGCTGCATTAAAACCGGCAAGAGCTGTGCCTGTTAAAACGCTGTCGGGAATAACCGCAGACTCGGGATATGAAATTTTAATGGTAAAACTACCGGTTACTTTGCTGTTTTGAAGTTTTGTCAAAAGGTGAGGGCTGTCCGGCGAGTCAACTAAAGCGTAAGCCATAGAATAAAGCTCCGAAAAGAGGCTTCTTACACCAGACATATAAATTGTAGCCTGATAGTTTGCACCAATTGTTCCGCCCGAAACAATTTCGTTCACAGGACCGTCCTCATAAGTTCCGGACTGGCCGGCGTCGACCTTAATATCAACGGGAACATCAATACTGCGTGTTATTGGGGGGGTCTTACCAAGGTCGGTAACAACTCCTGAAAGATCAGCAGGAACAGCAAATGCAGTAACTGATGTAGCTATCAGCATCGCTGCAGATAATACGATTGCAATAAGCTTTTTCATATTTATCACTCCAACTTTTAAATTTTCGTTATGAATATACAATATCATTATAATATGTCCAACCTTTTTTGTCAATAGAAATCCTTTTCTTTTCCTTGACAAAAAATTAAATAAATGGTATCATAAAAGGTAAAAGGAAGTGAAATAAATTGATTTTTTTAAAGCTTGTTGACAAGCAGGGTACCACCCTGGCAGAAACATCCGGAATCAGTGTGGATTTCACCTTTGACAGAGTCTATGAGGAAGGCGACAAATTTATTATAAAACTCAGGGACTGCGGTGAATTTATATGGATGAAGCTGGATGAAAGCCTTAAAGAAAGCATTGTTCTCGTTCCGGACAAAATTTTT
>JAZROM010000035.1:0-1661 GCA_045648745.1 Acutalibacteraceae bacterium | reverse complement strand
TTGTCTTGAAGAGATAAAGACCGTCTGCAAGACCGCAGCCCTCATCAACAACTGCTGTTTCATCAACTGCCGCAGGAGCGTTAACTGTGCCGTGTTTGCTGATATCGGAGCTTGCCATATCGTAAACCTTACGCTCTTTATATTCCTGTGACTTACCGTCATTCCAGTTCTGAACGGGTCTGTAGTAGCCTGTGATACGGCTGTAAACCTCTGCATCGGCACCGCATTCGGGGCAGTTGAAATGCTCGCCTGCAATGTAGCCGTGGTTCTTACATACTGAATAAGTGGGAGAAATTGAATAATAAGGAAGTCTGTAGTTTTCCGAAATCTTTCTTACAAGATTTGCAGCAGACTTCCAATCAGGAAGCTTTTCACCGAGGAATGCATGGAAAACAGTACCTGAAGTATAAAGGGTATGAAGTTCATCCTGCATATCGAGAGCTTCAAATACATCTTCTGTATAACCAACGGGAAGATGTGAGCTGTTTGTATAATAAGGTGTGCCGTCTGATGCAGTGATGATACCGGGATAACGGGTTACATCGTGCTTCGCAAGACGGTATGATGTTGATTCAGCAGGAGTTGCTTCAAGGTTATAAAGGTCGCCGTACATTTCCTGATAGTCGGAAAGACGCTCTCTCATATGGTTAAGAACATCCTTTGCAAACTGCTGAGTTTTAGCATTTGTCATGTTAGCTCTGAGCCAGTTTGCATTAAGTCCAACTTCGTTCATACCAACAAGACCGATTGTTGAGAAGTGGTTTGCAAATGTGCCGAGATAACGCTTTGTGTAAGGATAAAGACCTTCGTTGAGAAGCTTTGTGATGATTTTACGCTTAACGCTGAGTGAACGCGCAGCAATATCCATCATCTTATCAAGTCTCTTGTAGAAATCTGCTTCATTTTCTGCAAGATAAGCAATTCTGGGAAGGTTGATTGTAACAACACCTACAGAACCTGTGCTTTCACCACTGCCGAAGAAACCGCCGCTCTTCTTGCGGAGTTCACGAAGGTCAAGACGAAGACGGCAGCACATTGAACGAACATCGCTGGGTTCCATGTCGCTGTTAACATAGTTTGAGAAATAGGGAGTGCCGTATTTCGAAGTCATTTCGAAGAGAAGCTTGTTGTTCTCTGTTTCTGACCAGTCAAAATCTCTTGTGATTGAATATGTGGGAATGGGATACTGGAATCCTCTGCCATTAGCATCGCCTTCAATCATAATTTCGATGAAAGCCTTATTAATCATATCCATTTCGGCTTTACAATCTTTATATTTGAAATCCATTTCTTTGCCGCCTACGATTGCATTCTGCTCTGCAAGGTCAGCAGGAACTGTCCAGTCAAGTGTGATGTTTGAGAAAGGTGCCTGAGTACCCCAACGGCTGGGTGTGTTAACACCGAACACGAAGGATTCAATGCACTTTCTTACCTGGTCATATGTGAGGTTATCAACTTTTACGAAAGGAGCAAGATATGTGTCAAATGATGAGAATGCCTGTGCACCTGCCCACTCATTCTGCATAATACCAAGGAAGTTAACCATCTGGTTGCAAAGAGTTGCAAGGTGACTTGCAGGAGCAGATGTAATCTTACCAGGAACACCGCCGAGGCCTTCCTGAATAAGCTGTTTAAGAGACCAACCTGCACAGTAACCTGTA
>JAZROM010000034.1:0-2972 GCA_045648745.1 Acutalibacteraceae bacterium | reverse complement strand
TCCGGCAATCAACTGCCCCTGCATCTCTCCTGAGTTTGATAAGGGCGAAGGTGTGCCGATTTCTGCAATCGTATTCGGCGGCCGTCGTGCAAAGTGCGCTCCGCTCGTTTACCAGTCAAAGAGCTGGGAGAACGGTGTATTCGTCGGTTCTGCTATGGCTTCTGAGACAACAGCTGCAGCTGCAGGTGCAGTAGGCGTAGTTCGACGTGGCCCGATGGCTATGCTTCCGTTCTGCGGTTATCATATGGCTGATTACTTCCAGCATTGGCTCGATATGGGCGAAAAGCTCGGCGAGAATGCTCCGAAGATCTTCAACGTTAACTGGTTCCGTACAGACGATGAAGGCAACTTCATCTGGCCGGGATTCGGCGACAATATGCGTGTTCTCAACTGGATCATTGACCGTTGCGAGGGCAAGGCAGATGCAACAGAAACAGCTATCGGTTATGTTCCGAAGCCGGAAGACATCGACCTTACAGACCTCGATATGGATATCGAAACTCTTAAGGACATCCTTACAGTTGACAAGGCAACATGGGAGAAGGAAGCAGCAGAAATCGAAGAGCACTACAAGAAGTTTGGCGACAAGCTTCCCGAGGAGCTCAAGACACAGCTTGCTAACCTCAAGGCAAACCTTGCAAAATAAAATAATAAACAATCAGGCGACTTGCACAGCGATGTGCGAGTCGCTTTTTGTATGTCGGGTTTAAACACAGTTGATTTTGTTGGTGTAAGAATGTATAATCATCTCGGAGGTGGCGTTATGAAATATGACCTTGTTGTTGCAGGCGGAGGACTTTCGGGTGTTGCAGCGGCAGTTAGTGCCGCACGTGAGGGTCTGCGTGTATTACTTGTTGAAAAGTCGGGTTGCCTTGGCGGTGCAATTTCAAACTGCCTTGTTTATCCGTTTATGCCGTATTGGACAAAACCTTATTGGGGTGAAGCGGCAAAAAATAAAAAATACCTCTCACAAGGTATTTTTAAAGAAATGAAGGAAAGGCACGATAAGTATGTTTCGGATTGTAAGGATCACGAATTCAATTCGGAATATTTCAAAATAGTGCTTGATGATATGACCGCTGAAGCGGGTGTTGATGTTCTTTTTCACGGCGTTGTTTACGGTGTCAAAACACAGGAAAGACAAGTTACCGAGATTGAAATAACCGCGAAAAGTCAGAAGATAACCGTACAGGCAGATTTCTTTGTTGATGCGACGGGTGATGGAGAGTTATTTTACCTCGCAGGATGTGATTTTCAACTCGGACGAGAGAGTGACGGCCTTTGTCAGCCGATGACAACCTGTTTCAGAATGAGTGGTGTCGATCTCGACCTTTTCACTCAGGAAAGGCCGCAATTACAGGAGTTATATAAAGAAAAGCAGGCTAAGGGAGAGATTACAAATCCGAGGGAAAACATTCTTGTTTTCTTCGGTGTAGGTGAAGATGTTCTGCATTTCAATACGACCCGTGTGGTTAAACTTGACCCGACAAATCCGTTTGATGTAAGCCGTGCTGAGGTTATTGCAAGACGTCAGATTCACGAGATGGTTAGTTTCCTGAAAGAAAACTCAAAAGCCTTTGATGAAAGTGCGTTGATTTCCATTGCAGTTGACATCGGTGTGCGTGAAAGCCGTAAACTCAAAGGTGTTCACATTCTTACCGCTGACGAGATTATAAATTGCACTCGTTTTGAGGATTCGATTGCACTCGGCAATTATGACATTGATATACATAATCCGACAGGAACAGGTACGAGCCACAGATTTTTCGGTGACGGTGAGTATTATACAATTCCGTACCGTAGTCTTTTGCCGGTTGAGTATGATAATCTGTTGGTTGCAGGACGTTGTCTTTCCGCAACGCACGAAGCACAGGCTTCTGTCAGGATTATGCCTATTTGCTGTTGTCTCGGTCAGGCGGCAGGCACAGCGGCAGCACTTGCTTTGAAAACAAATAAAAATGCCCACACTGTTGATGTTGCGAAATTACAGAAAAAACTTATCGAAAACGGTGCGGTGTTGTAAGAATAACAAAAAAGCTGACATCTGATGATGTCAGCTTTTTATTATATAACGGTATTTTATTTCATTGAATCAACGTAATCGCAGGCAGCGAGTGCTGCAACTGCACCGTCAGCAGCTGCTGTTGCAACCTGACGTATTTTCTTTGTACGGCAGTCACCTGCAACGAAGATACCGTTTGCGCCTGTTACGCAGGATTCATCTGCACTTGCGTAGCCTCTTTCATCAAGAGCGATAACATTGGCAAAAGCCTCGTTCTGCGGGATAAGTCCGATAGCGATGAAAAGACCGTCAAGGCCGATGTGTGAAACACTGCCGTCAGCATTTTTGGTAACCTCAACACCGTCGAGCTCTGTATCACCCGTGAACGCGGTAACTTTTGCGCCTGTGATAACTTCGATGTTCTCTTTTGCATAAACCTGCTCAGCAAGCTTGCTCTCGCCTGTGAGGAAGTTGAGGTCCTGCATAACGTAAACTTTTGCAGCGAGGTCGGAAAGGAGGATTGCTTCCTGCAACGCAGAGTTACCGCCGCCGACAACACCGACTGTTTTACCCTTGTAGAATGCACCGTCACAAACTGCGCAGAAGGAAATTCCTTCGCCGACGTACTTGTGTTCGTTTTCGAGTCCCAACATTCTGTGTTTTGCACCCGTTGAGATGATGACGGTCTTGCCTTCAAATTCACCTGAATCGGTTACAACGGTCTTAATATCACCGTCTTTGATTTCAAGTGCTTCACAAAGCTCAACGTCTGCTCCCTGTTCAAGCACCTGCTCAACGAGCTTGTCCGCAAATTCGTTACCTGTCAGCTGAATGAAACCGGGGATGTTTTCAACCTTGGGCGAGTATGTAATCTGACCACCGAAGGTTGCTTTTTCAATAACAAGAACGCTCTTATTTGCCCTGCGAGCATACAGGGCGGCGGTAAGCCCCGCAGGGCCACCGCCGATAA
>JAZROM010000033.1:0-40654 GCA_045648745.1 Acutalibacteraceae bacterium | reverse complement strand
CTTATCGGTGCACTCATTATGACTCACGGTGACGACAACGGTCTTGTTCTCCCCCCGCACGTTGCTCCCGTGCAGATGGTTATCATCCCCATCGCAGCACACAAAGAAGGTGTTCTTGACAAAGCTAACGAGCTTTACAACAAGCTTTCAGATGTATGCCGCGTAAAACTCGACGACAGCGATAACAGCCCCGGCTGGAAGTTTGCTGAGTACGAAATGAAGGGTGTGCCCCTCCGTCTCGAGATCGGTCCGAAGGACATCGAAAACAACCAGTGCGTTATCGTAAGACGTGACAGCGGTGAGAAGATTTTTGTTTCTCTTGACGAGCTTGAGGCAAAAATCCCCGAACTTCTTCAGTCAGTACATGACGGTCTTTACCAGAAGGCTTATGACCGTCGCGCAAGCATGACATTCACTGCAAAGGACTTTGCAGAGCTTAAGGATATCGCAGACAACAATCCCGGATTCATCAAGGCTATGTGGTGCGGTGACCGTGCTTGTGAGGATAAGCTTAAGGAAGAAGCAGGCGTTACATCACGTTGTATCCCCTTTGAGCAGGAAACACTTTCCGACACTTGCGTTTGCTGCGGCAAACCTGCAACAAAAATGCTTTATTGGGGCAAGGCATATTAAGATGATTTTAAAGCTGTGTCTCAACTGACACAGCTTTTTTCTTTCCAGGAGGACTATATGAAACACAACTTCAAGGGTATATGGATTGGTGCCGATATGACTGTCGAGGACAGATTTGCACCGATATTCAAAAAGGATTTCTCGATTTCAAAAACCGTAAAAGAAGCTAAAATTTACATTTGCGGACTCGGTCTTTTTGAACTTAAAATTAACGGCAATCTGCCCGACGACACTCTGCTCAATCCCCCACATTCACAGTACACTCAGACTGTTCTTTACAGAGTTTTTGATGTTACTGATTTTATTTCTGACGGTGAAAACAGCATCACAGTTGAAGTAGGTAATAGTTTTTATAACGAGACAACACACGTGTGGAAATGGGAAAAAGCCGTATGGCGCTCTGCTCCTAAAATGATTGCAGATATCGAAATCACATATACTGACGGCACAACTGATGCTTTTGTAACAGATACAGACTGGCTTGTTACCAAAGATGGTCCGACAACCGCAAACAGTATCTATTACGGTGAAACTTACGATGCACGCAGAACAGATTTCCGTTGGGATAACGCAATCAGCGTTGATGCACCTGCAGGTGAACTTAAAGAACACACCGAGCCGTTTATCCGTCGCATAAGCGAATTCAAGCCTAAGAGCATCACCCGTCTTGATAACGGCAATCTGATTATCGAAGCACCCGAAATGATTACAGGCTGGGCAAAAATCAGACTTAACGCACCGAAGGGCGAAAAAGTTACCGTCACTTACGGTGAGAAGCTGACCGACGACGGATACCTTATCAGAGTGGGGGGTAATCAGGGTCGAGACGGACATTGGTGGCCTCTTGATTACATACAGAAGGATACCTTCATTTCTGACGGCTCTCCTGCCCTTTTTGAACCGAAATTCAGTTACAAGGGATTCCTTTATATCGAAATTGAAAACCACGCTCAAAGCCTCACAACAGATGATATCACACTTTACAGAATTGCAAACGATGTTGAAACAATCGGAAGTTTTGAATGTTCAGATGAGCTTATAAACAAGCTTCACGCACTTATGAAAAGAACTATTCTGAACAACTTCCAGTGGAAGCCGACAGACACGCCTGTTTTTGAAAAGAACGGTTGGCTCGGTGACGCTAACTGCGCTTTCGAAACGATGATGTATAACTTCGATATGAGCACATATATGGCGCAGTTTGTATCACTTATGGACGACTGCTTCAAGGATTACGGCACGGTACCTGTCATCGTACCGACATCAGACTGGGGTGTGGACAATTCCCCTGTATGGAACACAATTTTTGTTTTTGCTACAAAGGCACTTGTTGACTTCTGCGGCAATAAAGACTTTGCAGAAAAGCTTTATCCTCACCTTCGCGAGTTCGCACTTGCCGACGTAAAAGCTATTGAAGACTTCGGCGGAACGTGGCGGATCCGTGAGCTTTCCGACTGGGTTGCGCCGTCTTGTGATGAATTCAGCGAAATGATCTGCGACCCGTCAGAGGGCGCTGAAATCTGCTGTACGGCATACGTTTACGCTATGCTTAACGTTATGGCACAAATTTCGGAAATTCTCGGCAAGGGTGACGAGAACGAGTATCTTGCTGAGGCTGAAAAAATCCGTAAAAACTTCAACGCAAAATTTTACAACACGGAAAAACAGATTTATGAGACAACTCATTGGGACCAGAAAGGCAACCGCAGAAAGTACAGACAGACATCAAACCTTCTTCCACTTTCTTACGGAATGGTTGATGAAGAAAACAAAGAGGCAGTTATTAAAAACCTTGTTGATAATATTGTCACTCACGGTTATCACCTTGACACAGGTTGCACAGGCACGAAGCATCTTCTTCCCGTACTCTTTAACACAGGTCACGCAGATGTTGCATATAAGCTGCTGACACAGACAACCTACCCGAGCTGGGGTTACTGGATCGAGAAAGGCTCAACAAGTGCGTGGGAGTGCTGGGAACCGTCAACACGCTCGTTTAACCACTACTTCCTCGGAACATTTGACGAAATTCTTTTCTCACACATCGCAGGTATCCGTGATATTAAAAACGGCTATGAGACCTTTACCATAGCACCCGAAACCGAATGCGGAATGCAATGGGCAAAGACTTCCATTAGGTCTCCGAAAGGCATTATCCGTTGTGAGTGGAAAAAGGAAAACGGCAAAACAGAAATCGAAATCGAAATCCCCGAGGGTACAACGGCACTGATAAAACTTAAGAACGGTGTGGAAGAAACCAAATCGGGCGGAATTTACATATACAGTTAAATTTTAAATACATAACATCTGTTTACCTATACAATAAAAGGAGAATTATTATGTTTGTTTCAAATTTTTTATTAAAGAGAGCCTTCGAACTTTCGACAAATAATGACATTGAAAAAGCGAAGATTTTTTTAGATTACTACTTACACGAAATTGATGAGATCAAATGTCACGATCGTATGGTTTTTGGTAATGTCCGTTTGTGTTCCGGCTGCAAACCTGATGATTTAAATGTCCGTATGCCTATATCCTGGGAAATTCTCGAAAAACAAGGACACCGTCTGCTTCTTCTCAGCGAATTTTGTCTGGATTGGGATTTTTATGACGGCAACTGTCTGTTTTTGGGTCCTGCGATAGACACAACTTGGGAAAATTCAACCATACGCGAATCGTTGAACAAATACTTCTTTGAAAATTCATTCAAAGGCATCGAAAAAGATCTTATCGTTACAACACAAGTCAAAACAAACCCCAATCCCATCTACGGCAACAATCCCGGTAATGATACGCAGGATAAAATATTTTTACTCAGCTCAGATGAGGTAATAAAATACTTTGCGGGAAAAGACGGTAATCCGCTTTCTGAAAGAGAAATAGATAAAGAAAACGTATATGCTAAATCCCTGAACGAGCGTTATTTCTATCTCGGTAATTCTTCAGCAAGTGCTGATATTATTATGGCAGAAGATTTGCATAAAGATCAAATTGATATATACAGAGAAAATTATAATTGGTGGTTACGCACACCGGGAATTGAACAGACAAACGTTTCTGTAGTTACAGAAGATGGTATAATAGATTTTGACGGTATATCCTCCAACGCTGACGAAGTTGGTATCAGACCTGCTTTGTGGATAGATCTGGACATTGCCAAGGATATTATTTATTCAAAAGCAAATAGCTAAACACGTCTTTATTGCTATGTAAAAATCAATTTGCAGTCTGAACAGAAAACCCACGGTATAAATAACCGTGGGTTTATTTTTTACATCTCAAATTTACTGTCAGGCTCTGCAGGGAGGTTGGTTTTATTGAGGTTGCCTCCCCTGTCGGTGAACATTGTGTAAAGCTCGGCCTTACGCTCGTCGGTGTATGAGTAGCCCCAGAGACGATTGATTTTACCGAAATCCTCAAACGTTTCGTCGGGCAGGACTTCAATTTTTTCCAAATCATACGGAAGCGAAATTTTAACCGTACCGTCAGATGTTATATAATACGCCTTTGCAAGTTCAATCGCACGTCGGTTCGCCTCAATACGGGGATACTCCTCATCGAACTTGATGCGTGTTATCGGGAATACCGCAACCTCGGCATTAAGGTACTCGTAAGCCTTTACTGAAAGTCCTGTGTGTCCGTGATGCGAAATCTGAACAACATCACATTTAAGTGTTTCGCCATAGCGTTTTTCAAGCTCCACGGATGAGCGTCGGCTTGCGTCACCGGGAATGAATATACGGGAATTCTCTGCAGTAAGCATAACCATACAGGATGAATCGTTGTAATCTGTTATAAGATTAGGATAGATATCCTCATGTGTACCGAGTACATCAAACATCAGGTTTCTTATGTAAAAACGCTGACCTGTGTGGATTTTATAGGTCGGTATTTTCGTTTCGTCAAGCATTTTAAAAAGCTTTTCAGACAGCAGAACTTCTTCCCTCGTCCATTCTTTATAGCCGACATAATCGTCAGGAATAAGGTTTGAATAAATACCCTCGATAATAACATCATGGCAGTTGTAACGAAGGAAATCCATAAATTTGCAGATGTGGTCGGAATGTGCGTGAGTGAGAAGCCAGCCGTTGACAACAACCTTCTGTCCTTCGGGTGTGCGTTCACGCATAAAATTATAAATTCTGTCGTTATCGTTAAACTGCATATAGTGACCGCTGTCGACGATAAAGAAGCTGTAATCAGGACACTGAATCATAAGACACATACCGCAGTCGATAAGTGCCTGATCACTTTCAAAACCGTAAAATGCAGTCTCGCCATCACCTGTACAAGATGTCTGAATAAAGTTCGGTGTAAGGTTAGTTTCACTTGCAGCAACACGGAGAATACCGTCACAGGGAGTGAAAAACGCATTCACAAGCACCTCACCCTTAAGGCAGGTATAAAGGTTGCCGTTAAGATCCGTCTTCTGAAAAACAGACATTCCGTCTTCTGTGAGGGCATCAATCCACTCGTTATACTCAGCCTCGGTTACATCGCGGTAAAGACGCATAAAGCAGTTTTCACGGCAATCATAGGTTGGTTCATCTGCCGTCTGACGGAACTGTAAAAACTTTTCAAAAATCTTTTCCATAATTATTCCTCATTTCCGTTTTCGGGAGATTTTTTCTTTTTCATAACAATCAAAGTTACTGCACCGACTACCGCTACAAACGCAACTGAAACAACTGCGATTATAACACCCTTTGAACCGTTATCCTTGTTTTCATCGGTTTCTTCATCTTCAATGTCAATAACCTCACCCATTTCTTCCGTAAGGCCGTTTGTAAAGCTTTCTATCTCATCAGTAACCTGTGAAGAAGTTATTTCATCTGTAGCTTCTGACGGTGCTGCCGTGTCGGTTGTTGACATTGAAATGCTCGTTCCCTGAATATCTGTCGTAACAGATGTTTCAATCATTTCAAGTGAAGAGTCAACACAGTTTGTGACAATGATTTTAAAATCGTCATTTGTAAGCGGTTCTTTTGAAAGCTTTTTAAGTGTGATTACAAACAAAGACTTGCTGTCAACATTACGGTAAGCCGGGATAACAGCCATTGTCGCCTTGACGGGATCAGAAGCAGGATTTATCTCTGCAAAAGCGGCATCAGCCTGATCACGAAAAGTGTTGAAGCCTTCGCCTTTTTCAGCACTGACAACCTCAACTCTTTCCTTATTGAGCTTAACCTCAAAATCGAAGCCTGAGAAACTTGTTCCTCCGTTGAAATCAATCGAAACAACCGCCTGTTTGTCAGTTTCGGATACAAGCGTTATATTGAACTTCGCCATACCTTCTGCAGAAGCCGTTACCATTGTCAGCATAACAAGTACAAGGCTGACAAGAAGTGAAATAAATTTTTTCATTTACATTACCTCCGTATGAGTTGAGTAACAGATATATGATACCACAAACACGAACGTTTTACAATAGAACGAAAAAGAGAACTGAAAACAAATCGTTTCAGTTCTCCTTATTTTAAACTTTCAGGCCTATTTCATTTGTGATATGTCCGTTTTTCCTGTCCTCAACATAGCTTGATGTTGCGGGTACAACGAATGTGAATTCCTGTGGCAGGATTTCAAAGGTACAGTCATTCACAACATCAACCTCACCGTCAATGTTGAGTGCGGCAGGTTCATCACTGTGAACAGTCATCTTTTTGCCTCTGACATAAAGCGTCTGCTTCCAATTATAGTGTTTGCCTTTTTTGTATCCGCCGACCTTCGTCAGCATCCCGGGAAGCGAAAGTGTGTCGATTATACTGAAATCGAGCAATCCGTCATCAGGCAAAGCGTAGGGAGTTGCCCTGTATCCTCCGCCGTAATAACGGCTGTTACCGCATACCGTGAAAAGAAATTCACCCGATATAGGTCTGTTATCATCAATCGTTATTGTAAACTTGTTCACTCTTTTGACCATCGCGCAATAAGCAAGTGCCGCGGTATACGCTCTGTCTCCGCGCAAAAGAGGAATTTTTTTGAAATCGGACTGCTTCGCGCAGATTTCAGCATCCATACCCATTGAGCACTGATTGACGGCAATTCTGTCACCGCACTTTATTGCATCAATCTTAATCGGTGTACCGTTCACCTGAGCATCAAGATTAAGAAAATCGTCACGGGTGCCGAAAATACGGATAAAGTCGTTACCTGAACCGAGAGGTACAACCGCAAATTCGACATTTTTGTAACCGTAAATTGCGTTGACAAGATCATAAATAGTACCGTCACCGCCGCAGGCATAAAACCTTACTTTTTCGCCCGTTTCTGCATACTTTTTGCAGTATTCAGCCATATCTTCCGTAGATTTTGTAACATAAACCTCGTAATCAAGATCAAGCTTTTCAACGCTTTCTTTCAAAAGCGGTCTTAATATATCGTATGCTCTGCCCTTGCCTGCTTTCGGGTTAACAACAAACAGATGTTTCATAGTTATATGCCTCACTTAAAGTACATAAACAACTGACACTTAATCATACCGTTGTAAAGCTTACGGCGCTTGTCAGCCTTTCTTCCGAATTCTTTTTCAAACTCTTCAGACGGACTTATAATATAATACGCCCAACCACGCTTCTGTTCAAATTTTTCGCCCATTATCTTGTAAAGTTTCTGTGCCTCACCGATATCGAGAAGTCTTTCACCGTACGGAGGGTTACAGATAAGTGTACCCTTTTCACTCTGAGGTTTAAAATCGCGAAGGTCGCACTTTTCGAACTTTATTTTTCTTTCAACACCTGCACGCTTTGCATTGACACGTGCAATCTCAAGTGCTGACTCATCAATATCCGAGCCGTATGCGATGAAATCCGTATCGTAATTCACAAGGTCGCGTGCACGCCGACGTTCCTCAGCCCACACATACTCAGGAATCACATCCCATCGCTCAGCAGAGAAGTTACGGTTAACACCCGGTGCAATATTGTGTACCATCATTGCGCCCTCGATAAGAATTGTACCGCTGCCGCACATAGGATCATAGAGAGTGTGGTAAGGACGGATTCTTGCAAGGTTGCAAAGAGATGCCGCAAGCGTCTCCTTAAGCGGAGCAGCGTTTGCCTCGAGTCTGTAACCGCGCTTATGAAGTCCTGCACCTGATGTATCAAGCAGCAGACTTACCTTATCCTTCATAATTGAGAACTGAATTTGATGAACGGGACCCGTCTCATCAAACCAGCTGATTTTGTACTTTGACTTGAGTCTTTCAACAACAGCCTTTTTGATAATTGACTGACAGTCGCTGACACTGAAAAGAGTTGAATTGATTGAGTAACCCTTGACAGGGAAGGCATCGTCTGCACCTATCCAATCTTCCCACGGAAGCGCCTTTGTACCCTGAAAAAGCTCCTCAAAGCTTCTTGCGTAGAAATCACCGACAAGAATCTGAATTCGTTCGGAATAGCGTGAGCAGATATTTGCTCTGGCAAGTAAATTTTCGTCACCTGAGAAAAGGACTCTGCCGTTTTCTGCAACCACATTTTCTGCACCGAGGTCTTTCATTTCGTTCGCAATAAGCGACTCGAGACCGAGCAGACACGGAATAACAAAATTTATCTTCATAAATACCTCTTTTTTTATATTTTGTACCTGAATTATACTTCTGTTTTTAATTTAAATCAAGTGTTACAGTTCAACCGATGCGTGACGAGTAACATGACAGCCGACATTGACTGCAACGGGCAGTCCTGCAATATGTGTCGGCGCAGTTTCGATTGCAACGGAAAGTGCAGTTGTATCTCCGCCGAAGCCCTGCGGTCCGATGTCAAGCTTATTCACTCTTTCGAGAATTTCCGTTTCCATTTCAGCATAGAATTCGTCCGGATTCTTCACACTGACACTTCTGCAGAGTGCTTTTTTTGCAAGGTATGCGCACTGTTCAAAGTCACCGCCGATTCCGATACCGAGCACTATCGGAGGACAGGGATTACCGCCTGCTGTCTTTACACTTTCGAGTACAAAGTCAATTATATCCTCTCTGCCGCTGGCAGGTGTAAACATCTTAAGGACACTCATATTCTCACTGCCGAAGCCTTTCGGTGCAACGGTAATCTTCACACTCTCACCATCAACGATGCTTGTATGGATTACCGCAGGAGTATTGTCCTTTGTGTTGACACGTCTTAACGGGTCACCTACAACCGAGCAACGAAGAAAACCGTTGATATAGCCGTTATGCACACCCTCATTGACTGCATCGTAGAGACTTCCGTCAACGAAGTGCACATCCTGACCGATTTCAAGGAAAATAACCGCCATTCCCGTATCCTGACAAATCGGGATGTCAAGCTCCTTTGCAGCTTCAAGATTTTCTTCAAGGTCTGCAAGAATATTTTTTGCAAGCTGATTTTTTTCGCACAGCTTACAGTTATTTATTATTCCCGTAAGATCGTTCGGCAGGATTTTATTTGCCTTTATGCAAAGGTCTTCAACTGCCTGAGTAATTAACTTTACACTTATCTCTCTCATAATATCACCATACTAAACCTGTAAAAACGGGAGCAGAAAACTGCTCCCGTTAAATGTGATTAAATTAACTTCAACAGCTTACAGCTTATTTGTGCCGCGTCTGTTGTAACCGCCACCGTGCTTTGAATCACGCTTAAGGTCTGACATCTTTTCGTCACTTTCCTGCTTGAACTTCGCCATCATGCTTTCAAAAGACTGCGGCTGTGTATCAACAGTTTTGTTGCCCTGCCATACGTTAGCATTATTGTTACGTCTGGGAGCATTATTCTTCGGCTTAAATGCCGGCTTCGGCTGCTCCATAGCTTTTTTGATAGAAAGACTGATCTTTCCGTCTTCCGCAATAGAAATAATTTTGACCTTAACAGCCTGTCCCACGGTTAAGTGGTCCTTAATGTCTTTTACGAATTCAAGTGCAACCTCCGAAATGTGCACCATGCCCTTTTTGCCTCCCTCAAGGTCAACAAAGGCACCGAATGCCGTAAATCCCGTAACAATTCCCTCAACAATAGCGCCGACTTCTAACTGCATATTAAAGTGTACCCCTCAAAAAATTTTTATATCATCAGTCATTTACAGAGACGTCATAATAGACTCTCTCGCCAGGTTTAACATAACCGTTTTCCCTGGCAATGCCATCAACATAGTCATCCTTGTTTCCGCTGTGAATTATATCGTGCAGATTTTTATTTTCCTCAACCTGATTCACGATCTCAAGTTCAACATCAGCAATCTTTTTATCGATTTCCTTTATATCTCTTATCAGAGAGAACATTGAAATGGCAAAGCTGACACAAAGAACAACAGCAAAAGATACGATAATAATACTTCTTTTATTTTTCTTTACTTTCGCCACTTCTGTCACCTCGATTCTTTAAAATTCTGTTTGGGCACAGTTGTACGCAATGATTATACAATATACGATGTCGAATTTGCAAGTGTTTTTGCAAAAAAAATGTGTGATTATGCAATTTTTTATTGATTTTTTCACAAATACAAACGAAGGATGTTTTAATTTTAAAAATAAGCTTATAAAAACAAAGAATTTGTCTTCTTATGTTCTTAATTATTTTTTTTGCAGGTAAAAACAAAAAAGATCCGACCGAATAAAAATAAATCCACATTCCGACCGCCTCACCGATAAAAATATACAAAAGCAACTCGCCGTTACACATCACCAACAAAAATATGAATGTAATCGGGAAGCAGACGGACAGGAATATTATATCCCTTGCCATCAAAAACTTTTTATCATTTCCTGTAAGCAGATAAAATAACATTCTGAAAAAATCATAGATTATTCCGAGAGTGAAGCCGAGTCCTGCCGAATACATAAAGGTTACTGCCTGAAACGCTGTCGATGGTAAGTACCGCATCAGCGCAACACCCTGCTCCAGAAGCTGCCCGTAGCCTTTCCCTCCGAATAAACTACCGAATCAATCTCACCCTCAACCGTCATATCACCGCTTTCAACCGACAGACGGCTGATTTTGAGCCCTCTGCCGTGCAGAGCTATTTCGCCACATACACTTTGTGCAATTATCGCTTCCTCATCAAAGCTCTCCACGTCTTTTATACCTGTCAGTGTTACCTTTTTGCGGGATTCTATAATCAGGTCATGCATAGCGTTTTCGGGCATAAAAAATCACCTCTATACATTGTATGAGGTGAAAATTTAATTATTACAGTACTTTGTACATAAGACCTGCATCATCTTTTGTGGCGTGTTCAACAACCTTTGTAACTTCGATTTTTGTTGTGTTTGCACCCATCTGGATTTCAACAATGTCGCCGACCTTCACATCGTAAGATGCACGGGCAATTTTGCCGTTGACCGTAACGTGCTTTGCGTCGCAGACCTCGTTTGCAACCGTACGTCTTTTAATCACTCGTGAAACTTTAAGATACTTATCAAGTCTCATAAACTGCACTCCTTTGAGAAAACTGTCGGCAGGACGACTTGCATCCTGCCGAATATAGAACTTATCGTTAAGACTTATTTCACTGCATCCTTAAGAGCCTGACCAGCCTTGAATGCGGGAATCTTTGCTGCGGGAACAGTCATTGTTTCGCCTGTCTTCGGGTTACGGCCCTGCTTCTCAGCGCGCTCTCTAACCTCAAATGTACCGAAACCTACGAGCTGAATCTTCTCGCCGCCCTTAAGAGCGTCTGCAACTGCGCCGAAAACTGCGTTAACTGCCTTTTCAGCAGCCTTCTTGTCCATTTCGCCCTTTGCTGCAACAGCATTGATAAATTCTGTCTTATTCATTGTAATTCCTCCAAATTTTATATTATGAAATACTCTTAGTATATCATATACCTTTTTTAGCCTCGTCCCAGAGGGAGTCGAGAATTTCAAGAGATGCCGTGGTCATATCAATACCACGTTCACTCGCCTTTGCCTCCACCTTTTTGAATCTTCCGACAAACTTATCGGTCGACTTTGTAAGTGCCTCTTCAGGGTCAACCTTCACAAAACGCGAAACATTGACTGCCGAGAAAAGAACATCACCAAGCTCGTCACTGATTTCGTCTGCCTTGCCGTTTGCGATTGCCTCTTTAAGTTCAGCAATCTCTTCTGTAAGGCGATCAAGTGCGCCATCCACTTCTGTCCAGTCAAAACCTGCTTTTGCAGCCTTGGACTGAATTTTGTTTGCACGCATAAGTGCGGGTAACTCGCGCGGAACGGAATCAATTGCCTCAGAAGTTGACTTCTGACCTTTTGTGTTACGCTTGATTGCATCCCAATTTGTAAGTACGTCATCAACAGAGTCAACATTTGTTTCGCCAAAAACGTGAGGATGGCGGACAATCATCTTTTTGCAGATTTCGTCTGTCACGTCGTCAAATGTGAATACGCCTTTTTCGGTTTCAATCTGTGCGTGAAAAACAACCTGCATAAGCACATCACCAAGCTCCTCGCGAAGCATATCGGGGTCTGCTTTATTGATTGCCTCTATTGTTTCATAAGTTTCTTCAATAAGATCCTTACGGATGGATTCGTGAGTCTGCTGAATATCCCAAGGGCAACCACCCTCAGATCTCAGATCTTTTATGATTTCAATAAGATCATTGATATCGTATCTGTCTTTAAACTCAAAATTCTTTATCATAATATTACCATTTTAACCTAAAAATCCATATTTTTCAAGCCTTTTCGCAATTTTTTCACCCTTCGGAAGCATTTCCATATCATCTTTTGAAAGTGCTTTGAGGAAAAGAAGCGAAAGAACATAAGCAAGTACGGCTGCCGCAACAGCAATAACGAGTGCAACAGTGCTGCCGTTGAGCATACTGTCTGCATCACCGAAGCTGCCGAGGATTTTTGAAAAGACCTTAACCGTAGCAAATGCAGCAACCGAGCTGATTGCAGCACAGGTAACCGGCTTAAAGAATACTGATACAAAATTAATTCTGACACCGGCAATTTTGATAATGCTGTAAAGGTTGATTGCAACCATTACCACATAACATACGATTGAGCCGATAGGAGCACCGTTGATATTGATAGAGGGATTTCCGATCAGGATATAGTTGAGAATAATTTTGATTATTGCACCGATACAAAGTGACTTAACAGGAATATCTGTCCTGCCGAGTGCCTGAAGCATATTGGTTATCGGAGAAGAAACTGCAAAAAGAAATACGGAAATACCGTAGACCGTCAGTATCGGAGCGCCGATCGTTGCCGATGCTTCGGGGTAGAACATATTCAGAAGGTTATACGAAACGGCAGCAAGTCCGAAGCCGACCGGCAATGAAATGAGCATTGTTACACGGATAACAGATTCAACCGTAGACTTGATTGTCTTGCTGTCACGCTGTGCCCATGCAGCTGAGATAATCGGAATTGCACTGATGCCGAGTGTCATTGTAATTGTAGGAACAAGGTTCTTGAAGTCAAGAGTTTCACCGTAAACACCATAGAGATATTTAACAATCTGTGAGTCTGCAATACCCTCTTCAATAAGATGTGCAGAGTAAATTGACTTTATAACCTCAGGTGCCTTTTCAACTGCGTACGCAAGTCTGTTCTGGATTGTCGCGGAGTCGATAAGGTTAGTCACGTTAAGAATAAGTGAACCGACTGCCATAGGTAATGCAGTTTTTATGAGAATACTTGTAACTTCTTTACTCTCCTCGGGTTTACGCGAAGAGGTAAGCATATCTTTTGTGATACCGTCACCGACAACCTTATGTCTTATCATAAGGAAGATAAATCCGAGTACCGTACCGATTGTAACGCCGAGAACCGCTGTTGCTGCAGCGTAAGGATAAAGTGCAGCAAGTGCATCAGCTTCTTCGGTATATACAGTGCCCATAACAGGTTTGCCGTTTGCAAAGTTATCGAGCTGAATTTTAAGAAAAACGTATGTTACTCCAAGTCCGATAAAGAGTTTACTTAACGCTTCAATGACCTGTGAAATTGCTGTTGGCAGCATATTCTGCAAGCCTTCGTAATAACCACGGTAAGTGGACATACAACAGCAGAAGAAAATCGACGGTGCGATAGCAAGCACACAATAGATATTTTCCGTATAGCCGACAACGTATTTTGTGTACGGGTATGCGATGATGAACATAAGCACCGTACCGACTGCACCCGTCATAAGGAAGAGCCTTGTCGCAACACGGCGTATCATCCTTACATCACGGAAGTTGCCCAGAGACCTTTCCTTGGCAACCATTCGAGAAACAGCTATCGGTAAGCCTGCCATTGAGATTGAATAAAGCGGGGTGTAAATTTCATAAGCTGTGTTAAAATAGCCTCTGCCGACCTCACCGATGAGCATTGACAAAGGAATTTTAAACAATGCACCAATCACCTTTACCAACACGGTTGCAACAACAAGCACCAACGCACCGTTGAGCAACGATTGTGATTTACCTTTCTTCTCGGACATGATGCACCTCCTAAATTTTCATAAGATATATTTTACCATAAATTTACTTATTTATCAATTATTTTTTGCTGTTCAAAGAGTAAGAAACTCGTTGAGAAGTGATTTCTTCGGCAGAAGTGACGGTTCAATTTCTTCAAAAAGACTTATTGCTCCGATAAGTTCCTGCGCTTTTTCAAAAAACTCACTTTCCTCTGCCACTTCATCAAGCAGACTCAACGCTTCACTCCTGAAAATACAGGGCTCGTAAGCGTGGAAGGAGTTGATTTTTACATCCGCATAGGTTTCAAACGGGAAGAGGAATTTATCCTCACCCTTAAGCACACCCTGCCACATAAAGAATGTGTGTTCAACCGATGAATTTCTGTGTCGGTAGTCTCTTATCATACGTCGAATAAAACGCAGATTTCTTTTGTTCAGAAGTATTCTGCCGTCATTGCCCGAAACTCGTGAAGAAACGCTGATGTAAATTCTGTAAAGATGACTTTCATCAAGACCGTCAGTAATAACGGGATTGAGTGCGTGCAAGCCTTCAACGATGATGACGTCATCTTTTTCAAGTTCAATGTGCTTTGTCTTTTGTGAACGTTGACTTGTCATAAAGTCGAAAATCGGAAGTTCTGCTTTTCTGTTCACGATAAGGTCGTTAAAGCACTTGTGCATAATCTCAATATCAAGTGCCGTAACATTCTCGTAATCTTTCATTCCTTCATCATTGACAGGAATGTCTTCGTGATTGAGATAAAAATCGTCAAGCGAGACAATATATGCATTACGACCGCTGCGTTTGATTTTTTCTGCAAGAATTCCTGCCGTTGTCGTCTTGCCTGAAGAACTCGGACCTGCAAGAAGAACGATGTCATAATCAGAATCTGACAAAAAATTTTTAACAACATCATTTACGGCAGAATCAAATCTGTCCTCACACGCACGGATAAACTCCTGCGTGTTTTCTGTTGCATTTTTATTAATAAGAGACAACGCCGTGAACATTATTATCACCTTGCATAAAATTCGCTTATCTGCTCCTTACGTTCAAGGATTGTATCAAAGCGTGAAATGTATTCATACGGATACTTATAGTTAAAAATACGCTCTATATTTCTGCCGTACGGCTCTTTGAGCTTGATAACCGCACCTGCACCTACACCGAGGATAGTGTGGCATTCTTCCATCATAAAGATATTGTAAAGACACTCGTAACCAAGTTTGCACCAACCGACATTTTCAAGATTGCCGAGTGAACGTGACTGCCTGTACATATAATACGGCACATAACCGTGAGAATAGAACTGTTGCGAAGCATATTCAAGCATTTTATTTGCTGTTTCTCCGCTTTCAACATCTATACCGCCCGTCACAATCGCCGATGAGCGTTTGAGCGCGAGTGTATGTAAGGTAATATTTTCGGGTGAAAGCTCAACTGCCTTGTCCACGGAACGGCAGAAGCTTTCATAACTGTCATCGGTAAGACCTGCGATAAGATCCATATTGATGTTATCAAAGCCTTTTTCTCTTGCAGTATTATAAATGTCAATTACATCGCTGACCGTATGCTTTCTGCCGATTGCCGCAAGGACATCGTCGTTGAAGGTCTGCGGATTGACGCTGATTCTTGTAACTGCGTGACGCTTGATAACGTCGAGCTTTTCAGCTGTTACGGTGTCGGCTCTGCCTGCTTCGATTGTGTATTCACGGCAGTATGATAAATCAAAATTCGCTTCGATTTCACTGCAGACTTTTTCAAGCTGTTCAGCCGAAAGTGTTGTCGGAGTGCCTCCGCCCCAATAGACGGATTCAAGTCTTAAACCGAGTGAATTTGCAATTTTTGCCGTCACGCGTATTTCTTCACAAAGTTTTTCGACATACTCAGGCAGAAGCTTCTTTGCCTGAGCGATTGAATGTGAAACAAAAGAACAATAATTGCATCGCGTAGGGCAAAACGGGATTGAGACATAGAGACTGAAAGATTTTTCATCAGACAGACTCATTATCTTTTCCTCTGCCTTGGCAACGCTGAGTGCAAGTTCGGTTTTCTGCGGTGTTACAAGAAGTTTTTGTGTAAAATACTCCACAGCCTGACTTTCACCCATCTGTGAGATGAGTGTATTCATAAGTTTTGACGGACGCACACCTGTAAGTATACCCCATTTCGGAGTATATCCCGTCACATCACAAAGAATGTTGAAAAGCAGTACCGCCATTTCACGCTCACAATCGGCACAATCCGTTGTGCTGCACTCGCGTGTATCTTCACCGAAAGATACTTTTATATTATAACCTGTGTCCGTTTCCTCAAGCGAGGTGATAACGCACAAAGAGTCTTCCTCCTCTTCGTCATCGTGCAATACACGGATGCTCTCGTAGGGGTAAAAGACTCTGCAAAGGTTTTCCATTTCATAATGAAATTTATGATTTACAACACGTAAAATCATTTGAATCGCCTCATATATCTGTTTCTGCGTTTTTCGTACTCCATTGTTGTTGCACGGTTGTGACCCGGATAAATGTCGAAGTCACCCTCCATGTTGTAAAGTCGGGTTATTGAATCGAGCATTTCTTCCTCGTCACTGTCAAAGAAGTCTGTTCTGCCGACCGTAAGACAGAACAGTGTGTCACCCGTGAAGAGTGTTCTCTCGTCTTTGACATAGAAACACACTCCGCCCTTTGAATGACCGGGCGTATGCATAACCGTAAAAGTGAGAGTACCGACACTGATTTCATCGCCTTCGTCAACAATAACATCAGCAGGTACATACTTCTGTACACCGGGCATCATCTCGTTCGCAAAGCTCGGAAGCTCATCAAGAAGCTTGTACGCCTCATCCTTGTGAATTGCGATTTTTGCCTCGGGATGAGCCTGTTTAAGGTCGTACACACCGAGAATATGGTCGTAATGACCGTGTGTAAGCATAATGTATTTAAGATATTTACCCCCAAGTCTGCTCTCGAGCTCCTGAGTGTATTCACCGCAGTCGATAACAACTGCGCCATTTGTTTTTTCATCGGTCACGATGTAACAGTTAGCGCACACGGGGCCGAGAACAAGTGTTTCAATCTGCATAATTTTTTATCCTTTATTTTTTACTGTTTTACCCAGATATCTGTATCCATTAAAATTGTAACGGGACCGTCATTCTGAATGTCAACTTTCATATCTGCGCCGAAAGAACCGCACTCGACATTTCTGACTCCGTTCAACTTCAACTGTTCAATAAAATATTCATAAAGCTCGTTCGCCATATCGGGAGGTGCAGCTGTTGTGAATGACGGACGGTTGCCCTTTCTGATATCTGCACACAGAGTGAACTGTGAAATAACAAGCACTTCACCGTCGATGTCGATGACAGACTTATTCATCTTTCCGTCAGCATCCTCAAACACACGAAGCTTTGCAATTTTTGCCGCAAGTACATCTGCGTGCTGCTTTGTGTCCTCGGGACCTACACCGAGAAGCACATTGTAGCCCCAACCGATTTTTCCGATAACCTCTCCGTCAACCTTAACACTTGACGAAGATACGCGCTGAACAACTGCTTTCATATTAACCTCTTTCTACATCAAGAATACCGTTGATTTTAAGTATTTTGGACATAACACCCTGAAGGTGTTCGATTCCGTTAACGGCAATTTTGAGTTCGATTGACGCTCTGCCGTCTTTTTTGCTTTGCGTATTGATACCGTAAATCATAACACGCATATCAGCAATAACCTTCGAAACATCCGCCATAAGACCTACACGGTCAAGACAGGTGATACTTAAGGTTGCTACGAAATCTTCCTTAACATCATTGTCCCAGCTTGCACTTAACCAACGTTCTGGCTCTGTTGCAAGTTCAATGACCTTCGGCACGTTTGTACAGTCTCTTTTGTGAATGGACACACCGTGTCCACGTGTGATAAATCCGATAATTTCATCACCCGGAAGCGGACTGCAGCACTTTGAGAATTTAATAAGACAGTTGTCGATACCCTCAATCACTACGCCGTCCTTACTCTTCGAACGTTTTTGAGAAGGCTTTGTGATTTTGATGACATCTTCCTGCTTCTCTTCAGGCTGCTTGAACATCTTAACGTATTCGTCCTTGATGTGCGGCATCATCTTGTTGAGTGAAACACCGCCGTAGCCGATAGCTGCAAAGAAATCCTCATTCGTTGCAAAGCGCTGACGCTGTGCGATCATAAACACAAACTTTTCAAAGTCGTCGTCATTAAGACGGATGAAGTTTCGTCTGAACTCTCGCTCGACCTCGAGCTTGCCCTCAAGTATATTTTCTTCACGGCGCTCCTTCTTGAACCACGAACGGATTTTATTTCTTGCACCGCTTGTTTTGACAAACTTAAGCCAGTCACGGCTCGGACCCTTACCCTGCTGTGACGAGGTGATAATCTCTACAATCTCACCTGTTTTTACAACATAATCAATCGGCACAATTCTGCCGTCGACCTTTGCGCCGACCATACGGTTACCGACAGCAGAGTGAATTGCATAAGCAAAGTCAACAACCGTCGCACCTGAAGGCAGGCTGATTACAGAGCCCTTCGGAGTGAAGACAAAAACCTCCTCCTGAACAAGGTCTGTTTTGATTGTGTTAACAATATCTTCGGGATTTTCGGAAACTGTCTGCGACTCAAGAAGCTGTCTTATCCAGGAGAATTTCTCCTCAAACTTCTGTTTGCCGTTCATTCCGAGCTTGTATTTCCAGTGGGCTGCAACACCGTATTCAGCAGTGCGGTGCATTTCCCACGTTCTTATCTGCACTTCAAACGGAATACCGCCCTCACCTATAACCGTAGTATGGAGGGACTGGTACATATTAGCTTTCGGTGTTGAAATGTAGTCTTTGAATCTGCCGGGAATAGACTTGAACATATCGTGTATAATTCCGAGACAGTTATAACAGTCGATAACATCGTCAACAATGATTCTTACGGCATAGATATCATAGATTTCGTCAAAATCCTTGCCCTGCATATACATCTTACGGTAAATTCCGTGAACAGACTTTACACGGCCTGTTATATTGCAGTTAGGAATAACCTGTCTTATACGGTCGCAGATTTTATTCTGGATATTATCAAGGTATTCCTTACGTTTGGACTGTTGCTGTTCAAGCAAATCCTGAATTTCTTTATATGCAATCGGATCAAGATAACTGATTGCAAGATCCTCAAGCTCCTCCTTGACACCTCGGATACCGAGACGGTGTGCAATCGGAGCGTAAATTTCGAGTGTTTCCTGTGCCTTTTCACGTCTTTTATGAGGTTTCATAAAAGCAAGTGTTCTCATGTTGTGTATACGGTCTGCGAGTTTGATGATTATAACCCTGATATCCTGAGACATCGCCATAAGCATCTTACGCACATTCTCCGCCTGTTGCTCCTCCTTTGTAAAAAGCGGTACCTTGCCGAGTTTTGTAACACCCTCAACAAGATTTGCAACGTCCTCACCGAATTCTTTTTTAACATCTTCCTCGGTCATTTCCGTGTCTTCAACAACATCGTGAAGCAGGGCAGCAACCATAGACTCACTGTCCATACCGAGTTTATAAAGTATACATGCCACCTGCACAGGGTGGATAATATACGGCTCACCCGAGCGTCGGAACTGACCCTCGTGTGCCTCGTATGCAATTTCATACGCACGCTTGATGTATCCGACTTCCTCTTCACTCATCGTTTGGGTGACAGAGGCAATCAGATCTTCAAATAAACCGTCTGCAGACTTCTTGCTTTTCTGTGACTCAAGCATAGCTTCATCCACATAGTCATCAATCGGTTTTACGTCGTTAAGTATTTCTTTTAAGCTTCTTTCTCTCTCTTCAGCCATTTCTCTTAACCTTCAAACTCTTTTATTCTTCTGAGTACCGGGGCATCGTCAAGACTTACCCTTACATTCTCTTCAGGTAATGTAAGATTACCATCACCGTCATAAACAAGTGTGCCTAGCTCTGTAAGTGCTTCCACGGCAACACAAACCTTCGCATATTCTGTTGCATCAAGACCGATACGCTTGCAAAGCATTTCTTCACCGTGTCTCCACTTACCCTGACTGCGTACAAACTTATAGACTCCTGCTATAAATACTCTGTCAGGCAAAATGTCCGAATACTGACCTGCATCACCGTGCATAAGGTTTGTGAACTGTCTCATACCTGCAAACAGTATGTCATCGTCCATTTCGTGAAGCTTGATATTTTTCACTAATATACTAAGTCTTATCTGACCTAAATATTCATTACTGTCAAACGTTGCGGCAACATCCACAACATCACCGACCGCATACGGAAAATCATACTGCGTAACCCTGAACAGTACAGCGCTTAAGTTCGCATCTCCTCGTCGAAGTCCGAGTCTGAGATGCTTGCCTGCACCGATAGGTGTTATTTCCGTAAGTGTCATATTATACAGTCCGAATATCGGTTGAGGGTTACCTGCACCGAAGGGTTCAAGTATCTCGATGACATCAAGAAGTTCAATATTGACAACAGACGGATTAATTTTGAAATCTATTGTCTGAACGGGGTCGGGAAACTCCGTTGTATATGCATAATCATTAACGGCTTTTCGGAAATCATCGATTTTGTCTGCATCAAGTCCGAGACCTGCCGCAAGTGTATGTCCGCCGTAGTGGTCAAGAACATTTCCGCACTCGCAGAGTGCATCATAAAGACTGAAGCCCTCAATGCTTCTGCCCGAGCCCTTTGCTGTGTCACCGTCTATGGTGATAACAATTGCAGGCTTACCGTATTTTTCAACAAGGCGTGATGCAACAATTCCGATTACACCGTCATGCCAACCGTCACCGCTGACAACGAGTACACGGTCATATTTCCATGACGGATGCTCGTCAATCTGATTGACTGCCTGACCGAGAATATCCTGTTCGGTCTGCTGTCTTTCAACATTATCATCGTTTATCTCACCTGCAAGCATCTGTGCCTCATCATAATCGTCAGTGAGCAGAAGTTTTATCGCTCTGTCTGCCGAACCGATTCTGCCTGCGGCATTTATCCGCGGTGAAAGTCCGAATGCAACAGTGCCTGATTTGATAGGCTTCCCATCGAGTCCTGCAACTTCAATAAGAGCCTGAATACCGACTCTGTCCGAATCGTTTATAAGTGCAGTACCGCGTCTTACGATACTTCTGTTTTCGTTATGAAGGGGCATAACGTCGGCAATTGTACCGATAGCCGCAAGGTCAAGAAATGAGTCCGTAACTTCATTTTCTTCACCCTCAAGTGCACATATTAATTTATATGCAACACCTACGCCTGCATAGTCCTTGAACGGAAGAATACAGTCCTGTCTGTGCGGGTCAACAACTGCAACCGCATCGGGAAGTACATCTGACGGCAGATGATGGTCTGTTACAACAAGGTCCATCTCAAGCTGACGGATATACTCGGCTTCTTCGATGGCACTGATTCCGTTATCCACCGTGATAATGAGCTTTGCGCCCATACGGCTGATGTTGTCGATTGCATTGTAGCTTAGTCCGTAACCCTCGGTGTGTCTGTTCGGCACGGCATAAACCACATCGGCACCCTGCATTTCAAGGTAAGAATACAAAAGTGCAGTAGCAGTTACGCCGTCAGCATCGTAGTCACCGTAAACAGCGATACGTTCAAAGTTTTCAAGCGCAGTCTTAATTCTTCTGACCGCCTTGTACATATCAGGAAAATCAAACGGATCGGCAGCCACGCTTTCGTCCATACCGAAAAACTCACGTGCCTCATCCACCGTTTTTATACCTCTTGCTGAGGCAAGTAAAGCGGCATAAGGGCTGATATCAAGCTCTTCGGCAATCATCGTCGCTGCGTCTTTGTCAAAATTTTTGACAGTCCACTTTTTTCTGCTCATTATACCGCTCCTTTCATCAATTAATTTAAGTGTAAAAACTAAAAGTTATTTTTCGTTTGCTGCGTGAAGTGCGCTTACTTTTTCGAGAATTTCCTGCTTGAATTCACCGTGGATCTTGTATTTCTTTGAGAAAATTACAAGAGAAATAAGCATCATTGCAGGAGGTACGATAAACATCATCGCAGAAATTGCACCCTTTGCTGACTCTGTAACGATTGCTGTATCAGCATTTTCACCGCTGAAATCGTAGCTTGTAAGTGCAAATGAAGCGTACATAATGATACTCTGAATTGTATATGCCATCTTCTGAAGGAAGCCCTTCATTGAGAAAGTAAGGCTCTGATTTCGTTTGCCGAGCTTGTACTCACCGTAGTCAACGCAGTCTGCGAGCATAACCGTCTGGTTAACGAACATACTTGCGGTACCGAGTGATGTAACAATGTAGCAAAGACCAAGAGCAACAACGTTACCGCCGAAGCCGTAACCGATAACAGCCATACCTATGTAGCCTGTTGCAGCCATAAGAAGTGAGAGCTTATAGATTGAACGGTTGTTCATAAACTTTGAGCAGATCGGCACAACAAGAATACCGAGTACTGAACCGACTGTACCCATAAGGTTGAATGTTGACTGCTTTGCAAGGCCGCCGCCTACTTCTTCAAAATAGAATGCACTGATACCTGAAGTCATATAGAAACCTGCGTTTGAAATCATTGCAAAGAGCATAAATACAAGAAGCTGATCATTGTTTTTAATAACATTCAGAGCCGTTTTGAATGAGAACTGCTCGTCGCTCTTGATTACATTACGTTCCTTGGTAATAGCAACACAAATCAAAGCAAAAACAACAAGAAGAATTGCTGCGAGAATTGACCATTTGCCGAAGCCTTCTTTGAGGACATTCTGCGGAAGCTTATCAAGGTCATCCTTTGCCGCACCTGCAAGAAGCGGAATCATAATCGGAGTAAGGATAGAAATGATACCCTGACCGAGACCTGAGAAAGCACGTGCAATTGTTGAAATAAGGTTTCTGTCCTTCTCACCGCTTGCCATCGACGGAATCATTGACCAATACGGAATGTCTGCGAGAGTATTGGTCATGCCCCAGAGAACATAGAAAACAGCAACATAAACCATCATCCATACTGAACCTGTCTGAATTCCGGGATTGTTGAAAAGCAAACACAAAACTACTGCATTAAGAAGCGCACCGCGAAGAATCCATGGGCGATACTTACCCATTTTATTGTTACAACGGTCAACAATAGAACCCATCATCGGGTCGTTGATACCGTCCCAAAGTCTTGCAAGAGGTGTAATGATAAGAAGGAACCACGGGCTGATACCGAGTACCTTTGCAAGGTAAATTGAAAGGTATGAATAAAACATACCGTAACTAAGATCAAGACCGATTGCACCGACACCGTAGCCGATACCCTCTTTGAATAATTTTTTATTCATAGTTTAAACCTCCATTTTCTTCGGCATAGTTCACTATTTTAGTATTTTACCACAAATCTTTCAACAGTACAATAGAAAAATGACGCTCCGACAAGTCAGAGCGTCATAAATTTTATTGTTTTTTATCAGTCGAGAGTAACTTGGCCAACTGAAATCTTGAGCATAATCAATGCGTCTGTTGAGTTAACCATGCCATCTCCGTTCGGGTCGCCGTTGAGTCTTTCTTCCGGCTTGAATGCAACGGGCTTACCGACAGTGAACTGAAGAACCTTGAGCGCGTCTGTTGCATCTACCTTTTTATCACTTGTTACATCAGGGAACACCTTGGGTGCAACTGTGTTAAGGTCATACTTCTTATCACAGACTGAGCAGACTCTGTGCTTGATACCTGTCTGATTGTACTTAGGTAACTTGTCATAAATCCACTCACCTGACGGGTGACCTGTTGCCTTGATTACTTCGCGTGTAAACTCACCGCAGTTCATACATCTGCAGTTATAGTAACCGTCCTCTGTACATGTTGCCTTTTTACCTACAGAACGTCTGATTTCGTCGTGATCACAGTGAACTGCGAAGCTGAGGTTATAGCCTTCGCCATAGCCGTTGATACCCACAACATAAACCTTTGCTTCGCCTGCACGTACGTTGTTTACATAGACTACCTTGTAATCTGTATCTTTAACGACTGCCTTGCCGTTAGTAAGCTCAACCTTTACTTCAGGTGTAAGGGGATTACCTGTATAGTCAATCTTGTCTGCGCAGGAAGCCTTACCGAGAGAGATATCTTCAACGAGCTTGATTCTTGAATCGGGATATTTTTCTTCAATAACCTTCGGAAGATATGTATTTCCTTCTACGGTTGTGAACTCGATGCCGCCGACAAAGCACTCGCTGAATGCGCCATCGCCGATTACTGTTGTGTTCTTAGATATTTTAACTTCATTAAGTGAAATACATCCGTAGAAAGCAGTTCTGCCGATTTCGGTTACGTTGAAAGGAATTTCAATCTTACTGAGGAAATAGCAGGAGTAGAAAGTGCTGTCACTAATCTTCTTGAGAGCAAGAGGAAGCTTAACTTCTTCAAGAGCTGAACAGCTGTTGAATGCACTGCCGCCGATTGTTTCAACTGTATCGGGAATTGAAATTGAGGTAAGCTTTGTGCAGTTTCTGAAAGCACTTTCACCGATATATTCGAGATTTTCGGGAAGTGTAACCTTCTGCAACTCAACGTGCTTTTCAAAAACACCGTTATCAATACCTACAACAGGAAGATTGTTGTATTCTGAAGGAATAACAAGTTCAGGAACAGTTGCGCAGTAATATGCAGTTACAACATAGCCTGTACCGTCGCTATTGAGTTTGAAAACGAAGTCCTTGAGTGAATTTCGAACAATTTCGATATCTGCATCAGCAGCAATAACAGAAGATGTAAGATCTGTATAGCCTGAGTTTGCTGCACTGTTTACAACAAGATCAAGAGTTGTCTTGCCGTTTGCAGCAGTATCTCTTACCTTAAAAGTAACAACTGCAAATGTACCGCTGAATGCGAAGTTATTTGAACCTGCAAGAGACCATGAAACAACACCTGCAGTCTTTGTGTATTCAGAATAAACCTTGCCGTTTACCTGCTCGTCAAGAGCTTTCTCGAGACCTGCACCCTTTTTAATACTTACAAAATCAAGCTTTGCCTTATCATATTTAAGCTGAAGGTCAAGAGATGCCAATCTGTCACAGTTTGCAGGGAAGTAAACTGTTGCCTCAACAGTATCACCCTGAAGGCAGTTCACCTGATCAACCTTTACGGCAACAGTTGCATCAGCAGCAACCGGCAAAATTGCAAATACGCTGAAAGCAAGAACAACCGCAAGAATCATAGAAATAATGCGTTTAGTAGTCTTTCTCATCCATATCACCTTTCGTTATTGAAAATAATATAAATGTATTCACTTATACAAAATGAATTTTATACCATTTTAAGCAAAATGTCAATCGAATTTCCGTATAATGTCTTATTCGACAAAAGAATAAAATTAATGTTGATTTTCGTATGCCGATTATATATAATTTATGATATACAGTCAGGAGGTATTTTTATGGCAGACAAAAACTACGGTAAACTGATTAAAGTTCTGCAGATTGCATCAGGTATTTTTATGATCGCAATGGTAGTTCTTTGCATTTTCCTTACGCAGAAATATAACATTAAAGTATCAAACATCCCTGCACTGAGCGAAAAAATTCAGGGAGGTACATTGACACTTGCTTTCGGCTTCATACTTTTTTCAGTTGTTAAATCTTTCGCCCTCGTATTTCCGCCTGCAGTTGTTTTTTCAATCTGTGCGTATATGATGCCGAATTACTGGATTGCGCTTGTAATCAACATCATTTCTGTTTTCCTCAGCCTTTCAATCCCCTATTTCCTTGGCAAATTCACAGGCTCAGGTATGGTTGACACCCTCAAAACCAAGTTCAAGGCACTCAAAAAGCTTGATGACTTTGCAGGTGCAAACGAAACTGAAATGACATTTGCAGTCAAGCTCTCCGGTGTTCTTCCCGGTGACCTTTCAAGTCTTGTTTTCGGTGCGATGGGTATTTCTTATAAAAACTATATGATCGGTGCAAACCTCGGTACACTTCCGCTTGTAATCGTTTATACACTCTTCGGCTGTGCGCTCAAGAGCGTGGGTGAAAAGCCGTGGGTCGTTGCAATTCCCGTTGTTGTTATCGTTGTTTTTGTTCTTGTTGCAGGTCTTATCACAAAGAAGCTTATTGCAAAAACAAAAGCAGCTAATGCGGATAAAAAATAAATTTCTGCTCCACCCTTCTGCGGTGGAGTTTGTTTTTATATGCCCTAAGGAGGTAATATTATGAACACCTTACGTTTTGACCTTGACAAAGAAGGTAATAAATTCAAAATTCTGAACGCAACTAACGGCGGTCCGTGGCACAAGCGTCACGCAAACGACCAGTTCCGCAGTAACTTTGCCGATTATAAAGCAGCAAATATACCGTACAGCAGAAATCACGATTCCGCTGTCCAGGGAATTTACGGCGGTCCTTACAGTCACGATATAACGATGATTTTCCCTGACTTTGATGCCGACCCGACTGACCCTGCTTCCTACGATTTTGCCTGCACTGACGAAAGCATCCTCGTCTGCCTTGATGCAGGTACCGAGACTTTTTTTCGACTCGGTCAGACAATTGAGCATCAGATTAAAAAGCACGGCACTCTGCCTCCGAAGGATTTCAACAAATGGGCAGTGATATGTGAGCATATAATCCGACATTACAATGAGGGTTGGGCAGACGGCTACAATCTGGGCATAGAATATTGGGAGATATGGAATGAGGCAGACCTTGACTCTGACGATTCCGATAACAAGCGCACATGGGGCGGTACAAAAGATGAATTTTTTGACCTTTACGAAATTGCCGCAAAGCATTTAAAATCCATATTCCCTCACCTTAAAATAGGCGGACCTGCCCTCGCTCATAATGAAGAATGGGCAGACGATTTTCTTTTTGAAATGCACAGAAGAAATGTTCCGCTTGATTTCTTTTCGTGGCACATTTATTGCACAGAGCCGCAGCATATGGTCCAAAAATCTGAGCGTATAAAGACTCTTATGAATAAACACGGCTACGGTATCGCGGAAAGCATACTTAACGAATGGAACTATGTCCGTGGCTGGACTGAAGATTATCTCTATTCAATCAAGGCTATTCACGGTATCAAGGGTGCAGCTTTCGTTATGGCTTGTATAAGTGAAGCTCAGGCAACGAGCATTGATATGCTTATGTATTATGACACACGCCCGTCGTGTTTTAACGGGGCATTTGATTACTACACCTACGAAAAGCTCAAGGGATATTATCCGCTTTACTGGTACGGAAAGTTTTACAGTATGCAAAAGGAAATCCCTGCAGAAAACAGAATCAAGAACATCTATTCTCTGTGCGGTGTTGATTCTGACGGCAAGGTGATGGCAGTTATCACACATTACAATGACGATGACAGCACACCCGACAAAACCGTTTCTGTCGACTTTGGAAGAAAAGGAAATTATGAAATTTATCTTCTTAATGAAAGCCATAACGGTGAACTTGTCGGCACAACAGATAAGCTTGAATTCAAACTTAAAAATTGCAGTATGATTATGATAAAAGAACGATAAAAGATAAACGGCAAGTCGTGTGACTTGCCGTTTTCTCATTTTATAAATCAAATTTCATATAGATTGTTGTATCCATCGGACTGTTGTTGTATTTTTCAATCTCATAAAATCCGATATCCTTATACATTCTGATTGCCGTTTTAAGAAAAGGAAGCGTATCCAACAGCATATACTTGTATCCGATTTCTCTTGCATCCGCAATAAGTCTTTCAACGAGTATCTTGCCAAGCTTATTCCCTCTGAACTCAGGCTTTATATAAAGTCTTTTGAGTTCGCAGTTATCAGCATCAATTTTTCTCAAGGCGATACACCCTGCCAGCTCACCACTGCAATACAACACATATAATCTTCCGTCGGGCATACCGTATTTTGTTTCAAAATCTTCAAGCTCTTTATCATACTGCTGAATCTCCAGATACTCTCTGAAGGACGGGTCATTGTCAACCAGCATTTTCATATATTCGGAAAACAACGATCTTACTTCATCTGCTCTGTTGTAAGCAGGTACTATTGTTATTTCCATTGCTTTCCTCCTTTTCGATTGATAACGGTAAAATTATCAGTTAAAGCTTCTGACCCAATTGAGTAAAGAACCGTGATGTGTATTTTCACGTACCGTGCCCAACATATACTCCGTCACAGGACCGTTTTTTCTCATTTTTTCAAGAATTGCTTCCTGAAGTTCTTCCACAGACATTTCTTCATATGGTTTGTTAAGATCGATAGCTGCCTGTTCCGGCTTCTTTTCTTCAGGCTTTTCTACCGTTTTTTCTTCAACCTTTTCTTCTGTCACAGGCTCCTGCACCTGTTCTTTGATTATTACAGGTTCAGGATTTTTTGCAATTTCTACTGTTTTTATCGGTGCAAAACTTCCGTCACACATCTCTGCGGGAATCCAGATTTCGCCGTAATTTGCTTTCACCTTAACCTGAATGTGTCTGTCATTCACTGAAATACGTTCGCCTGACAATGCACCTACATATTGTGCGGCATTACTGCAAGTAAGATTCATCGCAACCTCATCATCACTGTTATTGACTGTAACAATCACAGACTTGCCGTCAAGCGTTCTTTCATAAGCAAAACAGGTGTTATTCAATACCAATTCCTTATAATCTCCGTAGCAAAGTGCAGGGGTATTCTGTCTTATTCTGCCAAGTGATGCAATGAGCTGTGTGCATGGATTGGTTTTCACTGCATCCTTATAATCATCGTAATTCAACGCAGGGCGCAAGGAATCATCCGAGCCCTGTTCTTTTCTTCCTTCTATGCCGAACTCCGAGCCGTAATAGATTGACGGAATGCCCGGTAAAGTATAAAGCATCACGTGAACAGGTACAAAATGCGCCTTGTTCTTAAGCTTTGTGTAAATGCGCTCCACATCGTGGTTATCTACAAAAGTATATAGTTTAAGACGGTCTCCTGTCATATCACCGACATACTTTATTGTATGGGCAATTTCAAAATAATTATGGTCATTATGTGCTGAATATAACGCCTTGTGAAGCATATAGTTGGTCACAGAATGAAGAGTACCGTCATTAGCCCAGCGCGAATAGTTACCGTGTATAACTTCACCCATAAGCCAGAAATCAGGTTTCACTTCATTCGCCACGTTGCGAAGTGCCTTCATATAGTCAAAATCCATAACATCCGCTGCGTCAAGGCGAATTCCGTCAACGTCAAACTCACTTACCCAGAAACGGATCACATCACAGATATAGTCCTTGACCTCAGGGTTACGCTGATTTAATTTTGCAAGAAGGTCATATCCGCCCCAGTTTTCATAAGAGAATCCGTCACCAAAAGAGTTGTTTCCCCGGAAATTCACATTGCAATACCAGTCTTTGTATCGTGAACTTTCTCTGTTCTGCTTAATATCCTGAAATGCAAAAAAGTCGCGTCCGGTATGATTGAACACACCGTCAAAAATAACACGGATACCCTGATTGTGACATTCTGCTACAAAATTTGCCAGATCTTCATTCGTACCGAGTCTGCTGTCTAATTTTTTGTAATCAGTTGTTTCGTAACCGTGACCAACAGATTCAAAAAGCGGACCGATATAAATTGCATTGCATCCGATTTCTTTTATATGAGGAATCCACGACAGCAATGTATTAAGCCGATGCACAGACTCACTGTAAGAATTCTGTTTGGGCGCACCTGTCAGTCCTAACGGATAAATATGATAAAATACAGCTTCATCATACCACGCCATATTTACAACCTCCAACTTGAATAAAAGCTTATCTATTGAAATAATTATATCACAAACCCACTGAATTTACAAACAAATAGTATTCAACCGTACGGTAATTATCTCCATTTTTTCCTTATTCAAACAACTTGCCAAACCGGAATTTTTCAGTTATAATATTGTGAGAAAGCTGAATCAAACATTGTTTATCAGATTAAGGCGGAATTTTATGAAAAAAATTTGCATTATAAATCACGGATTAGCCAGTGGAGGCACTGATGCTTTTGTTATCAACATCCTGAAAAATATTGACAGGACCAAATTTACTGTCGATTTGTTTCTTGCTGTAAATCCCGACTCCGAGCCACAGTTCCGCGAAGCAGAGGCAAGGAAATATCTTGGCGAGTTGTCAGGTGACATATACAAAATCGGTGACCTGGGAACGATTTCCGAAAAAGTTAATTATGTCAGAAATCTGTACAAAGCATTTAAGTGTAACGGTCCGTACGATGTTGTTCACAGCAATATGGATTTGTTCAACGGAATAAATCTCGCCGTTGCTGAATTTGCAGGAATCAAGAACAGAATCAGCCACTCTCACAGTTCCGGTAGCCAATATGAAAAAGAAACCAAGCGACACTTATTAGTTAACATATACCGAACCGCAATGAAAACTCTCATAAAGTATTCTTCAACCAAAATGTTGGCTTGCTCAGATCTTGCATCAGAATACTTATACGGAAAAGGATATGCCGATAATAAAAAATGCCATACTATATATAACGGAATCGATTTTTCAAGATTTAGACACGGTTGTTTTTCCGATAGCAATAACATTATAGTTGTCGGAACAATCAGCAGCGTAAAAAATCCATTATTTACAGTCGAAGTTATGAAGGAATTGCGCAAAATCAGAAGTGATTTTAAGTTATTTTGGGTTGGTGACGGAGCACTCAAAAATGAGGTTGAAAGAAAAATATCAGAATATAGACTGAACGATAATATTTCAATGCTTGGTATCCGCAATGATGTTGATAAGCTTCTCAGCACTTGTTCTGTCTTTTTAATGCCCAGTTTATTTGAAGGCTTGGGTATAGCCTTGCTTGAAGCACAGGCAAGCAACCTGTCGTGCATTGTTTCTGACAGAATTCCAAAAGAAGCAGACTGCGGAAAGTGCGAATTTTTACCGTTAGAAAAAGGAGCCGAATACTGGGCAAAGGTCATAGATGATTATCTCAGCGGAAGAAAAAGCAAGGAATTAGATGAAGAACTGCTTAACCGTTTCGACGATACAAAAACCATCAGAAAAATCGAAGCAGTTTATATGTCATAACCGAGTTAACTGAATAGCGCTTTTCTGAATTGTATTAATAAAATGGTTGGTTCTGCACTCAGTACACCTGAATAATTTCCTAAAAACTATGTTTTAACTACCTGAAAGGTAAATCTGCTAAAGCAAAAAGGTTGGCGTTTGACAACGCCAACCTTTTTTGTGTTTATCAATACCATATCCAACCGAAGAGAAGAATAACGATAAGCCACTGACCGAAGCTGTATGTTACCTCAACGGTACTTGTATCTTTCACGGTGTTTCCGTACTCATCGGTTACGGTGCAGGTAATTGTTGCACTGCCCTTTCCTGCTGCGTAAACGTTTCCGTTTTCGTCAACTTGTGCAACAGATGAATCCGACGAAGAATAAGAAACAGTATAGTCAACATTCTTGTCCGCATTGACTGTCAGCGAAAGCTTTGAAGACTGCTTGTAGTTAAGTGTGACATTTACGACAGAAACCGAATTAACCTTACCCAATGCAGGAATTGTAACAACTTCTAAAAACCTGCAGACTGAACAGGTGTGTTTTTTTGCACCCGTCTGTGTCACTGTCGGTTCTTTTACTGTTATCCAATCACCGAACTTGTGCCCCTCTGCCCTGAACACATCTGTACGGGTTTCGCCGCAACGGCAGAAGTAAACCTTGTTACCGTCTGTTTTACATGTTTTTTCTACCTCGGACACAAGTTTAAACTCATGGTTTTCCGCATTGTGAACAACGAGGAAAACAATTTCGGGGGCAGGGTCTGAAAAGTCATTATATCCGATCAGATTCCACTCGTATTGAGTTCCGTCGAAATATACTTTTTTAAGTGCAGTACAATATCTGAATGCAGCTTTCCCTATAGAGTTCACGCTTACCGACAAAGAAAATGTTTTCAATGAATCGCATCTGTAAAACGCATAGTCTCCGATCGAGGTTACGGAATCGGGAAGACTGATATCCTGCGGTCCGGAGCAGTAGTAAAATGCATAATTGTCAATGGTTTTAACATCGTCGGAAATTGTGATATTCTCAAGCAATGAGCAATAAGCAAACGCATATTCACCGATATTACCTACTCCGTCTCCGATAACTACCGTCGGACATTTGCTGACGTACCACGGAGTATTTTTGTAATAAACCTTATCTGAATCAACATCTGCACTTGTGCCGAAATCACTCATTGTGCCGTTACCTTTGGTGATTGTGATTTTCTGAATATTTGTACACTTCGCAAAAACATACGGACTGTTATACATGCCGACAGATGCAGGGATAAACAGCTCTGTTACCTCAGAGCAATCCTCAAATGCACTTTTACCGATACTTTTTACTGTGTCATCAATGACTATCTTTTTGATTGTTTCCTTATACTTTTTCCACGGTGCGGGAGAAGATGAGGAATAATTATCCATATCACCCGAGCCGAAAATTTTCAGTTCATTGTTTTTATACAGCATCCAGTATAAGCCGTTACCGCACAATCCGCCGTCAACGGCTGACTCAGGGATTTCCGTGTTTCCTGAATCCTTCCACTGTGCATATAAAGTGACACTCTGATTAGCAGTGTATATTTCACCTGTTGAATATTTCTTTCCGCTTCCGTCTGCTTTAGTATTCCAACCGACGAAATCGAAGCCGTCTCTTGTCGGAACCGATGAGGACAGATACACGTCCACGGTTTCGATTTTTCTCAGCTGTTCGGGCGCATTCTTACCACCGTTTGCATCGTATGAAATCGTATATATCCCAAGCTCGGGAGTCGGCGCACCGGGAAGATTATTCTTCGCACTGCATCCCACTGCAGAAAAATCGTCAGTTGCACAATTGTTGGCTTCAAAAGAAAAATCATTACAATTAATTTTATCCGAAGAAAGTTTTTCAAAAGTGTAAGTTGCTACAATACTGATATCCGTTATTCCGTCATCAGAATTGGCCGCAACCATTCCGTTATCGGTGTTATATGCCGACATATCAAAAACATCTTTATTAACTTCAATCGCAGTGCAGACTCCGATTTTTTCGGTTTTTGCGCTGACGGTAAATTCTATTGCACCGATATTCAAACCGTCAGGATTTAGTATAACGAGCAAAACAGCTTCTGAATCCGTCTCTTCGACAAGATTCAGCGAAATTTCCACCTCACCGACTGCCGATGCAAGCAAACCTGCACCTGTAAAAGGCGTCACAGAAAATAACATTGCCATCACCATAAAGGCGGCTAAAAAAATTTTGAGCATTTTGCCCATAATCTCTTCCTCCTTTAACTGTTTTATAATACAATTATGCCATTTTGTAAGAAAAAAGTCAATGTTTTTCACATTCATATTGTTTCGATAAATTTCATCTTTACACTTTTATTTTTCACTATAATGTGATATACTAATTTAAATATAGCAAATTTTATTTAAGGTTGTGTATTTATGCATTTTGAAAACATAGCGGACAGTGTGCGTCTGTGTGCACAAAGCACGGACAAATTCAAAACCTGCCGTATCAATATCAGTATGGCAATGCCTCTTGACTCCGGTGCATCTGCAAGAGCAATTCTGCCTTTTATTCTTCAGAGAAGATGTGCAAAATATCCCGACTACATCACACTTAACCGTGTGCTTGATGAGCTTTACGGTGCATCTGTTTCTGCAGGTGTGCTCAAGCGCGGTGAAGCACAGATTCTCTCGTTTAACCTTACTGCGATCGATGACCGTTTTGCCCTTGACGGTGACACGGTTGCACTTGAGTGCGTTCAGCTTCTGTGTGATATGATTTTTGACCCTCTTAAAGACGGTAAATCATTCCCTGCTGACATTGTTGAGCAGGAAAAGAGACTTCTTATCGAAGCAATTGAAAATGAAATGAACGACAAGCGCCGTTACGCTCTTATGCGTTGCGAAGAGATAATGTTCAAGGATGAGGCTTATTCCATCAATCGTCTCGGCACAGTTGACAAAGTAAGAGACCTCACTCCCGACGAAATTTACCGTGCGTGGGAAGAGGAACTCCGTGAGGCAGTTGTTCAGATTACAATGGTCGGCAGTATGGATGTTGAGCCTGTTGCCAATATGCTTAAGGAAAGATTTGCTTCTATCCGCAGAAAGCCGACAGAAATCGCAACTGAATTCATCACAGACATTCCCACTCCTGACTACGTGTGCGAAGAAATGCCCATCAAGCAGGGCAAGCTCGTTATGGGATTCCGTACAGGTATGAATGGTGAAGATGACAACGCAGTACCGATGCGCATTGCAACAGATATTTTCGGCGGCGGCACTTATTCAAAGTTGTTCTCCGTTGTGCGCGAAAAAATGAGCCTTTGTTACTACTGTTCAGCTGCATTTTTCTCTTCAAAAGGCGTTGTTATGGTGCAAAGCGGTATTGAAGACGCCAACGAAGAAAAGGCAAAGAGTGAAATTCTCAACCAGCTTTCACTCGTGGCTGACGGTGAATTTTCCGATGACGATTTCTCGTCCTCAATCAAGAGTATTACAGACTCTATCATCAGCAACAACGATACACCTGAAAGCATCTGTGCGTGGTATTCAACTCAGCTTCTCAGAGATACGCTCAAAACTCCCGAAGAGTATGTTGAAGAAATTAAAAGTATCGATCATCAGCAGGTTGTTGATGCTGCAAAAACTATCAGACTTGATACAGTCTTTATGTTAAAATCCAACGGGGAGGTTGCCGAAGATGAAGATTAATGAAATCAGAAACGAATTGCTCGGCGAGATGTATTATGACATCGACCACCCGTCAGGGCTTAAGATTCTTATTATGCCCAAGGCAGGTTATTCAAGTACCTACGCAATTTTTGCGACAAAGTACGGTTCAATCGACACGATGATTGAACTCAAGGACGGCAGTTTCAAGGAAATTCCCGAGGGCACTGCACATTTCCTTGAGCATAAGCTTTTTGAAAGTGAAGACCTTGACGCTTTCGAGCGTTTTGCAAAGACAGGTGCTTCGGCAAATGCTTACACAAGCTTTGACAGAACGGGCTATCTTTTCTCCTGCTCTGCAAACTTCAAAGAGAATCTTGAGATTCTCCTCGACTTTGTGCAGAATCCTTACTTCACACAGGCAACTGTTGAAAAGGAGCAGGGCATCATCGGTCAGGAAATTGATATGTATAAAGATATTCCCGACTGGGAGGTTATGTTCAACTGTCTTCGTAATATGTACCACAATCTGCCTGTAAGAATTGACATAGCAGGTACACAGGAGTCAATTGCACAGATTACGGCTGATATGCTTTATGATTGCTACAACAATTTCTACAACCTCAACAATATGGTACTTGCAGTTGCAGGTAACACAACGGTTGAAGAGGTGCTTGAGGTTGCTGATGCAGTTCTTAAACCCGTCGAAGGCAAGATGGCACAGCGTAAGATTATTGACGAGCCACGTGAGGTGCGTGCAGATTATTGCGAGAAAAAGCTTTCAGTTGCAACTCCGCAGTTTATGCTCGGCTTCAAAGAAGAGTGGGACACTCCCGAAAGAACAGCAAAAGAAGAAATCACAATGGAAATTCTCCTTGATATGATTTCAGGCCCGTCAACCGATCTTTATAAACGACTGTTTGACGCAAACCTTATCAACGGAAATTTCGGTTTTGAGTATTTCACAGGCTTCGGTTATTCCTGCGTACTCTTTGCAGGCGAAAGCAATGACCCGAAGAAGGTCAGCGAAGAAATCAAAAAAGAAATCAATCTTTTCAGAAAGAACGGTTTTGACGAGAAGGTTTTTGAACGCACAAAGAAAAAGCTTTACGGCAGAATGATTATGGGTATGAATGATGTTGACGGTCTTGCAAACAATATGGCGGTTTCATATTTTGCAGGCGAAGATGTTTTCACAGACTTCGAGACCTACAAGACTGTAACGGTCGAGGATATCAAAGCTATGCTTGATAAAACTCTCGACGAAAAATTCAGCACACTTTCCGTAATTTTACCTAACTGAGGTGATAACGATGAGTGATACAGTAGCAGTATATTTCAACGGACTTGACGGCAGTATCAATGTTTCGTCAATCCTTGCACAGTTCAGTGTTTTCGGACACGAAATCACAATCCGTTGGTACGGTGCAATTATTGCATTCGGATTTTTACTTGCCGTACTTTTCGGCGGACGAATGGCTTACAAATGGAAGATCAGTCTTGATAAAATGCTTGACGTTCTTATTTACGGAACAATTTTTGCAATCATCGGCGCAAGACTTTACTACTGCATATTCAAATGGGATGTATACAAGGACAATCCGCTTGAAATTTTCGCAATATGGCAAGGCGGTCTTGCGATTTACGGCGGTATAATCGGCGGTATTGCGGCGGCTTATGTTGTGTGTAAGGTGCGAAAGCTCAACTTCTGGAATCTGCTTGATATGGTCGGTATGAGCCTTCTTATAGGTCAGGGTATCGGACGTTGGGGCAACTTTGCAAACCAGGAGGCTTTCGGCACAAACACCGATCTTCCGTGGGGTATGTGGAGCAGTAAGGTCTCCACTTACATAAGTTCACATATGGATGAATTTGCCGAAAACGGTATAACAATGGATCCGAACAAGGCCGTGCATCCGACATTCCTTTATGAATCAATCTGGTGTATCCTTGGTTTCTTCGTGCTTTTTGCAATCTGTCAGAAGGCAAGAAAATTCAGCGGACAGATTTTCCTTTGCTACGGTTTGTGGTACGGCGTTGAACGTGCCGTTGTTGAGGGACTGCGTACAGACAGCCTTTACATCACCGGAACACCGTTCAGGGTTTCTCAGGTGCTTTCGGCTGCACTTGCACTCGTGTGCCTGATTCTTCTCATTGTTCTGACCGTTAAATACACTAAAAATCCGAAGCCGATTGACGGTGTGGATTATTTCCTTGAGGAAGAACTCAAAAAGCAGGAGGTCGGAAACAATGTATAAAATAATAAGCGGTAAAGAGGTTTCACAGGCAGTAAAAAACCGCGTTGCAGACGAAATAAAGGCACTTAAGGATGAGGGTATTGAATCCTGTCTTGCAGTAATTCTTGTCGGAGACGACCCTGCATCGAGAGTTTATGTCAACAATAAAAAGAAGGCTTGTGAATTCTGCGGCATCCGTTCACTTGAATACGTTTTACCTGCAGAAACAACACAGGAAGAACTCATTGAACTTATCGAAAAGCTCAATGCGGATAAAAGCGTTAACGGTATTCTCTGTCAGCTTCCTCTTCCGAAGCACCTTGACGAGAAATCGGTTCTTAACCTTATAAGACCTGAAAAGGACGTTGATGCTTTCCATCCTGAAAATGTAGGTCATATTATGATCGGAGACTTCAACTTCCTCCCCTGCACACCTGCAGGAATTATGGAAATGCTCCGTTACGAAAACATCAGTCTTGACGGCAAGAACTGTGTTGTTATCGGCAGAAGCAATATCGTGGGCAAACCTATGGCGATGCTTATGCTTAAAGAAAATGCAACCGTTACAATCTGCCACTCCAGAACGCAGAATCTTAAAGAGGTTGTTGCAGGTGCAGATGTTATTGTTGCCGCAGTCGGAAGACCAAACTTTGTGACTGCAGATATGGTCAAGGACGGTGCTGTTATTATCGATGTCGGCATCAACAGAATGGAAGACGGAAAGCTTTGCGGTGACGTTGATTTTGAGGCTTGTAAAGAAAAGGCAAGTTACATAACTCCCGTCCCCGGCGGAGTCGGCCCGATGACAATTGCAACCCTTATGCAGAATACAGTTACTGCAACAAAAATACAGAACGCAAAGGAGTAATGAAAATGAAAAAGAAGCTTTACAGAAGTTCAACAGACAAAAAATTGTGCGGCGTTTGTGCAGGCGTTGCAAATTATTTCAACATTGATCCGACATTAGTGAGAATTGTTTATGCCCTTCTCGCAATTTTCACAACAGGTCTGCCGTTTGTCGTGCTTTACATTATTCTCGCATTCATTATGGATGAGGATAACGGCTACATCGACACAAACGCAGACGACATAACAAAAGAATAAAATAACTGTTGACAAGTATTGACTGTTGTGTTATAATTCGAAATACCGCATATTACGGGCGTCACATTTGTGACATAAGCGATTTATCCGCCCCAGGTAGCGAGTCCATAATAAAGGAAGGTTAGTTAGAATGTACGCAATCATCGTTACAGGCGGCAAGCAGTACAAGGTTGAAGCAGGAGATACTCTCTTCATCGAGAAGCTTGACGTTGAGGCTGACAGCGAAGTTGTTTTTGACAAGGTAGTAGCTGTTGGTAAGGAAGATGGCATTGTTGTAGGCGCACCCTATGTTGACGGCGCAACAGTAACAGCAAAGGCTATCAAGAATGGTAAGGCTAAGAAGGTAACAGTATTTACTTACAAGCCGAAGAAGAACGAGAAGCGCAAGATGGGTCACAGACAGCCCTACACTAAGGTTGAAATTTCTGCAATCAACGCATAATTGCTATGATTAAAGCAAGATTTTTCACTGAGGGTAACGAAATCTGCGGATATGAAATCAGCGGACATTCAGGCTCGGCAGAATCGGGACAGGACATTATATGTGCCTTTGTTTCGTCGGCAGCTTATATGGCAGCCAACACGTTGAGTGAGATTGTCGGTTCGACGATTGAAGCAGAAGTTTCTGACGGCTTTATGAAAATTAAAGTTCTTTCAGATTTATCCGAAGCGCAGCAAATTCTTGAAGGCCTTAGACTTCATCTCGGAAGTCTGGCTGGGGATTATCCCGACAACATTAAAGTTATTTAACTACGGAGGTGTCAAAATGCTTAAGTTAAACATTCAGCTTTTCGCTCATAAGAAAGGTATGGGTTCTACACGTAACGGCCGTGACTCTGAGTCAAAGAGACTTGGTGCAAAGCGTGCTGACGGACAGTTTGTTCTTGCAGGCAACATCCTTTACAAGCAGCGTGGAACACACATCCATCCGGGCAACAACGTTGGCAGAGGCAAGGACGATTCTCTCTTCGCTCTTATTGACGGTACAGTTAAGTTCGAGCGTATGGGTAAAGATCGCAAGAAGGTCAGCGTATATCCCGTTGAGCAGTAATCTTTATTAAAAAAGAAACCGTGAGGAGCAATCCTCACGGTTTTTCTTTTTATCTGAACACACAGCAAAAAGAGCTGACCCTTTCGGATCAGCTCTTGATTTTAACCTTGCGGTTGATTACATCATGCTAGCAATTTCTGCTGCGAAGTCGTCAACCTTCTTCTCAATGCCTTCGCCCTTTGCAAAACGAACAAAGCTCTTAAGCTTGATGTCTGCACCGAGTGCCTTAGCAACTGAGTTGATATAGCCGTTAACGTCACCCTCGAAGAGGTCTGAACGAACGAATGCCTGCTCAAGGAGACAAACTTCCTTGATCTGCTTTGAAAGACGGCCCTGTACAAGACCTGAGAAGATCTTGTTTTCAGCGATTTCAGCCTTGTGTGAAACTGCGATTTCTGCAAGAGTAGCCATTGCTTCCTTTGAAATGAAGTTCGGGAAGTTCTTTCTCTGCTTCTGATCGAGACCCTTGTAGATCTCTGCGTCCTCATCGCTCCACTTCTTGTCATTGATTGCTTCATCAACGAGGCTGTTGAGGATGGGAACAGGAAGTGACTCGGGCTTGTTAAGAGCACTGTCAACTGTGATTGACTGCATCTTTGCAAGCTCCTCAGCTGAAATGTCAGCCTTGCCCAAGTACTCAGGACTCATAGCAGCAATCTGCATTGCGATGTTCTTACCCATTGCAACGAACTCGTCGTTAGCTGCTGTTGCATCGTCAACATCAAATGCAGCAAGAACACCAACTGAACCGCCTGCATGGATGTATGATACAGTGTGGCCTTCAACAAGAGCAAATCTACGAACTTTCATGTTTTCACGAAGAGCAAGGAATACCTCCTGAACCTCTTCTTCAACTGTCTTGTCTGAATCAACTGCCTTTGTTGCAAGAAGAGCATCAACATCAGCGGGCTTAGCAGCAACAACAGTCTTAACAACCTTAGCAGCAAGCTCTACGAAAGGAGCACCCTTAGCAACGAAGTCTGTTTCACAGTTAATCTCAACAAGAGCACCTGCATTAGCATCGTTATATGCTGCAACAACACCTTCAGCAGCAACACGGCTTGCCTTCTTAGCTGCAGAAGCAAGACCCTTTTCTCTAAGAATATCAATAGCCTTGTCGATGTCGCCATCTGTTTCAACAAGAGCCTTCTTACAATCCATCATACCAACGCCTGTCTTCTCACGAAGAGCCTGAACGTCTTTAGCTGTAAATGCCATTTTAATTTCCTCCAATCGAAAATCTTAATTAATTTGGAATAAGTCCGCACATTTTGCACGGACTTATTTGATGTATAGTTTAATTATTCAGCAACTGCTTCTTCAGCTTCAGCAGGAGCAGCTTCTGACTGCTCGCCCTGACGGCCTTCGATGATAGCGTCTGCCATTGCACCTGCAATAAGACGAACTGCACGGATAGCGTCGTCGTTACCGGGGATAACGTAGTCGATTTCATCGGGGTCACAGTTTGTGTCAACAACTGCTACAAGGGGAATACCGAGCTTCTTTGCTTCCTGAACTGCGATTCTTTCCTTGCGGGGGTCAACGATGAACATAGCAGCGGGCTGCTTCTTCATGTTAACGATACCACCC
>JAZROM010000032.1:0-13141 GCA_045648745.1 Acutalibacteraceae bacterium | reverse complement strand
ATTAAAGGCAACAAGCTGAACCTCAGTAACATCCGGACGGACAGTTACCCTGTATGTTTTAGGCACATGCTTTGACGGATGAGTAAGATAATTGGCAAACTCACCGTCATTTGTCATAATAAGCAATCCTTCAGAATCTCTGTCAAGTCTTCCGACAGGATAAACTCGCGCACCGACATCTTTAACGAGCTCAGCCACACATTTTCTTCCAAGCTCATCTTCCATTGTAGTTATAAAGCCTCTTGGCTTATGAAGCATAATATAATAATGCTTTTTAGATAAAACTATCTTTTTTCCGCTGACAGTAACGGTATCGCGCTTCGGGCTGATCTTATCACCAAGTCCGGCAACACGTCCGTTAACTTTAACCTTACCTGCAAGAATCAGCTCTTCAGACTTACGTCTTGAAGCAACTGCGCACTGAGATAAGTATTTTTGAAGCCTGATTCTATCATCAGTCATAATTGTTCTCCTTTATACTTTATAAAGCATCTTCACCTGCATATATAGGTTTCGAATCAATCAATACATTATCAGCATATAATTCCCATTTACCTACAACATCACCAATATTTACAGGTGCATAAACAAATTGATCTAAATACACTTTGTACTGCGTATCAACTTCTTTCAAAGAAGAAAACGCAATGCTGTCACTTTTAATAATTAAATTATCTTTTTCCGAGCCAACAACACATATAGTCTCCGGTAACTTCGGTGTATGGATTTCTTTATCTAACTTTTCAAATCCATAATCAAACAATAATTTATGATCATTCCAGTCATTCGGAGCATTCAGTGTTACTGCTATCAGTCCGACACCTTCTTTGTCAGCATACGAAACAAGACACCTGCCGCTTTTCTTTGTAAAACCAGTTTTTATTCCCAAAGCATAATCATAGTAATCAAGAAGCTTATTATGATTATACAAAGTTCGACGATACGGTGGATTACCATAAGTAAGAGTTTCACTTTGCTTAGAGCAAACCGACAGGAATTTACAGTTTGAAACAGCTTCTCTTCCCAACAATGCCATATCGTACGCCGTAGAATAATGTTCTTTACTGTCAAGACCTGAAGGGGTAACAAAACTAGAATTTAACATTCCTATTTTTTGAGCGCGATTGTTCATACTCTCTGCAAAAGATGCTAAACTTCCACTCAGATATATTGCAACTGAATTAGCCGCATCATTTCCCGATTGCAACAACATACCGTGTACAAGCTCATCAAGTGACACCTGATCACCCGGAAGCAATCCCATAGAAGTACCTTCAGTTTTAACCATTTCAGAAGTAACTGTTACTTCATTCTGAAGTTTACCGGATTCAATTGCAATAAGTGAAGTTAAAATCTTTGTAGTGCTGGCCATGGACAAGGTTTTATGTGCATTCTTCTCAAAAACCACTTCTCCCGTCTGTTGAGAAATTACAACAGCACTCTCAGCCGAAATATCCTGCTCATTTAAAGCAGAAGCATTCAGCACTGAAATCACAAATATTAAAATTATTAAAAGCAACTTTCTTAACACTCAACCACCTGCCAATAAATTATATGCAGGCAGATGCGTTAAGATAATCAGATTTCTTCGAAAACTGAGTCAACAGCTTCTGTTGTCTTGTCAGCTTTAAACTTAGAAACAACGTCAGTAACCTTATTTACAACGTCAGGCACCATGCTGATGATTCTTTCTGCAGAATTTTCAGCTCCTTCTGAGATGTATTTAACACTGACTTCTCCGTCTTTGATAACAAGGAATGCTACAGGAGAAATTGTAACTCCTGCACCGCCGCCGCCACCAAAGAGTTCTTTATTTGATTTGGTCGGGAAATCAGATCCGCCTGATGCAAAACCGTATGTAACCTTTGAAATCGGGATCACACGGATACCGTCTCCTGCATCAATTGCATCACCGATAATTGTCTGGCAATCAACCATATCCTTGATCTTTTCAATTGCTGTTGCTAAAATTCCTGATGCTGCTGATTGTTCTTTCATTGTTGTTGTCCGCCTTTCATATTAGAGTTTTGTTTATTAGCTTTTATATTACTGAAAACAACCTTGACAAGTTGTATTCCCAACCGGAACACCAAAGCGATTCCGGCATTAATAACACTGCGAGGAACAAGTGCTACTCTTGTTTCAAACTCACCCTTGGTTTTTTCACCGCAATAATTCGCCCATATATTCACACTGTAATCTTTAACATGACAGGATGAACATATAAAACCAAGCGGAGGATAAACTTCACTGCATATTTTACCGTATCTTATAGCCGTCTGAGCTGCATCTTTTTCAGTAACTGAGATTCTTATATGCAACTTTCGGATATAAATGCTTTTCAGAAAACCTTTGGTAAATTTACCAAGATATGAGGCACAGTTCTGAATTAATTCAATAATTCCCAATACTCCCTGATTATTATAAAAGGTTTTAATAAAATTATCTTTGGGCGCTGTTTCCTGAACCGGTGCCGGTGCTTCATCTTGTGGTTTATCAATCTGTGGCTTTTCCTTTTTAGGTTTAGGTTTTTTCTCACCTTTTTCTTTTGGAGGATAGATATTGAATTTTAAAAAAAGCCATGAAACCTTACACCTGAAAGCATCTGTGTATTCCAAATCAAGAACCACAGGAATACTTAAAACGATAACAAAAAAGAGAATAATTCCGAGAATTATGTACAGTGCAGTCACAGCTTCACCTCCCTGATTAAGATTGAACTTCCTGAATTTCACCTGTAATTACGGTGTTTTCGATAATCTTTCCGTCATCAAGGTTTATCTCTAACTGATTCGGTAATTCATCGTTTTTAGGTAACTCCTCGTGATCGGGAAGTTCCGGAAGTTCATCAAGATTATTAACGCAAAAACATTTCAAAAACTCAGATGTGGTTCCGTAAATCAAAGGTCTGCCGGGAAGCTCAAGTCTACCTCGTTCTTCAATGAGACCTTTAAGTGTCAAGGTCTGAATAACACCGGAGCAATCAACACCTCTGACTTGTTCAATAAAAGCCTTAGTTACAGGCTGATTGTATGCAATAACTGCAAGAACTTCAAATGCAGCATTTGACAAAGGCGCGTTCTTTTTAATTTCAAGAACAGCACGCACAACATCTGCATACTCTTGTCTTGTGCACAACTGATACAGATTATCCATCTTAACAAGACAAATACCGCTTGCGGATTCATCTAATTTCTTTTTTAAGGACAGAATAACAGATTCTATTATTTCAACATCCTCTTCAAGTGCCTGAGCAATACGTTCCGACTCCAACGGTTCACCCGCAGCAAAAAGTATTGCCTCAACAGCTGCCTCAATATCACTCATTTTCATTGATATAGTCTTCCTCCACATCAAAGTTAATATCAGAATCTACCATTTCAACTTCAAAATCACCGTCGATATCGGTTAATACGATTTTTTTGTCTTTAGTTAAAGAGAGCAAAGCAAGAAAAGTAGCAACCAATTCAGAACGTGATTCTGCTTTTTCAAAAAAAGATTTAAAGCGTTGTTTTTTTCTTCTGAACAGCTTGTCCATAATGAATCCGACACGTTCACGAATAGGAACAATCTTATGTGCAACGATACCGGAAAAAGCTTCAATCGGCGGTGGAAGATTTCTTCTGCCTCTGCCGACAGCCGCAAGATAAGCTTTCAGAAGTTCAAAAGGTTCATGAGAGCGAGTATAAGTCATATCTGGAGCAAATTTTTCAGGTTTACGAGAAAAATAATCAAAACCATCAGCTCGTTCAGAAAGCTTTTGCGCCATCAGTTTGCAATCTTTATACTCGGAAAGTTCACCCTGCAATTCATTCTTAAGCGCATCAGCCTCTTCTTCGTGAACAGGAAGCAACGAAACTGTTTTTATATACACCAGCCTTGCTGCCATTTCAAGAAACTCACTTGCAACCTCCATATCCTCTTCCTGCATCTGCATGACATATTCAAGATACTGCTCAACAAGAAGTAAAATAGGGATATCATTTATATCAATTTTATGCTTACTTATCAGATGTAAAAGCAAGTCCATCGGACCTTCAAAAACATCCAGTTTGTAAGATATAGTCTCCATAAAATTCTCCTAAAAAATTATTGCAAAAATTGAATAGAACAGGTTGTATACTGAACTTGAAATTATGGAAAGAGGGGTTGTAAGCACACCGAAAAGAAGTAAAGCCATAACACCAAGAACAATATATCTTTCATATTTCATTACTGTGAAATAATACTTAGCAGGTAAAACTGCAAATAAAATCCTCGATCCGTCAAGCGGCGGAATCGGAATAAGGTTAAACACAGCAAGGTTTATATTGATCAATGCCGTATATTGAAAGAATATTACAAATGCAGAAGAAATCAGTTCATCTGCAGGCAAAAATCTTGCAATCAGAAACATTGCGAACATCGAAAAGAAAGCGACAATAAGATTAGAAACCGGACCGGCTAAAGCAATAATTGCCATTGCAAGTTTTTTATTTTTCATTTTAACGTTTCTTATATTAACCGGTACAGGCTCAGCATAACCAAATCCTACAAGTAAAATCATAAGGGCACCAATCCAATTTATATGTGCCAGAGGACTGATAGTAAGTCTTCCCTTAAGTCTTGCAGTCTCATCACCAAGCTTATACGCAACAAAGGCATGAGCAAACTCATGAATTGGAATTATACAGAAAACAACAAATGCACTGACGCAGACACCTACGATTATTTCAAAAATATCGCCACCGCGAATTAAATCTAAAAGCATATAATACTCCTTATTTAATAGCTTTAACTACCCTTTGTAATCCATTAAAGTCGTACAGAACTTCGGTTTCTTTTGCGTAACCTGAAAGCATTTCAGAGATAGTATCTCCTTGATCTTCAGCACACTCCAGAATCATTGAATCGCCTTCATGAAGATATTCTCCAAACCAATAATCTGATAAAACTTTATAAAAGTCATACCCGTCTTTTCCGCCGTCAAGAGCTGTATGCGGTTCTTTCCTCACTTCAGGTTCAAGACTAATAATATCATCAGATTTTATATACGGAGGGTTAGAAATTATCATATTCGGATGAATATCTTTTAAAACCTCTTTATCAAATATATCGCCTTTTATAACATTAACATTTTTAACATTATTCAAGCTAATATTTTTAACGATATAAGAATACGCTTCATCATATTTTTCAACCGCAAAAACCTTAGCGCTGGGAAACAATTTTGCGATTGTAATGGCTATGCATCCTGTACCTGAACAAAAATCTACAACAGTAGCATCAGGTTTTTGCTCAAGAATTTTTTTTGCTTCGTCAATGAGCATCTCCGTTTCCGGACGTGGAACAAGTACACCGCTTCCCACATAAAAACTATTCGAGTAAAACTCCCATTTGCCGATAATATACTGTAACGGCTCACGATTGCATCGACGAGATATCAATTCAAGATATTCCTCTTCTTTGTCTTTAGATATGATTTTATTTCGATTAAGAAAGAAATCAGATGAACTCATACCCAAACAATGCTCAACCAGACAGCGTGCATCAAAATCAGCATCCTCAATTCCTGAATCTGTCAGTCTTTTGGCACCTGCACGAAACAATGCATTAACCGTCAACATCATTTTCTTCCTGAACCTTGTCAATGTTTGCCTCTTCTAGACCGAGAGCAACTTTAATCGATGCAATACCAACTTCAATAATATCATCAGTAGGTTCTTTGGTTGTAATTCTCTGCATAAGTGTACCGGGCGCTGAAATAGCTCGGGTGAGAACATTATCGTATTTACCCGCTAGACGGATAAGCTCATAACCCACACTCATAATAAGAGGTAAAATAAGAAGCTTGATTATCATCCAGATTGCTTTGTAGTCACGTATTTCAGGATAGATAACTACAACTGCAGTTGAAATTACAATACTTACAATCATTGTTAGAAAAATAAAGCTTGTACCGCAACGAGGATGAAATCTCTTTTGTTTTCTTACATTTTCGACAGTCAATTCAAGTCCTTTTTCGTAACAGAAAATAGATTTATGTTCAGCACCATGATACATAAACAAACGCTTAATATCCTTCATCAAAGAAACAATGTACATATATGAAATAAAAATCACGATACGCATCACGCCTTCAATAGCAGGCTTCCAAGTATTATTGCCTTTACCAAGAATAAGGTCTGCAACAAATGACGGGAGCCACATAAAAAGGAAAAAAGACACCGCCAAAGCTACCACCATTGAAATAACACCAATGACGGCCATCATCTTAGGTCCAAAGTGATCTGAAAGCCATTTATCGAACTTAGACATTTCTTCTTCAGCACCATCTTCAATAACGGTTGTCTTTTCAGCTGACTCCATAAGACACTTATAACCAAATATCATCTGCTCAACAAAATTGACAGGACCTCGGATAAACGGAAAATTGAATACCTTATATTTATCGCGCAGTAATGTGACTTTTTTAAGCTGTGTTTCAATATGTCCGTCAGGCATTCTTAATGCCATGGCAACTCCCTGCGGTCCGTTCATCATAATCCCTTCCATAAGGGCCTGACCGCCAACACTGTATTTTTTCTCAGCCATTTTCAGTTTCCTCCGAATTATTTTTTTCATTCTCCTGTGCTATGGCAGAATTTATATCCCATAAATCCTCAATCTCAACATGATCAATGTCAAAGCATATAGTCACAGTTGTACCCTGGCCCAATATACTGTCAATATCGAACGTGCCGTTATGCATACGAATAATTTCATCAACAACAGCAAGTCCGATTCCTGAACCATGTACGGTCATATTAGTTTTATAAAACTTCTCTTTAACATGCGGCAGATCTTCCTGAGAAATACCGCAACCTGTATCAGAAATCGTAATTTTTATTCTGTCATCTTTAATCTCAGCAACAGTAATGATCTTACCGCCCTGCTTGGTATATTTCAAAGCGTTATCAAGAACATTAACAAATACCTGTTTAATTCTGTCAGGATCACCATCCATAGGTGCAGGTAAATCAGGTGAATTGTAAGTGAGCTCGATGCCTTCTCTGATTGAACGATCTTTAAAAGCAAAGACTGTTTCATCCAGTTCGGCTAGAATATCCATCTTTTCTATTTTTAAAGACATTCTGCCACTCTGCATTCTGGAAAAATCAAGAAGCTCTTCAACAATACCGTTAAGGCGAGTTGACTCGCTGATAATAACATTCATACCTCTCTGAGTCAGTGCAGGATCGGTATCACCAACCTGAAGTAATGTTTCACCCCAGCCTTTAATAGCTGTCAACGGAGTTCTGAGTTCATGAGATACAGTGGAAATAAAATCATTCTTGATTTTGTCAGAAATCTTAATTTTTTCAGCCATATTATTTATAGCATCGCATAATTCACCAACTTCATCTTTATACAGATAATGGTCAATTTTTGCATCATAATTTCCGTCTGAAATCATTCGAGCAGTGTCATTGATTTCTCTTATTGGTTTTACAATCGAATTAATAAACACCATACCCGATAACAATAAAACAAGAACGAGAACCACAAAGACTGCAGTAATAATCAGGTACCATGAATTCAGCTGGGCATCAACTTCTTCAAGCGAAACCAGATAACGAACTGCGCCAATCATTTCACCTGAAGAATTTTTAATAACTTTTGTAAGAGTTGTTACCTTTTCACCTGATTGCAGCTCCCCTGTCCAGCGAGCAGTTGCATTAGCATCAGTAACAGCAACTTCATATTCCGGTATTTCAGTAAAACTTCCAATGGGGAATCCGCTGGAGGAAATGATAACATTGCCAAACTTGTCAATCATCCACACTTCCATCGAAGCCTTATCAGTAAAGTCCGAAATAAAATTTCTGGCACCTTGCTCAAAGCTGTCATAATTATCAGAATAAGCTTCAAAATAAGTATCTACAATACTATTCGAATATGTTTTTATTTTTCTTTCAACAGAAGAATAATAATATGAATGGATGGAAAACGCACCGACAACACATATTACAAGTAAAAAAGCAATTATCATAATTGAAGTCTGCACAAACCATCGCTTTGTAAGACCATTCAAAAAGTTAAAATGCTTCTTTTTTGCCAACACGTTCACCTCCGTAGTTATATATTATGTCAGACCCATTTATATCCAAGTCCCCAAATGGTTAAAAGGTGCATTGGATTTGAAGGATCATCTTCAATTTTCTTTCTTACACGACGAATATTTACATCAACGATTTTTTCTTCACCATAATATTCGCTGCCCCATACATAATTAAGAATATCAGTTCTGCTCAAAGCAGCACCTTGATTTTTAAAGAAATATTCAAGTATCTGAAACTCAACCTGAGTTATATCAATATACCTTCCGTCTTTTGTCAACGAACGGCTCTTACAGTCGAGTCTGAACGCGCCCGAAACAATAACATTATCATCCGAAACGTTATCTTTTACTTTTAAAGCAGAAACTCTTCGGGACAAAGCATCAACTCTTGCGGTAAACTCAGACGGTGAAAAAGGTTTTGTAATATAATCGTCAGCGCCAAGCAAGAGACCTGTTACTTTATCCATCTCCTGAGTTTTAGCCGTCAACATGACGATTCCAATATTATTACTCATACTTCTTAATTTTTTACAAAGCTCAAGACCATCCATTCTCGGCATCATAATATCAAGAACTGCAATGGAAATAGAATCACTCTCAAGCTGATATTTCTCATAGGCATCCTGTCCGTCAAACGCCTCAACAACATCATACCCGGCGCGTTTGAGATTAATAACTATAAACTCTCGGATAGCTGCCTCATCTTCAGCAACAAGAACTTTTAAATTATTCATTTCGCACCTCCGAAATCAGATACTATAAAATTTGTTTGAATCATATTATCCTTTATTCCGAAACTCTTGCCTGCATCTGTTATCTGATATACAAATGTTTTACCGGACGTTGTGGTCAACTCATTATATCCCACATACTGTTTTTTCAGTTCAACATCATTCTTATCATAAGCGTAAATACTGAACAAGAGGTCACCGACAGAATTCCTTGATGTATCCCAACGATAATAATCCCACTGTCCATCAATTCCGGATACAGTAATTCTTCCTACCCAACTGCTCTTGATGTTCAGCATATAACCAAGTGTATCATTGATTATAGAATATTGTACAGGCTTCAACTTATTATTTCTGAACTTTACCCATTTTGTAAAATAAACAGGAGACTGAACAAGATCATCAACCGAAACACTTACAGAATTTTTGTTTTTATCCGTAACAATTACAGCAGAACCCGGCATCTCAACACTGGTCGGAATCTCAAGGTATTTATCAGAATCAATATCAAACGCAGTAAGATTAATGTTTCTCCAGGTTAAAACAGTTGATTGTGACACGGCATCAAACAATGGTGAAACTAAAGTATTAGTCTCATCGTCCCAATAAATAATTTCAGTTATTGATTCATTCTGACCTTTATTTGCTTCAATATAAATAAGATTTGTATCTTCAACAGTTTCCATCATTACTGAAGAATATGATGAAATATTGCCATCCAATGAAGTCTCTCCGCAAACAATCAAAGACGTCTTCTTTGAATCAAAATTATAAAATTTTGCATAAGCAGCAAGTCGATCAGGAACAGATGAATCAAGCGTAAGCGTCAATACATCTTCGTATCCATCACCGTTAACGTCAAAAATATTGAAATACGTGTAGGGAAATGACGCTACAGGACTGAAGCTTCTATCACCTGCTGAATATGCGATAAAAGCTTTATTGGTTTTACTTGAGAAAAGATTCCAACCGATTATAACTTCAAAATAACCATCCGAGTTAATGTCCGCAAAGTGAACCTTATCAATAGAATTACCTAATCCGTCATGAGTGCTTATTAAAATCCACTCATTATTCTCAAATTCGAAGTAAGCAAGTTTTGAAACATCAGTCTGCCCTTTTGTTGTATAAAAAACAAGAGCTTCTTCCTCTTTGTCAGAGTCACAGTCAAACGTAACAAAAGCCGATTGAAACTCACCATTCTCGGGAGTAAGCAAAGTAAAATCCTTACCGACACTTTTCTCGAAGGAATCCTGTAAGACCTGATACTTACCTGTAAGTTTAGGGGGTCTGATAAGATCGTCAAAATTTGAAAACCTGAATGAACATGAACTAAAACACACGATTATAACTGTAACCAGAAATAAAGATATTATGATCCTGAACTTATTCAAAAACATAACCTCCTTACTTATTTCCAGACATAATTATAGATATAATTCTATTCGTATCATTATAGCATAATTCAATTACAATTTACAACACTTAAAATCAAAAAACTAAAATAATTAATATATTATTCATATATATTCGGACCTTAAAAATCTATATACTTCCAAAAAACAAAATTTGATAAGAGAAGTCACAGCCTCTCTTATCAAATTAAAATCATTTTATTCTCACAAAAGCGTAATATGTACCCGTAATCCAACAATCATTATAATTTTTAATTAACATATTTACAGGAACTCTGTTACCTTTCGAAGACAATTCGACATCACTTAAATCAATTGTTCCTGAAATATCCTTGTCAGAGATACTCACTAACGAATCCTTAGGTCCGCAAACATTGATGTTCCCTGAATTTTCAAGAGTAATATCTATGGCGACATCATTATCTGCACCTGAAGCAGTAATATTTGCATTATCAGTTTTAATAGTCTTTGACAGAATACCGGTAGTATCAAGCTTAACTTTAAAACTTTTTGTACCGTCAAGCACTTTAATATCTACGAGATCCGAAACGTTAAACTCAAAAACTGAATTAGTTTCAGTGATTTCACTGAAATCAATCGTGCCAACTTCAAGAGTTTCATCATTATTAGAACCGTTCTGCATAACAGCAACCTTTACCAACTCCGGCGTGCATGTATATTCAAACGGTGTATTCAGATATTCTGAGGGAGAATTCTTAAATGAAACAGAAACAGGAAGAGTCTGAATTTTATAAACCGGCAAGGTCACCGGTACGGTCAAGGATGACTCGTTATTTATTTTTACATATTTAAATTCATCGGGAGTTGAAGAAACAAGCTTAATCTGAGCATCAAGAGTAATACTTTCAATCAGCTTTTCTTCAACAACCACTTCAAGATTAGCACCTATTACCCTGTCAACATCAGTTTTTGCTCCTGATATCAAAACTGTTTTTGTTGAAAAAATAATATCAGTTTCATCAAAGAGATATTCAGGATCAGTAATATTACTAAGTTCAGTAACAAGCTGTGCAGAAACTTCAATTTCTTTCTCTTCATATCTGTCAAAATATACTTCGATGTACTCGGAAGATAATCCGACAATTTCATAATCAGCATCAGCGTCTTTGAGGCTTGCTTTAACCTTTAAAGTGTGATCACCAGAGGAGTTAACATAAGCAGTCTGTGCAATAACATCAAAATCATCTGCAGAAATCAAATCGCCACCAATATCATATCTGTTACCCCTTACGGTAACATCAACAGTAAAATCAGTATTACCAAACAGCTGCAGACCTAACTTATCCGGGACGCTGTTTTCTGTATCTATTTTAACGGGTACGTTTTCTACAACATTATCAACAATAGGCGCATACTCCAATGCAACAACAATCCAGAATATGAACGCTAAAACAATAGAAAAAATCACAAGAAATTTTGTGTTGGAAAAGAGCCTTCTGAGGCTTAACTTACGTTTACTCATTTTTTAGCCTTCTCCTTTATCGTCTTAAAAAATTTAATAGCAACTGAAGATAACGAACCTTTTACGACATCTTCTTTCTTCGGAAGCACATAATCAAGCAGTCTTTCGATCAAAACACCGTCAGTAACACCGCGTTCAAGTGCACCTTCATAAGCAACAGAAATCATACCTGTTTCTTCTGAGACAACAACTACAACAGCATCACTCTTTTCGGTTATTCCAAGTGCAGCTCTGTGACGTGTACCAAGCTGACTGCTGAGCATATCATTTTCTGTCAAAGGCAAAATACAACCTGCAGCGCAAACACGTCCATCTCTTATAACAACTCCGCCGTCGTGCAAAGGCGAATTGGGAAAGAATAAACTTCCTATAAGCTCTTTGGTTACTTTAGCTTCAACAGCAGTACCGGTCTTAACAACATCTCCAAGCATTGTATTGCGTTCAAATACAATAAGAGCACCAACTTTTTTCTCACTCATTTCATTGCAAGCCTTACAGATTTCAAGAACAGACTTCTTCTGTCTCTCATACATCGCATCACCCTGCTGAGCTCCAAAGAAATTTAAAAATGCAAAATTCTTACGTCCCATAGTTTCTAAGGCGTGCCTGATTTCAGGAGTAAAGAGAATAATAAGAACAATAATAAAATCGCCAAGCAGAGTCTTAAAAAGATAGGTACTTGCCTGCATATTAAGTAAATTTATAATAAAGTAAACAACACCGACAATAATAAGACCCTTGACAATCTGAATACCTCTTGTTTCCTTAAGCATTTTTATTGCACTAAAAATCAGCACAGCAACAAGTGCGATGTCAAGTGTGTCTGTTATCAGATTATATGAAGAAAATAACGCAACAAGTCTGTCGAACAACAGACTGATGTTATCAAATAAACTGCTCATAAAATACTCCCGTTAATTTATTATTACTTAGATTTACAAAAATACTCATTCTATCAGGCATACACAATGTGCAGAAATACCCTCTCCTGAGCCAGTAAATCCAAGTTTTTCCTTGGTTGTTGCTTTTACATTAACACAATCTGCATCAACACCAAGAGCATCTGCAATATTTTTTTTCATGGTTGATATGTAGGGACTCATTTTAGGCTTCTGCGCAATAATTGTTGCATCAATATTAACGGTTTTATAACCCTTGTCTGCAATTGCATCAACAACTCTTTTAAGAAGAACAAGGCTATCAGCATCTTTGAATGTCGGATCAGTGTCAGGAAACATTCCGCCAATATCACCCATACCTGCAGCTCCCAGCAGTGAATCACTTATCGCGTGCAAAAGAACATCGGCATCTGAATGACCGAGAAGTCCTTTTGCATATTCAATTTCAACTCCACCGATAATAAGCTTTCGTCCTTCGCATAAACGATGTACATCATATCCATGACCTATTCTCATAGAATGACCTCCTTACT
>JAZROM010000031.1:0-28898 GCA_045648745.1 Acutalibacteraceae bacterium | reverse complement strand
AACGAACTCACCGTCTTCATCTGTGAAGCCGTCTGTAACGTACTTGTCGATGAGAGTCTGAGCCATAGCGTCAACAGAAGAACCAGCTACCTGAGCATCTGTGCCTTCAACGCCGTAAGCAAACTCATAAAGGAGACCCTTGAGGAGCTTATTAACATCCATAAACTCGCTGAGGTCGATGAGTGAGCTGAGGATTGAACCTGTGTCAAGGTTGCCTTCTACGAAAGAAACAAGAAGGTCTGTGTTGTCATGCAAGAACTGGAAAACTGCATAGAGAATATCTGTGTCAGTCTTGCCTGCTGTAGATCTTCTTACGCCACCCTTTGCCTCAGTTGCGAATGCGTCAGCATTCAAGTACTGAAGGTCACCGAGCATACCCTTCAATGATGAGAAGAGAGCACCGTTAACGATAGCGTAAACTGAGTCCATTGCTGCGTCAACAGATGTAAGATCGATATCACCAACGATGATATCCTCACGTGTGAACTTAAGCTGTTCCTTTGTGAGCATACGATCAATTTCATCCAATGCAGCTGATGCATACTGATCTGTTGTAAGAACTGCTTTATCAAGCTTGTTATACTGGTTGATGATAGCAGAATCCTTATAAGCAGTGTATGCTGCGTTTGCGCCGATTACGAGTGTTGAGCACAACATGATAATTGCGAGGATAACACTCAAAAATCTTTTTGCATTACTCATTTTGGATTGCACCTCCATTAAATTTTATACTATATCGTATAGTATTGGTTTTGCACGCTTTTAGTCAGCTGTGCACCGCTGATGCGACATTATTACGTTGAATAATCTCCCCTTTCGAACCGAACCGTCGTCCGCCACCTTAACCTTCCCGCTTAAGCAGCGTTGAACAGGCTCGTGCCGATGGTCGCGATTACCGCCGTAAATACGACGCGTTTTAAACCAGACGGGTGTCACAGCACAGCGTTGCTGACATCAGGGCAGAATAACCCCAATGACACCACTCTTATGGTTAGTTTAAATATAAACCATTCTTCATTTAAAGTCAATAAATTTTCAAGGAATATTTTTAATTTGTACATATTTCACAGTATTTGATGTTTATTTTTTATCTTCTGAAATATTGACTTTTTTAAAAGATTCACCCTTACTTTTCAGCTCCTTACTTTTGGTTCTTTTTATACAAAAAACGACACGAAAAATCGTGCCGTTTTGCCTCGAGTATATTATATATATAAAATGTATACGATTTTGCCCTAAATCTGCCTTAATAAACAAGGATTTTTTCAACCTTGAGTTCCCCTGCTTCACGGTCAATTTTGCCAAGTCCCATAAGCTTGCCTGACGCAGAATAAACAAGACACAATCCGACAGTTTCTTTGTCCTTTACCCTGTTGAGGTCAAGTGCACCGCCGTTTGAGAACAAAAATGCCTGCTTGTCGCTGACCTGAACCGACGGATATGATGAAAGCATCTCGTCACATGGCTCAATCAGGTTTTCCGCAGTGCCTGATTCAACGGCTTTTTCGAGTTCTTCAAATGTGACTGTGCGTTCAATGCTAATTCCGTTTGCCTTTGTGCGCCTTAAAGCAGAAATAGTTGCACCGCAGCCGAGTTTTTCTCCGATATCCGCTGCAAGTGAACGGATGTAAGTACCCGCAGAGCAGGAAACATCAATTTCGAACTCGTTGTTATTGAGGCCGGATACAATTTCTATCGAATAGATTGTAACATCCCTTGCCTCACGCTCGATTTCAATTCCCTGACGCGCGAGCTTGTAAAGTCGGACACCGTTTTTAGAAACAGCAGAATACATCGGTGGAAGCTGCTTGATGTCACCAACGAAAGACATAACAGCCGCACGAAGCTCTTCCTCTGTTACATTTACCTCTCGTGTTTCAAGCACTTCACCTGTTGTGTCTAGGGTATCTGTAACTGTTCCGAGAAGAATTTTTGCTCGGTAAGACTTGTCATGCACGGGAAGATACTGAGAAAAGCGTGTTGCACCGCCAAGCATTATCGGCAAAACGCCCGTCGCCATAGGGTCAAGTGTGCCTGTATGTCCTGCTTTTTTAACGCCGAGAATACGGCGTGTTTTGTTGACTGCAGTGAACGAAGTTATACCTTCGGGTTTATCAAGAAAAATGAAGCCTGTCATCACATTGCCTCCCCGTAAAAATCTAACTAATTATACATTAATTGTGCTCTAATTTCAACCCGTAAATATTTGCAACATTTTTGTTGTCTTTGTGCAAAAAATATATTTTTTTGTAAAATCGTGAATAATAGTCTGTATTTTTACACAAAAACTTAAGTGCTAATTTGGTGTAAACAGAGAATTAAATAAAATCGATTGACTTTAATTTTTTTATAGGATATGATAATAGCGTATCTTAGTCCTGTGAGGTGTCCGTATGGGTAAATTCTCAATAAAAGAGGATCTGCTTGATGCGGCGCGCAACGGCGATAACGACGCGATGAACAAACTTGTCGAAGCCTTCGCACCGACTGTTGAAAGCATTGCTGCGGCTTATGTGGGACGTTCTCCTCTGACGCACAGTGATCTGATTCAGGAAGGTATGATAGGTCTTCTGAGTTCCGTTTACAGTTATTCGTCATCCGGAGGCGCAGAGTTTAATACATACTCTGTCAAATGTATTTCTAACCGTATTATGACTGCGGTAAGAAATCAACTGCGTAATAAACACACACCACTGAACTCTTACGTGCTTATCGACAGTATTGACCTGACCGACGGTCAGGCGAACCCCCAGACTGTGGTTGAAATGCAGGAAAGAATGAACGCGGTACACCGCAAAATCAAGACCGAGCTTACTGATCTTGAACGCGATGTGCTGAAACTTCATATTTCGGGCCACAACTACAATTCTATTGCCGAGATCCTTTCTGTCAGCGCGAAAACCGTTGACAACGCTTTGCAAAGAGCAAGAAAAAAACTCAAGGAAAAATGATACCTTTACACTTGTGAAAACAACACACAGGTGTCGCAGCCCGTACAAGCTGCAAATAAAATTAAGTGAGGTAAAAATCATGTACGAAGACAAGACATTAATTTGCAAGGATTGTGGCGAGGAATTCATCTTCTCTGCAGGTGAGCAGGAGTTCTATGCTGAAAAAGGCTTTGTAAACGAGCCCCAGCGTTGTAAGAAGTGCCGTGACGCAAGAAAGAACGCAGTTCGTGGCGAGCGTGAGCTTTTCGAGGCTACATGTGCTAACTGCGGCAAGATTGCTAAGGTTCCCTTCCGTCCCCGTGAGGATCGTCCCGTTTACTGCAGCGAGTGCTTCGCAGCTATGAAGGAAGAGGCATAATTACATAACTCAGAAAAAGCAAGAGGTTATCTCAGACGAGATAACCTCTTTTATTTATATCAGATCATTGGATGCCGAATCGTCTATACCACCAAGGCTTTGCAGCTTTTGTGTAAAAGTAAGCTTCGGCTTTTTAGAAATCTTCTTTTCTGCCTGCACTTGCTTCGGCTTCGTTGCAGACCCGGACTTGTGATGTTTAGACTCACTGCGATGATGGTGATGATGCTTTTTACCATCGTCTTTACCGTAAGTTTCAAGGAAATTATCTGCATTAAAATCAGCCGTAATTTCTCTTGAACGGTGTTTGTGATGACTCGAACGTTCCCTTGTAAAGTCCTTGAGTATTGCGTTGACCTCGTCAGTCGAAGTATCTTCGATAGGCGTTGTAAGTGTTTCTTCGATAGATTTTTTACCTTGAAGAATTTCCTCATCCGAAAGGTGTCGGCGCTTTGAGTGAGAGTCGTTACGGACGATTTTTTTGAAGTTATCCGGACTGATCTCATCAATGCCGTCCGTTTTTTTGTTGATTGATTTTTCTTCATTGGCCTTGCGCCTAGCCTCAATCTCTCGCAATTCCGTTTGTTCACGTGCCTCTCTGTGGGCTTTTTTTATGTTGATTTTTTTCATACTTATCTTGTAGTAAACCAACGTTAGCAGGAACGAAAGCACCTGAATAGCAAGCATATGCGGCATAAACATCCATGCAGTGTAGCTTTCTGTTATCATAAGGCAGGTCGAAAAGAATGTGTAAATATAGCTGTCGACAAGTGCGATGTATGTTGCACCCGATACGCGTGTCATCATGCCGCGTTTGATACCTGAGAGCATCTCGTTAACCGCACAGAACGCCACAATAAGCAAAACTCTTCTTTTTGCGTTTTCGTCATAAATATTATACAGGAAGTTGCGTAAAATCAGCACAACCGTAAACGACAGATACATAGCCGATTGCAAAAGGTTGGCCTTAGCAAAAGACATATTTTTGCGAAGGGTTCTGAGCATAAATCCGCGGAAGAAAAATTCCTTGAAGGCTGAAGCAGCAAGAATCGAAACCGCATAGACGATGGCTACAGTAGCCAAACTTACGTCATCGCTGTATATCAAGTTAGGGGATACAAAACTTATGTCAAGCGTAATCGGACTTAATGATGAAAAATAAATAAACTCCGCGAGAATGACCGCAACAATAGGAACTACCGAAAATACGGCTCCGTAAAGCACGCCCGCCAGAATTTTTTCGTTTCGAAAGCTGATGCCGAGGAGTTTGCGTGAAGTCCTTGCTCCGCGGATATACATAACAAGCAGGGCAAAGCCCATAATCCAGGCAAAAAGTGACGTTCCAAGGATAGTAAGGTCTGTTTTAAACAAGAAAAGATCAATGCCATAGACAGCACACATTATAAAGAACATTGAAAACACATCCGGTAATGTCCTTGCTTTCGGATTGCTCATATGCGATCCCCCTTTCTGTAAAATTCACAACCCGTGTATTGTACCATAACCGTGTCGATTAATCAACAATGCAGTAGAAATTCGATTCCCATGCAGGGATATACGGATGATGGCAGAAATAAATTTTGTAATCTGCACACAACTCGTTGATTTTAAGCGGAAGACGGTACATATCGGAATTACGGTGATATGCGCAGACATAAAGCTTGGGTCGGTACTGTTCGACTGTATTTTTTGCTCCGTCCAATGCTTTTTCTTCGCTTCCCTCGATATCCATTTTAAGTATGGTAATTTTTTCACCACCGAGAATATTATCAACGCTGTCAGCCTGCACTTCGACTGTACCCGACGCTGAAAGCTTTGAGTTTCTGCCCTTCTTCTTTTCAAAGAAGAGGGTTCCTTTTTTATCCCATGCGGCAAGATTGTATGTGGTAATATTTCTGACCTCTGATGTTTTATCCGTCAGTTTGCGGTAATTTTTTTCGTCAGCTTCAACTGCGATAATGCTTTTGTATTCTCCGTCAGTTGCCTGTAAAAACTCGCGTACGGTATCACCGTCATACGCACCAAGGTCCATAAAAATCTCGTCTCTTCCGAGTTTCAGGTATTCGGAATAAATTTCTTCTTTCTGCTTTTCGCACTTGAAAAGATATTCTACCTTTCCGCTGACTTTAAAGTTAAGAATATCAACAAAGCTCTGACGCGAAAAATCATCTGAAAGAAGACTGTATGCACGCTCGAATTCTTCATCGTGCTCTTCAATGAACTCACGGGTAAAAACACCGTCATTGACTATCGGCACATTCGGGGCAAAAAGGGTGTGCTTAAGAGATAAAGATTTAATTCTTTCAAGCATCACTTCATCGTGCACGGCAAAGCAGACAACAATAACAAAATCGTCGTATTTCTGACAGACTTCGGAATATTTAAGCACCTTGAATCCACGGAAGGAATGACCTCGGACAAATTCATCCGATGCAAAAATATCCGATACACTTACACCGATTTCATTTAGTTTTTCGATTACCATATCAGTTCCGTTACCCATACCGTAGAGTACAATCGGCAAAGCAGTTTCTTTAAGGTAATCCCAGACATTTTTTTCTTTTATTCTTTCAATCATATTTTTTACACTTTCTGTTGTTTTCTGTTACGGGAATATGATATACTAAATTAACTTAATAATCAAGGTTGTGATTTAATGAAATACATTTTCAGCAATTTAAAGATAGTCGCTTCAGGTGACATTGAACTTCGCGCGGCAGAAATGTTTGCCGAAGAAATCGAAATCCGTGCAGGTTACAGACCTGAAATCTGCGCAGAATGCGATGAAAACTATGTCGCTTTGCGCATTGAAGATGAAAGCGATAGCGAAGAATACCGCGTTGAACACAATGCAGACAAAACCGTAATTATCGCACACCGTCTGCGCGGCCTGCTTTACGGTTGCGGTGAATTTATCAAAAAAGCTGTATGGGATGACGGTGAAATCTGTCTTGTTAAAAACATCAGCCTTACAAGAGTGCCGTCAATGAAAATCCGCGGTCATCAGCTCAGTTACACGGATATGAATAACACGGTCGATATGTGGGACAAGGCGCAGTATGAGCGTTATATCCGTGACCTTGTACTGTTCGGCATGAACACAGTTGAGGCTGACTCGGGTGTTCGCGAAGAAACAAGCACATTGATGAGATTTTCACAGAAAGAAATGCTTGTTGCAATGTCAGAAATCTGCGTAAAGCTCGATATTGACCTTTCAGTATGGCACGAACTGTGGACAAAGGATTCTGATGAAGAGACAATGGAGAAAATGCACCGTCTTTATGACGATCTTCCGAAGCTTGACATCCTTTTCCCTCCCGGAGGCGATCCCGGTGATATGCAGGGCGAAGCTTTTGTTCAGCGTTGTGCAAAAATGAAGCGTGAGATGCAGAAGGTATTCCCGAAAATCCAGATGTGGCCGTCTGCACAGGCTCCGCACGAATATCCCGACTGGGGTGAGAGATTCACAAAAGAAATGGCAAAGTGCCCCGAGGAAATTGACGGTGTTATCTACGGACCCAATCACGCGATGCCGCTTGATGAACTCCGCAGAAAAATCGACAGCCGTTATCCGTTCAGACTTTATCCCGATATCGGTCACAACGTACGTTGTGAGACTCCCGTGCACTTCGATCGTGACGACTGGCACTATGCACTTGCTGCAACACTCAGCCGTGAAGCAGTCAATCCCCGTCCGTCGGAGTACCGACTCTATCACAGACAGACAAGACAGTATGTTGACGGAAGCGTTACATATTCCGAGGGTGTTAACGATGACCTCAACAAGTTTGTATGGAGTGCAATGGACCTCGACTGCGACAGTGATTTAAGAGAAAATGTACTTGACTACTGCCGTGCATTCTTCATTGGTACAGATGCAGAAAAACTTGCTGATGCGATTATTGCATTCGAGCACAGCTGGGAAGGCGACCCCGTTGAAAACATAAATATTCAGGCAAACTTTGACGCGTTCGTAAAAATGGCTGAAGAAAATCCCGAACTGATGAATAACTGGCGTTTTGTTCTTCACCTTTTCAGAGCATACTGTGACAAAATCGTGCGTGACAGACGCATTTTTGAGCTCGGACTCATTGAAGAGGCAAAAACTCTCGTTTACCTTGGTGAAACACAGAAGGCTATCGAAACCCTTAACACAGACTTCTGTGATGAATACAAAGAAAACCGTAAAAAGATTGATGAATTTGCAGAAATGCTCTTTAATCTTATCGGTATGCAGCTTGATGTTGAGCATTACCACGGTATGAATTGGGAAAGAGGCTGTACGCTGATGACAATCGACAACCCTGTAACCGACAGACGTTATCTTGTGAAAAAGCTCGGTGAAAATCCTGAAAATGCAATCAGATATTTTGAACGAAACAAGGTTGCACACGATGAGTATTATTTCTCCTTTGCTGAGCACGGTTTTGAAGTCTGCGGCAAGCAGAAGGGCGAATACTATATGAACTTCCGCGGTGACTCTAACTTTAATGCAGAAATGCCGATGTGTATGACAAAAGTTTTTGACCACTTTAACTTTGACTGCCGTGTTTCCGGACTGATTGCAGGTGACTATAAGCTCCGAATCACATATAAGAACAGACCGAATGATGAAATTGTGCATCACAAGGTAACAATCAACGGTAATGTTATCCACGACGGCGGACAATTCGGCGGTGTAAGGGATGAGGAGTTCGAAAAGCTCTACCTTGCAGACGGTTATCTGAGCGTTGTTTACGATGTGCCTGCAGAGTACCTCGAAAACGGCTGTGCAGTGCTTGAAATCACGGAGCCGATCGACGGATTTATGATAAGTGAATTCTGGTTTACAAAAGCATGATTAAAAACCCGATAAACTTATTGTAAATAGAAAAAAATCAAGGAGGAAATCTAAAATGAAGAAAGTAATGAAACAAGTTATGTGCGCATTACTTGTTGTCGGCATCGTGCTGACGTCATCCGTTATGTCTTTTGCAGCAACTGCAGGTGATGTTAACTCCGACAACAAGGTAAATTCAACCGACGCGTTGGCTATTTTGAAGTATGCCGTTGGCACAACACCGTCAAAGTTTGACTCAAGTGTTGCTGATGTGAACGCTGACGAAAAAATCAACTCAACTGATGCGCTTAAGGTGCTTCAAATTACTGTAGGTATTGGTTCAGGTGAAATGAGTAAGGCAGACATTGTCAAGCTTTACAACGACAGTATTAAAAAGTCATATGAGCAGAACAAGTGTAATCTTGTTATTTCTATTGACGGATCAGGAACTGTCAACGAGTTTTTAATGAACGGCGAAGAAAATTCTATGTTTCAAGGTATCCTTGAAAATGCTTTAAAAACCGAATACGAGGATCAGAAATATACCTTCTATAAAGGTAAAACCCTTAAGGGTGAAAAAGCTGAGGATATTCTTTCCGAGATCTATCTTGCAGCAAGTGAAATCAAAAGTGCAACTGCAGTCAAATACGGTGGCGGTTATAAACTGACATTCAATCTTTACTCACGCACATCGACACTTGACGATTTATACAATGATATGACAGGAATTGCTCAGTTTGAATACTGCACAGTTGAATATCCGAACACGGAAATAACCGCAATTGTTGATGCTCAGGGCAGAATTTCTTCCGTTGAACTGTGTGCACCCGGAAACATGAAAGCCTCTGTAACCGGTGGCGAAGAAACACAGATGTATATAGATGCGACGATTACGCAAATATCTGCTTATAAATTCTCATACTAAAAATTAAAGGAGAGCTTAGGCTCTCCTTTTTTATCTCAATTTATAAAGTTCTTCGCAAAGTGTGCCGAGTTGTTCCATTGTCAGGCTTTCGGCACGGATGGTTGATGGAAGTCCTGCGTTTTCGATTGCAGTGATAACTGTCTGTTTGCTCATTCCGAGACCTGAGCTGATACCGTTTGATGCCGTTTTTCTGCGTTGACTGAACGCTGAACGCACCATAGAGAAAAAGAATTTTTCGTCCGTTACCTCTACGGGTACTTCCTTACGCACATCAAGGCGGATAACCGCACTGTCGACATTAGGAGCAGGCATAAACGAGCCTCTTGAAACGTCAAAAAGTTTCTGCGCATCGGAATAAAAATCAACCGCAACAGTTACTGCACCCGAATCTCTGCTGCCAACATCGGCACAAAGTCGCACTGCCGCCTCCTTCTGCACCATAACGGTGATTGATTCGATATTAAGTCTCTCTTCAAGAAGACGCATAATTACGGGTGACGTGATATAATACGGCAGATTTGCACAAACTATTACGGGCATATCACCGAATTCTTCTTCAAGAATTTTGTGCAGATCAACTTTGAGAATGTCACCGTTGATGATTTTGATATTGTCAAAATCTGCAAGAGTTTCGTCAAGCACAGGCAGAAGTCTTGTATCAAGCTCAACACAGACAACCTTGTCCGCACGTTTTGCAAGTTCAGCCGTGAGAACACCTATTCCCGCACCGACTTCAAGTACGCCCACTCCCTCACGCGCTCCGCCTTCCTCTGCTATGCGGGGACACACGGACGGATTGATGATAAAGTTCTGTCCGAGAGCCTTGGAAAACGTAAAGCCGTGACGCTGAAGTACACTTTTTATTACACCGATATCTGATAAATTACTCATAATAACCTCATTTATTATTGCAATTTGATTTAAAAACAATTATAATAATACAGTATAGGTAAAAATTTGTCAATTGGAGTGATAGAAATGAAAATTTTAATTACAGGCGGTGCCGGTTACATCGGCTCACACACCTGCGTTGAGATGCTTGAAGCAGGTCACGAAATCGTTATCGTAGATAACTTCTATAACAGCTGTCCCGAAGCACTAAACAGAATCAAGGAGCTTTCAGGCAAGGATTTCAAGTTCTACGAATGTGATATCCGCGACAGAGAAGGTCTTGATAAGATTTTTGCAGAAAACAAGATTGATGCAGTTATCCATTTCGCAGGTCTTAAGGCTGTTGGCGAAAGCTGTGCAAAACCGCTTGAATACTACGAAAATAACATCGGCGGTACAATCACACTCTGTGAAGCTATGCGTGATGCAGGCTGTAAGAAGATTGTTTTCAGCTCATCTGCAACTGTTTACGGTGAGAATAACCCCTCTCCCCTCAAGGAGACAATGCAGATCGGCGGCACAACAAACCCCTACGGCACAACAAAGTATATGATTGAGCTTATTCTCCGTGATATCTGGGCATCAGATAACGAGTGGAGCATTGCAATTCTCCGTTATTTCAACCCCATCGGTGCACACAAGAGTGGCAGAATCGGTGAGAATCCGAACGGTATTCCGAACAATCTTATGCCGTACATCACTCAGGTTGCTGTTGGTAAGCTCCCCTGCCTGAGCGTTTTCGGTGACGATTACGATACACACGACGGTACAGGCGTACGTGATTACATCCACGTTGTTGACCTTGCACTCGGCCACGTAAAGGCAGTTGAAAAGGTGCTTTCAGGTAAAGGCATTGACGCTTATAACCTCGGTACAGGTATCGGTTACAGTGTTCTTGACATTGTTCACGCTTTTGAAAAGGCTTGCGGCAAGCCCCTTAACTACAAAATTGTTGACCGTCGCCCCGGTGACCTTGCAGTTTGCTACTCTGATCCGTCAAAGGCTCTTGAAACACTCGGTTGGAAAGCTGAGAGAGGTCTTGATGAGATGTGCGAGGACTCCTGGAGATGGCAGAAGAATAATCCCGAAGGATATTGATTTATGGAACTTTATGAAAACAGTCAGTCGCCCGAAGTCGCTATGCTTATCGGCATAGATACGGACGATTATGATGCTGAGGTGTCGATTGACGAGCTTGAGGAGCTTGCACGCACGGCAGGTGCCGTAGTTTGTGCAAAAACTTTACAAAAGCGCGACCGACCTGACTCAGCGACGTATGTCGGCAGCGGTAAACTTGAAGAAATCAAGGAATTTGCCGAAAATAATGATGTTGACCTGTTGATTTTTGACGGTGAGCTTACTCCGTCACAGCAGAGAAACATTGAAAACGAGACCGAGATACGTGTTATCGACAGAACAACACTTATTCTTGACATTTTTGCCGCAAGAGCAAGAAGCGGTGAGGGTAAAATTCAGGTTGAGCTGGCTCAGCTTAAGTATTCACTCCCCCGTCTCGGCGGTAAGGGTACACAGCTTTCACGACTCGGCGGTGGTATCGGTACAAGAGGTCCCGGTGAAACGAAGCTTGAAAGTGACCGCCGTCACATCCGCAGAAGAATTCAGAGCCTTGAAGAAGACCTGAAGGAAATTGCAAAACGACGTGAGCAGCTGCGTTCAAGACGCGAAAAGGACGGTGTTGAGACCGTTGCAATCGTCGGTTATACCAACGCAGGTAAATCAACACTTATGAACGCTCTGACAGATGCAGGTGTTCTTGCCGAAAACAAGCTCTTTGCTACACTTGACCCGACATCAAGAGCACTTATTCTTCCCGACGGAAGAAGCGTTATGCTTATCGATACGGTTGGACTTATCCGCAGACTTCCTCATCACCTTGTTCAGGCTTTCCACTCAACGCTTGAAGAAGCTGCATCGGCAACGGTTATCCTCAATGTGTGCGATGCTTCGGACGATTGCTGTGCCGAGCATCTTGCGGTTACAACCAATCTTCTGAATTCACTCGGTTGCGAGGGTAAGCCGATAATTTCCGTGCTTAACAAGTGCGACCTTTGCGACAATTCATTCATTCTTCCTGCACAGGGCAAGTTTGTTATGATTTCGGCTCTCAATAACCGAGGTCTTGATAATCTTCTTGCACAGATTCAGCTGTCACTTCCCTTAACAAGAAAAAAAGCAGAGCTTCTTATCCCCTATTCCGACGGAGGACTTGTCAATTACATCCGTGAGGACGGTGTGCTCCTCCAAGAGGAATACCGTGGTGACGGAATTTATATCAAGGCGATTGTAGATATAATATTCCTTGAAAAGCATAAAGATTATATAATCGGATAAAAACAAAGTGTCTTGCAGTTTTGCAAGACACTTTGTTTTTATATATTCAGAATTTCTTCCGGTTTATTGGCGATATATTCTGCACCGCCTGAGACCAGGACATCCTCGTCACGGTTGCCCCACGTTACACCTATGCAGGGAATACCTGCGTTATGTGCCGTGAGCACGTCAACATCCGAGTCACCGATATAAACACAGTCTTCGGCTGTGACACCGAGAGTTTTAATCGTGTAAAAAAGTGAATCGGGTTCAGGTTTTGATGGAAATTCATCCATCTTTCCGACAACGAGATCGAAAATATCACCAAAAAAGTCTTTGACCACTGCCTGTGCAGCGAAGTGCGCCTTATTTGAAAGTACGGCAACCTTACAACCGCGTTCTCTGAGTGTTTTTACAACATCAATCATTCCGTCGTAAGGCTTTGTATTGTCCGCGATATGTTCTAGATAATACTTCGTGAAGATTTCAAGTGCCTCGGCATAGTCGGTATCGCTTGTACCATCAGGTACGGAGCGTTTAATAAGCACCTTTATACCGTTACCGATAAAACTTCTCACTTCATCGACAGTTCTTTCGGGATATCCCTTGAAGCGCATTGCAAAATTTACTGCATTTGCAAGATCCAGAAGCGTATCAAGAAGTGTACCGTCAAGGTCGAAAATATATGCTCTGTACTTCATTTATCTGCGCTTCTTTCCGAAAAAGCCTTTTTTGTCATCTGCTTCGGGCTTGTTGCCGCCCATTGACTCGTTGAACTTAAGCAACGCATCCTTCTGCTCTGCATTAAGCTTTGTCGGCACATCAACAATGATACGTACAAGCTGATTGCCGCGTACCTTTGTGTGTATGTTCTGTATACCCTTGCCCTTGAGCACATAAACAGCGCCCGGCTGTGTACCTGCAGGGATATCGTACTTAACCTTACCGTCAAGTGTCGGAACCATAAGAGTATCACCGAGTGCAGCCTGAACGAATGTTACGTGCACCTCACACCATACATTGAAGCCGTCACGCTCAAAGAACGGATGCGGACGGACATTGACATTAACGTGAAGGTCACCTGAGGGACCACCGTTTACACCCTTGTTGCCCTCGCCTCTTACATTGAGAATCTGACGGTCATCGATACCTGCGGGAATATTGACTTCAAGAGTGCTGTGCTTTGAAACACGGCCTCTTCCGCGGCACTTCTGACACGGATTTTCAACGATCTTACCCTTACCGCCGCATCGTGTACATGCACGCTGAGTCTGAATAACACCGAAGGGTGTTCTCTGCTGAGCCATAACCTGACCTGAACCGTGACAGTCGGGACAGGTTGTCGGTGAAGTGCCTTTCTCTGCACCTGAACCGTTACACTCGGCGCAGACATCAATACGATTAACATCTACCTTGCGCTTACAACCCTTTGCAGCCTCTTCAAAAGAGATTGTAACGGTTGACTGCAAGTCCTCACCGCGACGGGGTGCATTAGGATTAGCACGGCGGCCACCGCCACCGAATCCGCCGCCACCTCCGAAGAAGCTTGAGAAGATGTCGCCAAGATCGATATCGTCACCGAAGCCGCCGAATCCGCCACCGAATCCGCCACCGCCTGCTCCGTAATTGGGGTCAACACCTGCGTGACCGAACTGGTCGTAACGTGCTTTTTTCTGATCGTCACTAAGGACTTCATAAGCCTCGTTTGCTTCCTTGAACTTTGCCTCAGCTTCTGCGTTTCCGGGGTTAAGGTCGGGGTGGTACTGTTTTGCTTTTTTTCTGTATGCTTTTTTTATTTCGTCGGCACTCGCACTCTTTTCAACGCCGAGCACCTCGTAATAGTCTCTTTTATTATCAGCCATAATCAAGCCCCTGACTCTGAAACAGGGGTTGCGACATAAGCTGCCGCAATCCCTTGTTTAAGTTAAAATTATTCGTCGTCTGTTACGTCTGTGTAATCAGCCTCGTAGAAGCCGTCATTACTACCGTTAGGAGCACCGCCCATGTCACCCATATCGGGAGCACCCTGTGCACCTGCTGCAGCCTGAGCTGCCTTGTAAATCTTCTCTGAAACCTCGTAGAACTTAGCCTGAAGAGCTTCCTGCTTGTTCTTGATAAGGTTGATGTCCTCACCCTTGAGAGCTTCCTTAAGAGCTTCGATTTCTGTTGTAAGAGCAGCCTTATCCTCTTCAGGGAACTTGTCGCCCTCTTCAGAAATCATCTTTTCGCACTGGTAAACCATCTGGTCAGCGTTGTTTCTTGTGTCAACCTCTTCACGGCGCTGTTTGTCTTCCTGTGCGAACTGCTCAGCCTCGTGAACTGCCTTTTCAATGTCTTCCTTTGACATATTTGTTGAAGATGTGATTGAAATTGACTGCTCCTTGTTTGTGCCGAGGTCCTTTGCTGAAACATGAACGATACCGTTAGCGTCGATATCGAATGTTACTTCGATCTGCGGAACACCACGACGTGCCGGCATAATGCCGTCAAGGTGGAAGATACCGAGAGTCTTGTTATCCTTTGCAAACTCTCTTTCACCCTGAAGAACGTGAACCTCAACAGAAGGCTGATTGTCAACTGCAGTTGAGAAGATCTGGCTCTTCTTTACGGGAATTGTTGTATTTCTTTCAATAATTTTTGTATTGATACCGCCCATTGTCTCGATACCGAGTGAAAGCGGAGTAACGTCGAGAAGAAGGAGACCCTTAACTTCACCACCGAGAACACCTGCCTGAAGTGATGCACCGATTGCAACACACTCGTCGGGGTTGATGCCCTTGAACGGATCCTTGCCGATAAACTTCTTGATTGCTTCCTGAACCGCAGGAATTCTTGAAGAACCACCAACCATAAGAACCTTATCGATCTCTGCTGCTGCAAGACCTGAGTCCTTCATAGCCTGACGAACGGGGCCCATTGTTCCTTCAACAAGGTCTGCTGTAAGCTCATTGAACTTTGCTCTTGTAAGAGTCATTTCAAGGTGCTTCGGGCCTGTTGCGTCAACTGTGATGTACGGAAGGTTGATATCTGATGATGTAACACCTGAAAGCTCAATCTTAGCCTTTTCTGCAGCTTCCTTAAGTCTCTGCATAGCCATCTTGTCAGCGCGAAGGTCGATACCGCTTGACATCTTGTATTCGTTTACCATCCAGTCCATAACTCTCTGGTCGAAGTCGTCACCGCCGAGACGGTTGTTACCTGCTGTTGCAAGAACTTCCTGAACACCGTCGCCCATTTCGATGATTGAAACGTCGAATGTACCGCCACCAAGGTCATAAACCATAACCTTCTGATCGTCTTCCTTATCAATACCGTAAGCAAGAGCTGCAGCTGTGGGCTCGTTGATGATTCTCTTAACCTCAAGACCTGCAATCTTACCTGCGTCCTTTGTAGCCTGACGCTGTGCGTCTGTGAAGTATGCGGGAACTGTGATAACTGCCTCTGTTACTGTATCGCCGAGGTATGCTTCTGCATCTGTCTTAAGCTTCTGAAGAATCATTGCAGAAATTTCCTGCGGTGTGAACTTCTTGTCGTCGATTGTAACCTTGTAATCTGTACCCATCTGACGCTTGATTGAAGCAACTGTTCTGTCAGGGTTTGTGATAGCCTGTCTCTTAGCAACCTGGCCTACCATTCTTTCACCGTTCTTGCCGAAGCCGACAACCGACGGAGTTGTTCTTGCGCCCTCTGCGTTTGCGATAACTACAGGCTCGCCACCTTCAATAACTGATACACATGAGTTTGTTGTACCTAAGTCGATACCGATAATCTTTGCCATAATAATTTTCCTCCAATATATTTTTGTTTGTTGTTTTAGTTTGCAACCGCTACCATAGCGGGACGGATAATCTTGTCACCAAGCTTATAACCCTTGACAAGTACGTTTGTAATTGTATTCTCGCCTACCGAGTCATCTTCGGTGTGCATTACTGCATTGTGGAAGTTCGGGTCAAATTCCTCGCCGACTTCACCGAATGCCTCGATGCCGAGGTTCTTGAACACTTCGCTGAACTGCTTGAAGGTCATTTCAACACCCTTTTTGTAATCCTCAAGTGTTCCGTCGGGATTAGCAAAAATACGGTCAAAATTATCTGCAACAGGTAAAAGTGCATTGATAACCGATGCTTTGCATTCTGCGTAGAGTGCTTCTTTCTCTCTTTGTGAACGTTTGCGGAAATTGTCGTATTCTGCAAGTGTTCTTAAAAGCTGATCATTTTTTTCATCAAGCTGTTTGAGAAGCTCCTCTTCCTTTGAGGGTTCTGCAACAACTTCTTTTTCTTCAATTACTTCCTCTTCGGCAATGTTGTTTTTCTTATCCTTTGCCAAAAATCTCATTCCTTTCAGTCTTCATTGAGTGTCTGTGTAAGAAGCTCACCTACAAGGTCGGTAAGGTACCTTACACTCGGTATAAGACTTGCATAGTCTATTCGTGTCGGGCCGATTATACCAATCGAGCCGCGATTGTCGCCGTCTATGTTGTAGTGTGCCATTATAACGCTGGAATTTTCAAGCTGCTTGAACTTGTTTTCACCGCCGATTTTTACATCGAAATCTGCCTTACTGTTTGCAAGCAGCTGACTTATCGGCTCACCTCGTCTTAAGAAGTCCATAAGTTCATAAGCCGTTGTGCCGTAGTCCTCACGGTAACGCAGTATGTTTGACTGACCGCCGAGCATAACCATTGTCCGCATTGCTTCCTGTGCAAGTTCTGAAACTGCCGAAACAAAAGGGATCATTGTCAGTGCATCTGCACCCATTGAAGCAACAAGCGTCTGGAGTGTTGCCGTATCAATTTCGTCAAGCGGTAAACCGAGGAAAGAAGATTTGACGATGTTATAAAACTTTTCGATCATCGAAGAATTAAGATCAACGTCACTTCTGCAAACCTTACTTTTGATAACTCCTGTTGATGTAAGGAGAACTATCATTCCCGTTCTTGTACCGACGGGCACAAATTCGATACGCTTGATTGTCGCATTCTCGCCTGACGGAGTGGTAGACACTGCCGCGCAGTCCGTCATATCTGCAAGAAATTCACTTGCCTTTGCAAGAATTGCTTCCGGACTTGCATTCTTTAACGAAACACCTGCTTCGATCTGCCGTTTGACAGAATCGTCAAGCGGTCGGACACCCATAAGATTATCGACATAATAGCGATAACCTTCATTCGTGGGGATTCTGCCCGCTGAGGTATGGGGCTGTTCGAGGTAGCCGAGAGCTGCAAGTTCTGCCATCTCGTTGCGGATTGTTGCACTTGAAACCGTAATATCAAGCGCTGACAACAGAGTTTTGGAACCGACAGGCTCACCCGTTCTGATATAATGCTCTACAACAGCAGCGAGTATTTTTTCTTTTCTCTGACTGAGTTCCAATTTCTCACCGCCTTTTAGCACCGTTAGCACTCTTTTAGCGTGAGTGCTAACTACATTTATTACTATACAACTGACGGAAGAATTTGTCAACAGTTTATTTGTTAATTCTTTATGAACTTGCGGTGATTTTTTCCTTATTTTTTATTTTGCAATTATTATTGTCTTTAAATTATTGAATAAAACAAGTTGTTGTGTTAAAATGTAATATATATGCTCAGAGGTGGAAGTATGTACATAGTTGTCGGAGCAAACGGATTTTTGGGATCATACGTCGTCAATAGTCTTGTTAACAACACAGACGAGGAGATTATCGCAACATATCACGGCAAAAAAGAAAATTTACATTATCCCAGAGTAAACTGGGAACACCTTGATGTTACAGACAAAGAGAGTGTACAAAAACTCAGAAATCTTGCCAAAGACATTACAAAGTGTCGCATTTTTTATTTTTCTGCTTGTCACAATCTCGACCTTGTCAAGCGCGATCCCGATTTTGCACGTAACATCAACATAACGGCACTTGAAAACTTTCTTGAAGCTTTCCGTGACGCCGACAGCTTCTGGTTTTCTTCGACAGACTGTGTTTACGGCGAGAACACTGCGGAGCTTCCGTGCTTTAAAGAGAGTGACCCCACCTGCCCCGTGAGTGAATACGGCAGTCAGAAGCTGGAGGCAGAGAACATTGTAAGAAGTTACGGTTTCAACGTTGCCCGACTTCCTTATATGATCGGACCTTCTCTGCTTGAAAACAAAAAGCATTTTTATGACAACATTGTTGAAAAGACCTTGGACGGCCAGAACTTCACCCTTGCAGACGGATTGTGGAGATCCGCACTTGATTACAGAAGTGTTGCAGATATACTTATCAGACTGAGTATGATAAAAAATGTTCCGCAGACATTAAATCTCTGCGGAGACGATAACCTGAGTAAATACGATGTCGGTGTTATGATTGCTGAGAAGCATAATCTGCCGATAGAACATATTATTAAAACGCCCGAAGCGGAAATTATGAAATTGTTTGACGAGAAACGAACATCGTCAACTGCGATGGATAATACTCTTCTTAAATCCGTGCTGGGCGTCAACGAAATCAAAATTCAATTCTGATGGCGGTGAAACGCGTGAAAGCAGTTATTATGGCAGGTGGTTTCGGCAAGAGATTGCAGAAACTTTCCGGTGACAGACCTAAGCCGATGATGGAAATATGTGGTCGTCCCGTGCTTGAATATCAGATTGACAATCTGCGTAAATACGGAATTACAGATATAATTATTGTGGTGCATCATCTGAAAGATAAGATTATGCGTTACTTCGGTGACGGATCATTTTTCGGAGTAAACATCAGTTATTATGAAGAGGACAAGCCTCTCGGCACTGCAGGTGCGTTGTTTAAAATCAAAGATCAGCTGACAGATGATTTCCTGCTTATCAACGGTGATCTTGTTTTCAGCGTAGATTTTGGCAGAATGATCGACTTCCACTTAAAAAACAGTGCTCTTGCAACACTTTTTGTCCACCCTAATTCGCATCCTTATGACAGTGAGCTTGTAGTCTGTGACAAAAACAACGTTGTAACGGACTGGTTTAAAAATGACGGGTACGGAAACTACAAAAACTGCGTAAACGCAGGTATTCATATTCTTTCAAAAAAAGTTCTTGCTTACCCTCACACGGAGAGTAAACTCAACCTTCGCGCTGATGTGCTTGAGCCGATTATAAATACAGGCAGAGTCTTTGCGTACCACTCGGCTGAATACGTCAAGGATATGGGCACATCGGACAGACTGCGTCACGTGACTGCCGATGTCGAAAAAGGCATAGTTGACTCTAAACGCGCAAGCAGAAAACAGAAAGCAATTTTTCTTGACCGTGACGGTACGATAAACAAGTACAAGGGTTACATCACTTCTCCTAAGCAGCTTGAACTTATCAGCGGTGCCGCAGATGCAATAAAAAAGATAAACAAAAGCGGTTACCTCGCAATTATCATAACAAACCAACCGTCAATCGCGATGGGTCGTATGACTTATGCCGTGCTTGACGAAATTCACGCCAAACTTGACACGCTTCTCGGAGAAAGCGGTGCTTATGTTGACGCGCTATACTTCTGTCCGCATCATCCCGACAGCGGTTTTGAGGGAGAAGTTAGTGAACTCAAGAAAAAATGTGACTGCCGAAAACCCTCGGGCGGTATGATAAGACAGGCGGCAAAGGACTTCAACATTGACCTTTCACGCTCGTTTATGGTCGGTGATTCCGAAAGAGATGTGCTTGCAGGACTTGATGCAGGCTGTACACCGATTTTTCTGACAAGCAGTGATAACACATTGAATGTCCGTGACGTTAAAAAGTGCAAATCACTTGCAGATTTTGTAAAGGAAGAGATTGATTAAATGTTTACAACCAGAACACCGTTCAGAATGTCTTTCCTCGGCGGAGGAACTGATTTTCCTGCGTATTTCAATGAATACGGCGGGTGTGTTCTGTCTGCAACCTTTAACAAATACTCGTACGTTACCGTGCGAAATCTTCCTGCGCTTTTTGATTATAAAAACCAATTTACATATTCTAAAATCGAACGCTTTAATTCTCCCGATGAGCTTGAACATCCTCTGGTGAGAGAGGCACTCAAATACATAGACATTGACCGCATACAGATTGCATACGACGCTGACCTGCCTGCGAGATCAGGCATCGGTTCAAGCTCTTCTTTTGCCGTCGGTTTACTTAACGAGTTACATCTCCTTAAAGGTGAGACTCTTAGCAAAATGGAGCTTGCAAAAGAAGCTATTTACCTTGAGCGTGTTCTCTGTAAAGAGGCAGGCGGTGTTCAGGATCAGCTTGCCGTCGCTTTCGGAGGTCTTAACCGTATCGACTTTGATGCAGACGGTTACAGCGTGAATCCGATTGCAATTTCTGAAGAAAGAAAAAGTGAATTCAATCAGAAGCTATTGCTCGTTTTTACGGGATTTTCTCATTTTTCGGGAAAAGTTGCAGTTACACAACAGAACAACATTCCGCAGAAAATATCTGAGCTCAACGAAATGAAGAATCTCGTTTATGAGGGAGAAAAGATTCTTTCGTCCTATACAAATCTCGATGAATTCGGCAGACTGCTCGACTACACATGGCAGTTAAAGCGTTCCCTTTCCGACAAGATAAGCACTTCTGAGATTGATGAAATATATAAAAAAGTTATAAAAGCAGGTGCTCTCGGCGGAAAAATTCTCGGTGCAGGAAGCGGCGGATTTATGCTTCTGTACGTTCCCGAAGAAAAAAGAAAAAGCGTTTGCGATTTATTTGAGCCGTCACGCATTATCCCCTTTGAATTTGAAAATGACGGAACAAAACTGATTTACAGCGGAGGTAAATAAACTATGAAAATTGCAATAACAGGCGGTGCGGGTTACATCGGCAGTGTGCTTGTACCCGAATTACTTCGCCTCGGTCACGAAGTGAGTGTACTTGATAATTTTTATTTCAATCAGACATCATTGCTTGACTGCTGTGCTGACAAAAACTTCCGCATCACACGTGGTGACGCACGTGACAGGGAAACCGTTGCAAAATTTATTGAGGGTGCAGATTTCATCATCCCCCTTGCGGCACTCGTCGGATTCCCGCTTTGTGATTACGATAAAATAGCGGCAAAAAGTACTAACCTTGATGCAGTGCTGATGCTGCTTGAATTAAGAAAACCCGAACAAAAAATCATCTTCCCCTGCACAAACAGCGGTTACGGCACATCAGACGGCAGTATCTACTGCACAGAAGAAACTCCGTTAAACCCGATTTCACTTTACGGTACAACTAAGGTTGAAGCCGAAAAAGCTGTACTTGAAAGCGGAAATTCTCTTACCTTCCGTTTTGCAACCGTTTTCGGTGCATCCCCGAGAATGAGACTTGACCTGCTTGTAAACGATTTTGTTTACCGTGCAGTAAATGACAGAACGATGATCATTTTTGAGGGTAGCTTCAAAAGAAACTTTATCCATATCCGCGATGTTGCGGGAGCTTATGTTCACGCCATAAACAACTTTGAAAGCATGAAGGGCAAAGCATATAACTGCGGACTTTCAGACGCTAACCTTTCAAAAATTGAACTTTGTGAAAAGATTCAGAAGCATCTTCCGCAGTTTACTTTCTTTGAATCTGAATTCAATAAAGATCCCGATAAAAGAAACTACATCGTTTCCAACGAAAGACTTGAGAATACGGGTTGGAAGCCTCAATATTCACTTGACGACGGAATAGAAGAGCTTATCAAAACTTATTCCGTTATCAAAAACAATTCTTATGCTAATTTTTAAGGTGAACAGCTTATGTTAACAATTCTGAAACCCGATTTTGAATTTAACGATGAGCGTGGCAGACTGATGCAGCTTATGCACGGCAACTGCGCTCAGGTAAATTTTGTTGAATCAAAGCCGTCCAGTCTTCGTGGCGGTCACTTCCACAAATTGAATAAAGAGACTTTCTTTATCATTGACGGTGAGGTTGAGGTAACTGTTAAAAAAGACGGTGAAAAAGAAACATATCTTTTCAAAAGCGGAGATATGTTTGCAATTGACAAAAACGTTGTTCATTATTTTGATTATAAAAAAGATTCTTCACTCATTGTCATTTATGATAAGGGCGTTGAGTTGCCCGACGGTACAAAAGACATTTATCCCGAATAAGGCAGTGAACCGATATGTTTAAAAAAGTTTTTGAAAAAACTAAATATGGAGTGTGCATATTTGTCTTTTTGCTGGTTGAGTTAATCGCTTTTGCTCCGACAAAAGACGGTATGCCCGTCTGGCAGTTATTGACTTATCTCGGGGATTACAGCCACGGATATATGCCGCGTGCGTTTCTCGGTGAAATTATTTCGTGGTTTTCAGATACCGTTTCACTCGACTTGTTATTTAACCTTTCTTTTGCGGTTTGTGTACTGCTCAGCCTTGCGATTGCAATTCTCAGCGGCCATATTATTAAAAGGGCTGAGAATAAGATTGCAGTAACAGGAATAACTGCAATTATGGTGTCGTCACCGATTTTTATGCCGTTGATGGCAAGCTGGCTCGGAATAACAGACATCTATCTTATACTTCTGACGTTGATTGCCTTTGTTTTTAACGAGAATAAATTTCTTCGTTATTCAGTTCCTGTTATTACGCTTGTCTGCGTTGCAATCCACCATGCATATATGTTTCTTTATATGGTACCGATTGCGATTGCCTTGCTTTACGACTTTTTCAAAAACAAAAAGGTTGTCCGTGACGGTATTCTGTGCGGTGTAACTTATGTTTCCCTGATTGCGTTTGCTTTGTTTACTGTCAGTTCCCGTAATGCAAATGGATTTTCTTCTGTAGAAGAAATGATAGCATATATGATTGCTAAAGCAGATTTTCCGATTGAAGCAAGTTGGTTGCAAGCCATTGTACCGAACGAGTACTTTACGGGAGTTGAATATCTCGGGGAACACATAACATCAAAGATGTCTGTTTCCAATTTATTGGGACTTGTTGTAATTTTAGCTCCTGTTTTTATCCTGTTTGCTTACGGTTGGATTAAATCCATCCGGGCAAGTGATACAAAAGACCAAAAATTTGTATTGTTCCTTTGCCTTATTCAGCCTCTTTCCACCATTCCTGCTTACATCTTCGGTCTTAACTGGAACAGATGGACTGCATCAATCATTACAAGTCAGTGTATACTCTATCTCTTTATGATTTACAGAAAGAATGAATCAGTGACTTCTGCAGTCAACAAAATCACTGACTTTCTGAAGAGGCATTTTATTGCAGTTGTATTTTATTTCATTTATTACGCTTCGTTTGCGAAATTGTTAGGAATTTAAAATGGATATTAAAACTTTTTTGAACAAAACTAAATATTCCATTTCCGCATTCTTAGTGCTTGCGATGCCGTCGCTGATTTTTGACGGATTTGAAAGTGCGGTAACTTCAGCGTGCAGACTTTTGCTGTGCGCAGGCGTTGCGTTGTTTTTATCCTCTTATTTAAACGAACAAGTATCAACACAAAAAGCGGTCTTGCCTGCATTTCTGATGCTGAGTATCATCAGCTGTAACGCAATTTTTCTGACTGATGATATTCATATATTACTGTCGCTTTTATCGTTTTTTATCGCTCTTTTCTTTAACGAAAAAAATGTGTACTTAACTCCCCTGTTTGCAGGCTTGTGCGTCATGGCACAACCGCTTACAATACTTATACTTGTACCGACTATAGTTACAGTTCAGCTTATCAAAAACCAAAAGCGTCTTGCACTGTTAAGCGTTGCGTTATCGGTAGCGTTTTTTATTATCACAACTCTGTTTGAACACAGTGAATTTTACGCTAATCAGTACACCTCGTACTACCTTTCGCTTCACCTTATTCATTTTTCCAAAACACATACGCAGACTGTTATGCAGTATCTTGTTTACAATCTGCCGTTAATCGCAGTTGCATTTGCATATCTTACAAAGTTATTTCTCAACGGCAAAAAAACCGGAAGCTTGGCACTTCTTTTCTCCATACTGCTTTCGGTTATCGGCTTTGCAATGAGCGAAAATACCCACACAGTATTTATGATTCTGATTCCCGTCTTTGCGGCATTCATTTCAATTGACAGCTGTGAAAAAACAAAAAAGACAAACGCTGAAATCGCAGGCTTCTTTACAAATAATCTGATTGTTTTCCTGTTGATTGTTGCCTTGACAGCGGCATTACCGATGATTCTCGGTCATCTTCCGTTTGAATCTGAGTTATTTTCTGATTCCACTTTTATAATTTTCAAAGAAGAATAAGTAAAAGCCGTGAGATAACTCACGGCTCTCTTTATTTAAAATATGAACTTTTCTCCGTCAAAACTGCAGGTGTGTTTTTCACCTGCTTTTATTTTGCCTTCGAGGATTTCTTCGCTCAGTTTATCCTCAATCTGTGACTGTATTGCTCGTTTAAGCGGTCTTGCGCCGTATACGGGGTCAAAGCCCTCGTCTGCAATTTTTTCAATCGCACTGTCATCAAAATCAAGTTCAATATCCATTTCTTTGATTCTCTTTGAAAGCTTTGTAAGAAGTCTTTTTGCGATTTCTTTGATATCATCCTTTTTGAGTTGTTCAAAGACAATGATGTCGTCAACTCGGTTGAGAAATTCGGGACGGAAGCACTTTTTAAGTTCACCCATAACCGCCTCACGGATAGCAGTCTGACTCATAACGCCGCCGTTTTCGTCACCGCTGAAGCCAAGCGACTTACTGCCCGTGTTGCTGATAAGCTTTGCACCGACATTAGAGGTCATTATGATGATGCTGTTTTTGAAATCGACCTTTCTGCCCTGAGAATCGGTCAGCACACCGTCATCAAGAATCTGCAGAAGCATATTGAAAACATCGGGATGTGCTTTTTCAATTTCATCAAAAAGAACGACACTGTAAGGTTTGCGACGGATTTTCTCCGTAAGCTGACCGCCTTCATCATAGCCGACATAACCCGGAGGTGAGCCGACAAGTCTTGAGGTGTTGTGCTTTTCCATATACTCGGACATATCGAGACGGATCATTGCGTTTTCATCACCGAAAAGTGTTGCGGCAAGAGTTTTACAAAGCTCTGTTTTGCCGACACCCGTAGGACCGAGGAAGATGAACGAGCCTGTCGGTCTGTTCGGGTCTTTGAGTCCGACTCTGCCTCGTCTGATTGCTCTTGCAACCGCTGAAACTGCAGTATCCTGACCGACAATTCTGTTATGGAGTTCATCCTCCATATTGAGAAGTCTCTGACTTTCTTCCTGTGTCAGCTGAACAACGGGAATGTGTGTCCATTCGGAAACAATAGCGGCAATTTCATCAGGTGTGACCTCTCCGTTTGTTTCCGTTGTCTGCTTTTTCCACGACCCTTTAAGCTCTGCAAGTTTGTTCTGAATTGTTTTCTCTTCGTCGCGCAAGGCTGCCGCACGTTCAAAATCCTGACTGTTGACCGCCGTATGCTTTTCTTCTGTGATATGCTTAAGCTCATCCTCAAGTTCACGGATTTCTTCGGGCGGAGTATATGCACGGAGTCTGACCTTTGATGCCGCCTCGTCAACAAGGTCGATTGCCTTGTCAGGCAGGAAGCGGTCCGCAATGTATCTTGCTGACATTTTGACCGCCGCTACAATCGCATCATCAGTGATTCTGACCTTATGGTGCGCTTCGTACTTATCACGGAGTCCCTTGAGGATTTCAATCGCTTCTTCCGTGCTCGGTTCACCGACCGTAACGGGCTGGAAACGTCTTTCGAGCGCTGAATCCTTTTCGATATTTTTGCGATACTCTTCAAGAGTTGTAGCACCGATTACCTGCATTTCTCCACGTGCAAGAGCAGGCTTAAGGATATTTGCGGCATCGACGGCACCCTCTGCCGAGCCTGCACCGATAAGATTGTGCACCTCGTCAATGAACAGAATCACATTACCTGCTTTTGAAACCTCTTCGATAGCGGCTTTGATACGCTCTTCAAAGTCACCGCGGTATTTTGTACCTGCAACCATACCTGTAAGGTCAAGTGCAATAATACGCTTATCTCTTAAAAGCTCGGGAACCTCGCCCGATGAAATTTTAAGTGCAAGTCCCTCAGCAATCGCAGTTTTTCCGACACCCGGTTCACCGACAAGACAAGGGTTATTCTTTGTTCGTCGGCTGAGAATCTGAATTACACGGTCAATTTCCTTCTGTCTTCCGATAACAGGGTCAATCTTGCCCTCTTTTGCAACTTCAGTCAGATCTCTGCCGAATTTATTAAGAGTCGGTGTTGCGGCATCCGTCTTAGGCTTCTGCGCTGACTTTGAAGACGGAGTTGATTTCGTGTTAAGGAACTCACGTGTAAAATCGTTTGTAAAGCTGTTTGTACTAAGTCCGAGTCTTTCCAACACATCAACGGCATAACAGCTTGTGTCTTTGACAATCGCAAGGAGAATGTGTTCCGTGCCGACATAGCTGTTACCGAATCCTCTTGCAACAGCAACGGAATTTTCCACAATCTTTTTACTTCTCGGCGTAAAGTCATTGGGTGACAGCACTGTAGGTGTGCCGACACCGACAGTTTCTTTGATTTCTTTTTCTACCTTTTCAGGAGTTACAGACTCCGTTTTGAGTGCCGTTTCCGCAACACTGCCTTCGGACACAAGCAGACCGTAAAGCAGATGCTCGGAACCGATATAAGTATGTCCCAGTCTTTCGGCAAAGCTGACAGCTTCGTTTAGTGCCACATTCGCCTTTTGTGTAAAACCTGTAAATTTGTACATTTTATTTTCCTCCCTTAATCCATTAATCAAAAAGCTCCGTTTTAAACGGAGCTTTTAACTGTTACTCAAGTGCCTCTCTTACCCACTTTGCACGGAGAATATCCCTCTGCTGTGAGGTAAACTCCTTGCCTTCTGCAGCGTTGATTGTTGCAGGCTGTACTCTGATTGTGAGTTCATTGAGTTTTGCGATATCGTAATCGATAGCCTTATTAGAGATACCCATTCGCACAAGTGACGAAAGCTCCATAAACTCGTCACCACTGAGCACCCTTGCATTTTTGAGTATGCCCCATGCACGGAAGATTCTGTCTTCCTCGATGGGATTTTCGATAAGTTTTTCTGCCGCTGCTCTTTCCTGTGCAACAAGCTGAAGCGTGATTGACTGAAGGTTGTTGAGTGCAGATTCCTCGGAGATGCCGAGAGTTATCTGGTTGCTCAACTGATAAACGTCACCACGGGGACTGCTTCCTTCACCGTATGCACCGCGGATAACAAGACCGAGCTTTGAAACAGTTGAAGCAAGTTTGCCGATCTGTCCGCAACGTGTAAGTGCAGGCAGGTGAAGCATAACCGATGCTCTCATAGCCGTGCCGAGGTTTGTCGGACACTGGGTGAGGTAACCTATTCTGTCATCATAAGCATAGTTGAGTTTTGAAGAAATAATGTTATCGATTTTATCTGCAACACTGTATGTCTCTTTAAGCGCAAGACCCGACATCATAACCTGAAGGCGAATATGGTCCTCTTCGCAAAGCATAATGCTGACCGCCTCATCGTCAGTGAGGAGTAATGCTCTGCCTGCACGGTCAGAAGCAAACTCTGGACTGATGAGATGTCTTTCTGCAAGAGACACCGCCTGTGCACGGGTAAAATCTTTCATCTGAGTGTAACCGAAACCCCAGCTGTCATCCGAAAGAATTGCATTTTTGATTTCCTCGCAGACTTTTTCCTTACCTTTTACGGTAAGTCTGCACGGAAACGGATAATCTTCGAGATTTCGTGCAAGACGGACACGTGTACTGATGACAATATCGCCCTCTGTACCGTTTTCAACATACCACTTATTCATTCTTGTCCGCCTCCATTTCTTTTATTCTGTCGCGAAGCACTGCTGCTTCTTCAAAATTCTGTTCTTCGATTGCTTTCTGCAAATCTTCCTTAAGCTTTGCAACGGGATTTATCTTCGGCTCGGCACTGGTCTGAATGGGTACCATAGCCTGTTTACCCGTGTGCTTGATTTTACCGTGAATACGCTGTAAAGACGGCAGAAGTTTGTCGTAAAACTTACGGTAACAGTCTGCACAGCCGAGTTTTCCGCTTTTTGCGATGTCTGAGAATGTGTATCCGCACTTCGGACACTTCTCTTCACGCTCTGTGCCGAGAAGAGGCATTGTCTCACCTAACAAGCCGCCGAAGAATCCGTCGAGATTGAAACCGAATCCCGAGAACATATCTCCGTAGCCCAGATGCTCGGCACACGAAACGCAGAGATGAGTTTCTGCAGTTTCACCGTTTACAACACGTTTGATGTGAGTTGTAGCTTCATTTTTTCCACAATTCTGACACAACATATATAATCATCCTTTCACGTTTAATAGCATTTGTTTAAAAATTGTGGCACGCACCCTGTCACGAAGCTGTGGCGGCAGCTCACGGAAGCATTTATCACTTGTTGCCGTAAGCATAAGCCGTGCCGAATCCGCAGGCAGAAGCTCCTGATAATTAAGATTCTGTATATGTGCTCTGCAGGTTGCTTCATCAATTGATACGCCAACATTATTGACAACGTGCATAAGCATTGCACTTTTATCATATTTTATGCGGGCAATACGGATATAACCCCCGCCACCGCGTCTGCTTTCAACAAGATAGCCCTGTTCAGGGGTAAAGCGTGACGAAATAACGTAATTTATCTGACTGGGAACGCAGCCGAGTGTCTGCGCAAGCTCGTTACGCTGAATTTCGGTTTCCCCTGCTTCCTGC
>JAZROM010000030.1:0-8728 GCA_045648745.1 Acutalibacteraceae bacterium | reverse complement strand
CATCGTGCTTCAGCTTTGTGATAAGTCGTGCTGATGCCTTTGCCTTACCTTTAAGAAAGTCAACAACCCGTTTGCCATCATACTTTTCTTCAATTGTGAAATCTATTCGTCTTTTTGTGTTCATATTAAGATTTCACCTTTCATAAATTTCTGTTGCATTATATCATAAAATAAGTGTATAGACAATACTAATTATAATCTGATATGGCAATATTTACAAAACAGTATATATTTTTCATATAAAATGTATGTTGTGTTACAATTGACTTTCATCCACAACCTATAGTATAATTATCACAATAAAATAAAATGTAAAAGGTGCGTTGAAAATGAACAGATTTTTATCATTGTTTCTCTCAATCGTTATAGCCGTAACAGCTGTTATCGGCGTTGCTCCTTATGTGTCAGCATCTCCTGACGGAACAGATATTCCTGTTATTTTCATTATGGGTACAGGTACACAAATCCTTCGTCAGAATGAGGCAGGAGAAATCGAGCAGGTTTATCCTATGCAGATTCCTGAAGGATATATTGACGAACAGGCTGAAATTATGCTTCCTGTTTTTGCTGAAGCATTCTTCACACAGCAGTGGGATGAATTCTGTGATGTTCTTTATGAATGTGTTTCTCCGATTCTCAGCGGTTTTGCACTTGAGCCTGACGGAACAACAGGCGGCAAATCGTACATCAAATGGGGTTGGACACGTGAATCGTTAAGGGATAACAAGAATCAGAACGGCCAGTATGGTGTAACAAGCTATTTCTTCACCCACGACTGGCGTCTGTCTCCCTACGATATCGCAGACACTCTTCATCAGTATATCGAGGACGTTAAATATGTAACAGGTGCAGATAAAGTTGCACTTTACGGCAGATGCTTCGGTTCAAACATCATTGCCGCTTATATGGAAAAGTATGACGGTGAACACGTCAGCGATGTTATCCATTACTGCAGTGCCGCTTACGGTGCTGTGCAGATAAGCAAACTCTTCACGGGTGAAATGTTTATTCATCCCGATGGACTCGAGAGATATATTTATGATACGGAGCTCGAAGTCGAAACATACGTAATGGATCTTATCAGATCATGCGTAACTCTTATGAACAAAACTTACGGTCTTGATATCGTAAGCTGGGCAGTTGAAAATGTTATGAAGGATATTTACCTTGACATTTTCCCGCGTATTCTTATCGAAAGCTACGGCTCAACTCCGGGTTATTGGAGTATGGTCAATGTTGACGATTATGAAAAAGCAAAAGAAACCGTTTTTTACGGTGCTGACCTTGAAAAGTACGCAGGTCTTATAGAGAAAATCGAGGACTACCGCAATAACGTACAGATTCCTTTTGCAGAGAATGTGCAGAAGCAGATTGACGCAGGAATCGAAGTTTCAAACATTGTTAAGTACGGTTTACAGAGCGTACCTCTTACAAAGAGTTCTGACGAGTTGGCAGACGGCACGGTTACGGTTTACGAAAGCAGCTTCGGCGCAACTGCATCGCTTGCAGAGGGCACACTGTCCGACGAATATATCAATAACGCAATTGCAGCAGGTAACGGTAAATACATTTCACCTGACAGGCAGATTGACGCTTCAACCTGTATTATGCCGGACAGAACGTGGTTTATCAAAGACCTCGGACACAAGGTCTTCCCGTCGTGTGTAAACGGACTTGTAAGTGATATCATCAATCACGACAATTTCACTGTAAACGATAACCCTGAATATCCGCAGTATCTTGTCTGCGATGTTGAGAACAACACCCTTACACCGATGACGGAGGAAAATATGAACACAACCGAGCGCTGGGAAACAGACTATTTCAGGGCTCTCGCAACGTTCTTCACAAACCTCGTTCAGCTTATCAAAAACCTTATCGGTTCAGCAGAATAAATCAAAAGGAAGTATCTTCGCGATACTTCCTTTTTCATTTGTTGTCAAAAATTACTGCTGTTTTCTGCACTTTCTGTTATTTATTTCAATTCTTATTTGCGGTATTATATTCTTGCAAACAGATAATATCTGTTTTATAATGTATTTGATAAAAATCAGGAGTGTATAAAATGAATCTTATTTCTAAAGCATTATCCCGAACAATGGTAACGGCAGTGGATAAAGAGCTTCATAAACCGCAGAAGGGTGACGGAAAAACAGTACACCTGCCGAAACTTTTGTTAATCATCGGCATCATTGGTACGTTAGTTTTCCTTATTCCGTCTATTTATGCTTTCTTTGGATGGAAAACCGTTGGCGGGGGACTTGTTTTGCTTGCAATTTCGCTGTTTTGTTCAACGCTGATAACCGCTTATGTCAATCAGCGTATTTACTACGATGAAGAGGGCTTTACCGCCAAATCATTTTTCGGCATAAAGCGTCGGTATTCCTATTCGGATATTGAATACAGTCTGGGCAAAATTCCAAATGACCTCGACATAGCTATCGATGACGAAAACTTTGATGACATTGATTATGTGCTTGATCTTATGTCGGAGGATATCAGACTCAAGGTCGGTAAACGAAAAATCCTTATAGATCAAATTGCTGTGGGAGGAATTGAGTTTCTTGCCTTCGCGCAGAAGCAGTATAAGCTAAGGAATGGCGGTAAGCCGATACCGCATAGAACAAAAACAACAAAGTGCGATGCAATCTTCAACGGTAATGTGAAAAATGCAACCGCACAAATAGTCATTTATGCAGTTGTCCTCACAATCTGGCTTGGATTATTTATTCTTATACCTATAACAAACGTTCCGACAAAAATGGAAGATCTCACGCTGAAAACCGTCACTGTGGAAGGCTACGAAACTGACGATGAATATCTATACCTCAATATCAATGGCTTCACGGATGATATCTTCCTTCGCGGCTATACAGAAATCCTTGCTGATTCAAACGGATTTATCGCCATCCTCGACCGCAGAGAGCCGATTGAAATCGGTTATGAAACAATCGTCGATGATGGCGAGACTTACCACCGAATTGAATACGTCAAGGACAAAGACGGCAACGTGCTGACAACACCTGAGGACTACCACGAGTTTTATCAAAGAGACGTAAAAAAGATCACGCTTCTTTTTGGCGCGATTATATTGGTATGGATAGCCTACGTTTTGTTCACAATATATGTTGGCAGAAATCCGCATAAATTCAGTGCGAAGTTCGTTCATAAATTTTACAAGGAAGGCAGCATCAGATTATAAATCAAAAGGAAGTATCTTCGCGATACTTCCTTTTTTGTTTGTATTCATTTTTGTATCAAAGAACAACAATGCCTTCTGTCTTTTCTCTTCCGCACGGCAGAACAGCAGGTGAGGAGAGGGAGAAAACATCCGTACACATATCTTCAAGCAGATAAACCTGTCTTCCGTATTCGTCAAGCTCGTCAAAGTCAGATGCTTTTGTTACGATAGGAAGCTTTGTTTTTTCTTTTGCTTCCTTAAGGATTTCCTTACCGTTGTCGTTCATTGCAAGAACTCGGATATACGGCGGATTTGCCTTGTAATCATCAGCTGTGAATCCCATAAAAGCATGAAGTACGATTCTGCGTATTCTTGCATGGGAGTAACGCTTTGTTTTTGCAAGGGAGTAGAGTTCATCAAGTGTACGTGCCTTAAGTGCCGCATCGTGAATACGGAATTCGATTCCTTCACTTACATCGGGTGAACGTCCGATGGCTTCAGCTGAAAGCTGACGCATACAGCAAAGAATACTGAATTCAAGCTTCTCGTTAAGGCAGGGTGCTTTACCCTCCTGCAATTCACGCAGATAAATATCAGCAGCTGTCTGCGGAACGTACATTTCCCACTCACGGCTGTTTTCACGCATCATTCTGCGTATTTCGGATGCTGATGCAAAATTTTCACTTCTCATAATCGAGTCGTGTGCAGCACCCTTACGTCGGATTGTCATTGGTACAATATCGGAACCGAGCTTGTCAAGAGCATTGAGGTATTCGATGCCGAGCGTGTTGTTTGCACCTTCAAGAATATCAAAGAATCTGTTACCGCAGACTGAACGCAGCGCTTCTGCACGTGCACTTGCAAATCCGAGACCTACGTCGAGATTTTCCTTAAGTCTTTCGGTAACCTCTTCACTGTTGATTGCATTTTTACAGGCGATGAGTTCATCGATGTTACCGCACTCGCTGCCGAAGCTCAGCATATCAACACAGCCGAGCGCTTCAAGCAGAGAAACAGCACCCTCAGCAAAACGCTGTGCGTATGATGTGCTCCACATTGTAGGCAGCTCAATAACAAGGTCAATGCCGTTCTGAACAGCCATTTCAGCTCTTGCCCATTTGGAAAGAATGGCTGTCTCACCTCGCTGAACATAGTTTGAGCTCATCACGGCAACGCAGTGTGTGATTTCACCTAACTCCTTGCTTTTTTCAATCTGATACTTATGCCCGTTGTGAAAAGGATTGTATTCAGAAACAATTCCGCATATTTTCATAAATTGTCCTCCAAAATGTGAATTTTGACTTGAAAAACAGAATGTATGTGTTTATAATATAACAGAAATCAAATTGATACAATATGTTGGAGGGAAAAATATGAAAATTCTTGTTATTAATGCAGGTAGTTCATCACTTAAGTATCAGCTTATTGATATGGAAAATGAGACAGTACTTGCAAAGGGTATCTGTGAACAGCTCGGTAACGATAACAGCACATTCACACACAAGGTTCCTGCTGATGACAGCAAAGTTATCAAGGAGCTTGCAGTTGCAATGCCTGACCACGCTGCAGCAATCAAGGTTGTTATTGATGCACTCACAAGTGAGAAGAACGGCGTTATCTCATCAATGAGCGAAATCGACGCAGTCGGCCATCGCGTTCTTCACGGTGCAGAAAAGTTCAGCGGTTCAGTTCTTGTAACAGACGAAGTTGAAGAGACAATCAAGGAATGCTTCGAATGGGGCCCACTTCACAATCCTGCAAACCTTACAGGTATCAAGGCTTGCCAGGCAATCATGAAGGATGTTCCTCAGGTTGCAGTTTTTGATACAGGCTTCCACCAGACAATGCCTGACTACGCTTATATGTACGCTCTTCCGTATGAGTATTACGAGAAGTACGGCATCCGCCGTTACGGATTCCACGGCACATCACACCGTTTTGTAAGTGCTAAGACAATCGACCTTCTCGGTAACCCCGAGCACAGCAAGGTTATCACATGTCACCTTGGTAACGGCTCATCAATCGCAGCTGTTATTGACGGTAAGTGCTTTGATACAACAATGGGTGTTACACCTCTTGAAGGTATTATGATGGGTACACGTTGCGGTTCAATCGACCCTGCTATTGTGCCTATCATCATGAAGAAGGAAGGCCTCACAGCAGACCAGATGGATTCAATTATGAACAAGAAGTCAGGTATGCTCGGTGTATGCGGTACCAGTGATAACAGAACAATAGAGAAGATGGCAAGAGAAGGCAACGAAAAAGCAAAGCTTGTTGAATCAATGCTCTGCCACCAGCTTACAAAGTATATCGGTAGCTATGCAGCTGCTATGGGCGGTGTTGATGCAATCGTATTCACAGGCGGTATCGGCGAGAACAATCCTCAGTACAGAGACCGTGTATGCGATAAGCTCAAGTTTATGGGCGTTGAAATCGACTACGCAGTAAACGATCAGATGAGAAGAGGTCCTGAGGGCGAAATCTCAACTGCAGACTCAAAGGTTAAGGTTTACGTTGTATGCACAAACGAAGAGCTTATGATCGCAAGAGATACAAAGGAAATTGTAGAAGCTCTTTAATATGAAAATTTTCATAGATGCCGACGGTTGTCCCGTGGTTGACATAACTGTCCGTACGGCAAAAAAGTATTCACTCGGGTGCATAATAATTTGTGACACTGCCCACGAGTTTAAAAAAGACGGTGCCGAAACAATAGTTGTTGAGAAAGGTGCTGACAGTGTCGATTTTAAACTTGTCAACCTTGTTAAGGCAGGGGATATAGTTGTTACACAGGACTACGGTCTTGCTGCAATGTGCCTTGCTCGCAAGGCTGTACCGCTTAGTCAGAACGGACTTGTGTTTACGGATAAAAACATCGAGGAACTTCTGTTTTCACGTTACGTTTCAAAGAAAATCCGTAATGCGGGTGGCAGACTTAAAGGTCCGTCAAAGCGCACACCTGAACAGGACAAGCGTTTTGTCGAAGCACTCGAAAAACTGATTGAAAATACATAGTTAAAAAAAGAAAAGCGAGGAAGAAATTTCTCGCTTTTTCTTGTTTTTATTTTCCTGATAAGTTATAATATAAGGCAATCATAAAGAAAAGGAGATTCACTATGGGCGTATTTATACGAATTCTCACCATTATCCTTACGATCTTCTCATTTATAGGCTCGATTTTCTCACCGTTCCATGTCTATAATAAGATCGAAACCGAATTTTCAGACACAACAAAAGCTTCGTATTCAGAGCAGTTCTTTGAACTCAGCGAAACTTCAAACAACCTCGAAACATGGCGTGAAGGCATGGTTTCAGGTAACGGTATGCAGGGCGTTATCACAAGCGGCGCACCCTACAGCGATACTCTGATTTATCAGAATATGCACTTCAACCTCCCTAATCAGAACATCCGTTATACACCTGATACAGCTCACGAGCTTGAGTATGTCAAGCAGAGCATAACTGCAGGTGAGGATATTGTTGATACATCTACTTACGATTTTGTTTATTCTTACCATCCGGGAGGAACACTCCGTATCAAGCAGAATAAACTTATGTGTTTCGGCTATGCAAGATATACAGACTACGAAACAGCACAGGTCGGTGTCAGATATTCTGATATCTGCGGTACATGGCAGAGAACAACTTTCACATCAAAGGCTGACGGCGTTACTATCACACAGATCGGCTCTTCTTCAACAGGCAGCAAGGTTGATATCACACTCTCAATGGACAATATCTCTGCATATGCAAAGTATGGTCAGAGTGACGAAGTTAATCTTAAGTATAAGAAAATCGTCGGTGACGACTGCGACTACATTTCATTTGTTGCACATTATCCGAATTATGAAAACAGTGAACTCAAAGAGGGCGGTTACTCAACAACTGTTTATGTTGTAACAGAGGGCGGCTCAAAGAAGGTTGTTGACGGCAAGAAGGTAAAGGATGCCCAGTATTGTGCAGACAGTAATCCGCAGATTAAAATCAAGGGTGCTGACAACGTTTACCTTATCGCAGTTTCTGACAGAACACACACAATGGGTGCTTATGACGATTTTGCAGCAGCAGAAAGCTATGAGCTCGTTGACTCACTTGTTGCACGAGCAAAGGCTGTTGCAGACAAGTACACTGTTGACGGTAAGTTCAGCTATGATGCAGCACTTAAGGCACACACAGACCTCTTTACTACTGAATATAACAAGGTAACTTTCAAGCTCGGTACAACAGATTCAAAGAGACCGAATGAATTCCTTGTTCTTTCACAGCTTCTTAAAGAAGATCTCAACTCAGACCTTATGGAGAGATTCTACTACAATGCAAGATACGCATATCTCTGCTGTGCAGGTTATGCAACACCGCGTCTCGGTGGTATGTGGTCAGGCGAGTGGAATACTCAGTGGGGTTGCCGTTTCACGCAGGATGCAAACGTTAACCTTCAGGTTTCTTCAATGAACACCAACAATATGGAAAGCACATATCTCGGCTTTGCAACATTCATCCTCCGTCAGGTTCCCGACTGGGAGGATAATGCAAAAGCAACACACGGCTATACAGATGCAATTCAGGCTCCCGTACACTCTGACAGTGACAAGGCTATCCTTACAGAGACTGATTATGCCTATCCGTTCCGTTATTGGAATGCAGGTACAAACTGGATGCTTCAGCCGCTTTACGAAACACTTCAGTGCTATGGTGATGTACAGATTCCGTTGAACGATCAGTTTGACCTCAACAGACTCAAGTCAGTTCTTTCAGTAACTGAAGATGACCTCACAGATGAAGATATCGCAGCTATCGAAGCAAAGGGTTACCTTGATCTGAGAAGTGAAGTTCTTCTTCCGCTTCTTACCAAGGCAGCAAATTATTGGGATCAGATGTTCTCAGCAGAGTATTACACGGATGCAGACGGCAGAATCCACTACGAAAAGGGTAAGACTCAGTTGAACGAGGGCGAGACATACACAATTCTCCCGAGCTATTCTCCCGAGAATAACCCCGCAAACTATCCCAACCCTTCAACAGCAAATACAGCTATCGACATTTCAGCTTGTAACAATACATTCGAAATGCTCATCGATGTTATGAAGAGCGTTGACGCTGATGCAGACACAAGTAAGTGGGAATACCTTCTTTCAAAGGTTCCTCCGTATCTCTACGACGAAACAGGCGCACTTAAGGAGTGGGCAACAGTTGACTTTGAAGAAAACAACCTTCACCGTCACATCAGCCATCTCTACTGTGCATGGCCTATGTTTGAAACACAGGAAAATCCCGATCTTTATAAGGCTTGTGTTCAGGCAATTGAAAACAGAGCAAGTGAAAACGAAGCAAGCCACGCTTTTGTTCACAGAGCGCTCATCGCAGCAAGACTCAAGGATTCTGCAAATGTGACAGGAGCACTTGTTGACCTTGTTAACCGCGGTATCTTCTACGATTCACTTATGACAAACCACCACTATAACCGCAGCAGTGCTTACTGTACAGACTTTGCAATCGGTTATCTCGGTGTTGTTCACGAGAGTCTTGTTTACTCAAATACAGGTA
>JAZROM010000029.1:0-5974 GCA_045648745.1 Acutalibacteraceae bacterium | reverse complement strand
GCACAAACAACTCTTCTGCAACAAGCTCTTCAGGACGCTTAACACTGAAGCGCACATAGCCGTCAGCTTCGCCGGTTTTATTGCGGTGAATGTAGGTATAGTCTGCATCTTCAAGAGGAGTCTGGCAAAAATGCTTTTTATCCTCTCTCAATGTCATCAGATTTTCTTTAAGTGCACATTTTGCATGCAGTGCACTCAATTCATCAAACTGTTCACCGGTATATAACACAACGTCAGTTTTATGAGGAATGTGAGTAAGTTTTTCAAAAGGCACCTTAATACTGAACATACGGTTTAAATTTGTGTATCCGAACTTCTCATAATAAGAGATTGAAAAAGGATGCAAAAAGCCAAGAGTCCAATTGTTTTCTTCCGCAATTTCACCAATTCTATTAAATATTTTTCTGACTCCGCCCATCCTGCGACTTTCAGGTTGAGAACAGACACCGCTCAGAACAACCGAATCAAGAATATTACCGCAATAGTTTGTTCTGAAGTCAAACACCTCAACTCCAGCGATAAGTTTACCATTGTCAAATGCACCCATAACAGGCATTTCTACCGTATTATCTTCATCTGCATTAAATTTCCATATAAAGGATGCTGCAGATATTTTATGATAATCAACAGCTTCCTGAGGAGTTATATATCGTATTTCCATATCATTCTCCTTATGAAGGCAAGTCTTTTAATCAGAGTCATTCTCGCCTACTTGCACTGAAACAAGATCAACAACATTTTCTGTAACATTTCCGAGTTTTTCTGATACAAGCTTGCGTCGCGCAATAAGTTCAGCGTACATTCTTTCCTTCTTGGCGTTATCAAGATCATAGAAAAGCATCGGAATAATGCCAAGAGAACCCGTAACAGCAGGAATAATTGTGAACATAGCAAACAGGAAGAACTTAACTTTATCAGTCTGCTCTTTGCCTGTACGGAAAGCATCCGCTTCATATCCTATCATCTTTTTTATAAAAGTTGTAACAACGGCGCTGGTATTAGAAGATACCTTCGCTGCTATACCACGGGTAACTGATGCCATTGCTTCAGTTCTGTAACCGTTCTTCCACTCACAATAGTCCATTGCTTCATTGTACATTTCTGTACCGATAACTGACTTAAGTCCAAAGAACAATGTCCAGATAATCTCCCAGATTGCCATTGCAAATCCCATGGGTACAATCTTCTGATACATACCACCGGAATAATCGCCTTTCATACCGATGCAGCCGAATATAAACACCGGAATATAGAGAATATTACCAATTTCTTTGGCAAGTATGTAAAGGAGACGGCTTGAAAAGTGCTTTCTCATCCAAGGTACCCAAGAGTAACTAAGAGGACTAATCGGAGCTGCAGGTATGCCTGCAACAAGTGTCATTGATGAGAAATGAAGAACATCAGTATAATAGTCATCTTCACTACCTTTGATTGCAAAACCACTAAGGAAATCTGAAAGTGTAATCAACAATAAGGGTTTGTTATTAACGACCGATTTTACTGACTGAATAACACTCGGTGATTTAACTGATTGCATTACTCGTTCTTTTGAATTGTAGAAGAACCAGAATGAAGAAATGCTGGAAGCAACTGTTGTAAAAACACCCATACCAACAAAAAGATTAGTATACGCTTTCGAAAGTTGAACAGGATGCTTTGCATACATATTACGGAAAACGTCAATAAGTATGGTCACAGCTTGTTCAGGCACCTTTTCAGCAAAGAAGCCGGAAGCAAAGTTAGCAATAGTAATCAAACGAGTACGATCAATCGGGTTTGGTGTGATCGTAGCCATGAGTCCTGTGCGAGAAATCGTCTGGAAGGTCGTAACACCTTCACGAGATACCGTTAACAAAAGATAGAAGATAAATTTAATAATACTGGTAGACGACGTACCTGCAAAAAGATGAGGCATCAACCAATAAAGAGATGTAAGAATACATCCTGGCAAAGCCAGAAACAAAAGATATGGACGGAATTTACCCCAACGTGTACGTGTCTTATCAACTACAGCACCAAAGAATATATCATTAACTATATCCCAAATGCTGTTGATTGCGTTAACCAAAGTCTGAAGACCAAGATCAACACCAACAATACTTGTTATAAATCGGGTTGAGTAAATATTAATATTAAAGCTCTGTGCCGCATCCCAGATTATAAATCCGAGTGTTTCCTTAGTACCGACATAGCGACGGTTTAGCATACGCTTTGCAGCATTATTTTCTTCTTGTTTCTGCTGAGATGTACGTAACTCTTCATAAGCCTTAGCACTAGATTGAGTTTCGTTATTAACTGCCATAATTTTCACCCCTGAAAAAATTATGATTTAAAGTTTATTTAGCTTCTTCCGCCAATGTATTGAGTGCAGACATAATAGTAGAACCTGCTTTGCTGCCTGTTGAAAGCATTTCTTCATAATGACGCTGCGGCTTGCCGAAAAGTTTTTGACCAAGATCAGTGTTCCAAAGAGAATCTGCAATAAAAGGAGCATAGTCATTATCAGGAACTATATAACCTATAGCATCGTTGCAAAGACCCATTACAAGAACGGTCTTATCTTTACCGATAATATCAGTTGTATATTCAAGTTCCCAATCTGTACCGAGATAAGACTCAGTCTTATCAACAACATTACCGTAAACAAGCTGAGGAATAAGTTCACCCGGAACAGTAAGCATTACAATATCTGTCCCGATTTCAAGATAACCTACCTCAGTGATAATTGAGTATCCGCAAGGCGCAGATTCATCTTTGACGGTAGTAGTACCAAGAAGACTTGAAACAGCTCCGAGTTCCATAAGACCATATTCAAGAGGAACAGTAACCTCTGACATTCTTACATTTATTACCGGTTCAACAGGAACTGCATTTTTCTCCGCATCAAGAACAATTCTTGCAAACTCATATCCAAGCTTCTTAGCCTGTTCGTAATCAGAAACTGTAGGATCAGCAGCAATTTCAGCGTTGATTTCTTCAAGTATTTCAGGTGTTTCAACAGCACCTGCACTGACAGAAATCGGTGACTGTGCACCCTGTATGAATGCAAAATTCATTCCTGCGTCATTAATCTTCTGCTCCATATAATGAGGGAAGTCAGCAGAAAGTAATTTTGTTGCTCGGTTGATTGTTGTAGGATGTCCTCCGACATTTGCAAGGATAGTCGGTTTTGATCCAGATGCATCAGGATCAAACTTAAAACAAGCTATCACATGCTGATATCCTTCTTTATCATATCTCTTATTGAAGATATAACCATATTCATCATCAAGATAGTTACCGTTGCGTTCACTTCTGCCGATACCTGCAGTTTCAAAGTAATAAAGGTCACCTGACTCCATATTTGCATATGCTTCCACAATTGCATCCGATGTTTTATCGATAAGAAGGTCATATACCTCTGAATCAATGCTTCGGATTTTGTTCATAAACGGTAAAAATGACAGAATGTTATGAAAAATTTTCGGTATAAGCGCAAGACCAAATCCCTGAGTATCAGGAACTGTATGGCAGTGCGTTGCGCTGATATTAATTGCAACGATATCACTTTCTAAACCTTGTTCTTTAAGTTTACGCTCAGCTTCAGAACGGATTGTGCGAACATCAGCATTATTAATACCGATGCCGTCAACCGTAACCATTACAACAGTGCCTCTGCCGGTGTTATCATTAATTGCCACAGCATTAGCGCCCTGATCATCATAAACACCATTAATTTTCTGTGTAAAATATCCGCCTGTATAATATTCCTTTGAGCCGTCACGGAGGTTTTCAGGCACCATGCTTGCCTTTCCGAAACCTAGATACCATTTCGCACCCTCAGTAGGCTGATCAAGGAAATCAGACATACCTTCGTAAAAGTTTTCACTTTCACCCGCGTAATATTCTTCAACCGTCGGGAAGTCCTTCGGGAAAAGTGCACCAAATCCCATAAAAACAGCATTGAGAATACCATTGATTGCATTTGTAGCAAACATGATACCACGGTTATCTGCAGCCTCACCTGAAGCTGATGCGAAAGTTGTACCCGTGAACAACATAGCAACTACAAGAATAGCAGCAATTATCTTTTTGAAAGCCTTTTTCATCGTTACTCTCCTTCACACTTTATTTTACGTTATCAAAAATCTTATAGAAATTTCCAATAAAAGTAGGTGCCGCTCCCTTACCATATGAGATCAGACACCAGGTATCACTGTCAAACACTCCTGTGTGTTCGTTATACTGAAGACCTGCAAGAACATAGTTCTCCGGATTTGCAACATAACCTGCAGCGTCATTCATCAAATCCATTATAATTATATCTTCACCTGTATATTCTCTGATAGGTGCATACTCAAAACCTTTTGCACCATTACCACCGAGAAGAAGTTCGCCAAAAGTTTCACCGGGACTCATATAAACTTTCATATTATCACCAATTTCAAGATATCCGACTTCTGAAACAGTGTAATATTTTCCCAAGTTATCCTTAAGCACAAAGTTATCCGCAACTGATGTTTTGCCGAGAAGAGCAATGATATTATTATCAATTTTAACCGTAAACTGTTCAAGTTTAATATTAAGAACGGGTTTAACTTCTGTCTTCTCAACTATTGCGAGATCTTCATACCAAATTGTGTACTCTTCCAACACACCGTTGTACTCTTTAATTCCGAGCCTGTCCCCTGTCTTCTCATTAAGAGCAATTCTCTCGGATTCAGTCATATTCATACCAAGTATAATGTATCCTATCTCATATCCGTAACGAACTGCAGAATAATGAGCTGACTGCTCAACACCGTCACCTGTACGGCGTCTTGATGATGTTACGGTAGAAACATTACCTTGAATGAACATAAAGTTGTAACCTGCATCATTTATAACCTTTTCAGCATACCAGATAAAGTCTGCAGTAAATTTCTTATCAAATGAAAGCGGTTTATCGGGGTCAGCACTTGCCCAGTCATAACTGGCTGATTCAGGATGACATCCAAACGTTGCAATAATAGTGGGAGTTTCAACTGAATTCTTCGGTATAAACTCTAATTTGTACAAATTCTTATCAAGCGCAATCGGAGCTGTACGGTCATGCATATATTCTTCAAGCTCAATCTCAGAATAATAAAGGTCACCTGTTGTCATATCTTCAAGTGCCTGTTCAACAGCAGCTTTGGAACCGGAAACAACTGATTCAATAAATGAACGTTCAACACCGTACTTCACATTTTTGCTGAAAATATTATTCACAATACAGCCTATAGGATCAGTCCATACACCCTGAGAATCAATACCCGTATGAATATGCGTGCAAGAAACATTGATACTTACTATATTATGTTCTTTTGCAATATCCTTAAGTGCTTCACGGATAAGTCTTACATCGGCATTAGCAAAACCCATAGCATCAAGAGAAATGAACACTACATTTCCCCTGCCGGAACCGTCATTCATTACAATGGCTCTTGCCATGAGGTCTTCCTCATTTCCGTCTTCGTCCTTATACATTGCATCACCGAAAACATAAGGCAGATAAGCGCCCTTAGCATAACTCTTCTCACCAAAATCAGCAGGAAGAACAGACGCTTTTCCGTAACCCAGGCTCCATACTTTATCTCCCTGAGGTTCATCGATAAAAGTATCCATACCTGAATAGAAATTATCATATTCATCTATATTAAATTCTTCATAATCTTCAACTGCGGCAGAATCAGGAATTATCCATTTAAGTGCAGTACCGAGTATATCATTGAGGAAGAAATTACTCAAAGCATTCAACACTTTTGAAAGCTGGATTTTTACAAGCAATCCTGTATCCATCTCAGATTCTTCGATATATTCCTGTACAGATGTATAGTTTCTTTCTTTGTCAACTGCAAAAGCTACTGTAGGCATAGCTAAGCAGAAGCACATCAATACCGAAATAATAATTCTGATAGATTTTTTCATAAAATCATCCTCTTTTCATCAAAAACATATAAAATGCAATTTTGAC
>JAZROM010000028.1:0-45138 GCA_045648745.1 Acutalibacteraceae bacterium | reverse complement strand
GACGTCTGATTTTACTCTCGTCATCGGCAATGAGAATTTTTGCCATAAGTATAACACTCCTTAATAGTTGTAAAATAATTCTACCATATTTTACACTTTAAAACAAGATAAAAATAAGGCCACATTTCTGTGACCTTAATTATGTGTGATTTTACTTTTTAAGAGTTTCTGCAATACCTGAAGCAAGGCCTGCGGCACCCTGAATTTCAGACGGAATGATAATTTTTGTAGCCTGACCGTCTGCAGCTTTTTCAAATGCTTCAAGCTTTCTGAGTGTGAGATAGCCGTCGCTCGGATTTGCATTGTTTATATACTCGATAGCCTGAGCTTCAGCCTGCTGGATTGTACGGATAGCTTCAGCTTCACCTTCAGCTTCGCGGATTTTTGATTCCTTTACTGCTTCAGCGTGGAGGATAGCAGCTCGCTTATCAGCTTCAGCAGCAAGGATAAGAGATTCCTTTTTACCTTCAGCAACAAGAATCTGACTTGCTTTTTCACCTTCTGCACGGAGGATTGATTCACGGCGTTCACGTTCAGCCTTCATCTGCTTTTCCATAGCGTCCTGAATTTCACGGGGAGGAAGGATGTTTTTAAGTTCAACTCGGTTGACCTTAATACCCCACGGGTCAGTAGCGTCATCAAGAATACCGCGGATTTTTGCGTTGATTGTATCTCTTGATGTAAGAGTATGGTCAAGTTCAAGTTCACCGATTATGTTACGCAGAGTTGTTGCAGTAAGGTTTTCGATTGCAGAAATCGGATTTTCGACACCGTAAGCGTAAAGCTTCGGATCAGTAATCTGGAAGAAAACAACAGTATCGATCTGCATCGTTACGTTATCTTTTGTAATAACCGCCTGAGGTGCAAAGTCTACGACCTGCTCTTTTAAAGATACGTTTTTTGCGATTCTTTCAATAAACGGAACCTTGATGTGAAAACCTGTCTGCCAGGTTGTTTTGTAAGCACCGAGCCATTCAATAACATAAGCTCTTGATTGAGGAACGATTTTTACATTAGCAATAATAAGAACAGTAAGCACTGTAAGAAGAAAAATAATAATAATCATAGGTATCATAAATACACACTCCTTTAGTTTGATTTAACAATCAGTTTTGCACCGTCAATTTTTTCAACAGTAACAAGTGCATCTTTTTCGACGTTTGAACCGTCAGATGTTCTTGCCGTCCATTCAAGTCCGCCGACTGTAACGGCACCTTTACCGTGAATGTTGTCAATCGGTTCGGTTACCACGGCCGTCTGTCCGATGTAACGGTCAGCGTTTGTCGGTTCTTTGATGGTGTTGGTAAAGCGCTTGACAAGCGGTCTTGTTGCCACCAGTGTGACAGCAGATACTGCAACGAATATCAGAACCTGAAGCCAGATATCGAGGTTGAATGCGCTGGCAATAAGTCCACCGATTGCACCCACCGCAAACCAGATGGTCACAAGTTGTACCGTTACAGCCTCAATCACCACAAGGGCAACTATCATAATTATCCAGAACCACAGCATGCTATCACCTCCGTTCTTTTGTGTGAGAATTCTCTTTCGAGGTTATATTAAGTATAGCATACTGCAGTTTTTCAGTCAAACACAATCACTGCCAAAAATACGGCCGTAAATTTGCAATAAGTGTTAAAAAATGTTCTTGATATCTGCTTTTTCTGTCTCTTTTATATGGTAAAGGTGATTTATGCATTCGTTTAGTGTCTTTATATACTCTTCTGTGTATCCTTGTGCCATATAATCAGACAGGCACATTATACCTATTTCAATTTCTTCAAGCTCACCGTGAGCAAGTGTTGAAACCAGAAATTTTTCATGTTTTTTCCATATATCCGTTACTTGTTTTGTTCTTGTGCTGTCAGCTTTTTCGGTCTCTATGGTTATTTTTCGGTCGTTTTCCAATACTTTTACAATTTCGTCAACCCGTCTGTCTGTCGAAAAATGTGACAACAGAGAAAATCCTACCGTCAGAATAAGCAGTGCAACTGCAATAATCGTCCTTTTCATTCTTCAGGCTCCTTTTTTACTATTGTATAATTACCGTCCTTGTCCGCAAGCATAAAAAACACTTCATCAAGGTCAAGCTTTTTCTTTCTTAATATGCACCTGAGCTTTTCTTCATCCATATTACATTCCTTGAAGGTATTGCGTATTATTTTTCCGTCGTTTATTACCACACACAAAAGTGCTTTTGAATTGTTGGGTACATCAATCATTTCTGCAGTAACAGGCTCTTTTTCAGGTTTGAGCATCACGCTTAACTGACCGTTTGTTTCAATAATTGCATAACGCACATCATTTATATCAAAAACATTTTTCTGCCTTAACTGGTCAAGCAGGTCGTTGATTGAGAAACGCAGTTTCTTAAGCTGCTTTCGATCGATTTTTCCGTCACGGATAACAACAAGAGAATTTCCTTCTATCAGACTCCGTAACTTGGCGTTTTTCAGGCATACTGCAGAATTGATTACTTCAAGTGCAACAAGCAAAGATACTGCCACTATGGAGTTACCTAAAGGTACACCGTTATCCTGCATCGGAATTGACACGATTTCCGACAGCAGAATTGTTATCACAAGCTCTGCGGGCTGCAGCTCTCCGAGCTGTCTTTTTCCCATAAACCGCATAAAAATAATGATTAAAAAATAAAGTATTAATGCACGAATCATAGTTACAAGCATATTATCACCAATATTATTGTTTTCACTGTATAGCAGAAAATACAACAGATTAATATAAAGTGTGTATTAAAGAAAAAACTTTTGTCCGAAAGTCTGAATAACGACTTGGATTTTCAGTTAATTTCAGGTTGTTTTGTGTTTTAATATTGCTTTTTTTATCAGATCAAGTTAAAATATTATCAAACGGATTTTCTCGATTAAACCCGTGAGATTCGTTATCTGTATTAATTTATCAGGAGATGAAAAAATGAGTAAAGAAAAAGCACCTCAGAATGCTGTACGACCTTTTGGTTGGCAGGACAAACTCGGCTATTCAATGGGTGATATGGGTTGTAACTTTTCGTTCCAGCTTGTTTCAACATTTATGCAGCTGTTTTACCTTCAGTACATCGGTATTGAGTCAGGTCACTATGCTACGATTATTCTTATTTCAAAAGCATTTGACGCCGTAAACGATATTGTTATCGGTAACCTGGTAGACACAAAGCGAATCGGCCAAAAGAGTAAATATATGCCGTGGATTATTCTCGGTGCAATAACACTTGTTATCTTTAATGTTATGCTTTTTGCACCAGTTAAGAATTTTCCTTATGCAGGCAAGTATGCTTGGTGTCTTATCTCCTACTGTCTGTGGTCAATTGCTTACACAATGGTAAACGTTCCTTACGGTTCACTCCACTCTGTAATCACAGACGACCCTCAGCAGAGAGTTACACTTTCAACCTTCCGCAGCATCGGTGCTGCACTTCCTGCTATCATCGTTATGGTTGCACTTCCGGGTATTGTTTACAGCAAGCAGACAAATGCTGCAGGTGAAGAAGTACAGATTCTTAAGGGTGAAACACTTCTTCCGGTTGCATTGGTTTTATCAGCAATTGCATTTTTTGTTCTTTGGGGAACTACTAAGCTTGTTAAAGAGCGTGTTCAGCGCGATACGGCAGAAAATGTTACAGGCTTCAAGGCTATTGTTTCATCTGCAAAGTCATATTTTACAAACCGTGCCATGGTTGGTGCAACAATTGCTACAGTTGCATCTGTCGGTCTTATTAACTCAACGATGTCACTTAACAACATGGTGTTCCAGTTCTTCTTCAACGATGCAAGCAAGACCGGTGTCGCTATGATCGGTAGCTATGCTCCGATGATCGTTGTTATGGCTCTTATCGGTAAGCTTACCAAAAAGTTCGGCAAGAAGAATGTCCTTGTAACGGCAATGTTTATCGGTGCGGTTGCGGGTATTATCTCACTCTTTGCACCTATCACCCCTGACGGTAAGGGTATGATTCTTTACATTATCTGTCTTATGGGTCTTAATGTCGGTAATGCTGTTTTCCAGATTTCTGTGTGGGCAATCGTTGCTGACTGTATCGAGGTCAGTGCACGAAAGACAGGTAAGAGTGAGGAAGGCTCACTTTATGCACTCTATTCATTCTTCCGTAAGCTTGCTCAGGGCATAGGTCAGGCAGTTGTTTCTTGGGGGCTTGTTGCAATCAATTTCAAAGAGGGCGAAAATGCTGTTCAGGAAGCAGGCTTCGGCGATAAGGTGAAGACACTTTACATTATCCTTCTTATGGTTGCTTCAGTAATTTCTTTCCTCGCAATGAAGTTTATCTATAACATCGGTAAGAAGGAAGAACTTGAATTTGCAAATGCGGAGAAATAATATGAAGAGGATATTTTCAGTTTTACTTGCACTTGTGTTGCTGGTGTGTTGTATACCGTTTAACACTGCGTATGCCGAGCAGATGCCCGAATTATCGGAATACGGATTTGTTGAAAATAACGGTGTAAAAATCGAATACGGCATTTATGGTGATATGAATGCTGAGCCGTTGCTTCTCTTGCCTCCGAACGGCGGAGATATGCACTGCTTTGACGACAGTATTCTTCCCGAAATGTCAAAGCATTTTAAGGTTATCACGGTTTCACCGCGATATACGGGAAACTCGGATATGGGAACCGAAGGCCTCACTTTTGAAATTATGAGTGATGACCTTGTTGTTCTTCTTGATGAGCTTCAGGTTGAGAAAACCAGAATTTTCGGTTTCAGTGACGGCGGCAACCTTGGTATGGTGTTCACGGTTGCTCATCCTGAAAGGGTAGAGTCGCTTGTTGTTATGGGCTCTAACATCAATCCCTTGGGTACAAAAATCTTTGACCAGATAAGCATAATCTGGAAGTATCTCGGCCTTGCAATCAAAGCATCGTTTACCGGTGCAGATGAGGATATCCGCCGCAGAGATATTCAGGGTCTGATGGTGTATCAGCCTAATCTTACATTCAAAGATTTGCAGACCATTAAAATTCCTGTACTCAACATTTATGGCGAACACGATATGATAAAACGCATACATTCCAAGCGTATCACAAAAAATATCCCGGGTGCTCAAGAATTGATGATTGTTGACGGTGGTCACAGCACATGCTTTGAATATACCGACACAGTAATCAACCCGGCACTTCTTGAATTCTACGGAGTAACAGAATAAAAGTTAAACCATCGGTCTTTAAAAACCGATGGTTTATTTTTGTTCAGAATTATTATTTATCTTGCATTTGCATTTTCAATCATTGAGAAGTAAAAATCTTCGAATGATGTCGGGTAATCTTTTGTTCCGCAGAAATCGAAGTGGTCAGTTCCCACAAGTGTCGGCATATAGTACCATCTTCCGCTTTCGATTTCCTTACCTGATGCAATACTGTCTTCAAAGCTGAGTGCTGTCGTTTCGTCGCAAAGGGGATATTTTGCTGAAATTAAAGGAACAATACCGTCGTTTACAGCCCAGTCTCCGTCGATTTTAACTCCGTCATAGGTCTTGCCTTCTGACATTCTGAGCATCATTGAAGAAATATAGAAAATCGGTGTAACAGTAGGATTAATCAACTGTTTGCCTGTGCAGTCAGTGTTGGTAGCTGCCGTAGTGTATGAGTAGTAATAGGTGTTTTCGCTGAGCTTTATTTTGCTGTTAAGCTCTTGAGCACCGCGCAGAGTCATATCGTAGTAGCAGTTATCACCTGAATGATAGTAGTTGTTGATATTATCTAAACTGAGCTTTGCTCTTTTTTTACCCTGTTTAGGCGTGATGCCGAAATGTCCCATCTGCAAAGAGAAAACGAGGAAGTCGTTTCCGAGTGTAGCACCTATAAGGTTGTAAAGCATAACTATGATATAATACGGTCCCGTAAGGTCATAAAGCATATTTGAAACCTGCGTGCCGTTATGCGGTGCAGAAAGCGTTATGCAGGAATGTATACTGTCGTGTCCGCCTTTGAAAAGCTCACTGGTTGCTTCTCCTGTTGCTGCAATTTCTTCTTCACAGCCGTAAGTAAGAAGGGAGGTGAAGAGACGCACGGTAGCACCTCCGAAAGAATGACCGACAAGATTTATCTTGTCCTCCAAGTTCCAGCTTTCACCCATAATGGGATCATAGGTGAATCCGAATCTGTCGTGGCCGTGTGCCTTGGAGTGAGCCTCACCGTAGTCAACAGTGCCGCCTACAAGCTGAGCATAAAGCTCACAGACTCTGTCCCACGCACTGCTCAGGGGTCCGACTGCAGGCGCGTAAGCCTCAATGCCTTGCTCATTGAGTGTTTTTATAAGGTCATTGTCAGAAATCCACAGACCTCCGCCCCAGTACGGTGACATACTGTAGAACTTGTTTTCGGGAGCCCAACCGCCCATTCCGTGAACAAATATGTACGGATAGTCAGTTGCAAATCCGCTTTTGTCTATTGTTCGCTCAGTTTCGTTTTTCGCATAAGTAGGTACAAAACAAACAGAAATGCACAGAATCATTGCCAACAAAAGAGAAATTGCTTTAGTAAACTTATTCATAAATAATCACCTTTTTCTCGTTTATCTAATTTGATTTTAAGACAAAACCTTAATTTTGTCAACAAAAAAAGGCAGACACCGAAAGTATCTGCCTTTAGTATGTTTTTATCAGAAGAGCATCTGAAGAACAGAATTGACAGCCTGTAAGGCTTTAACTGTCATAAGAACTGCTATTTCCGAATATCCGTCCGAGCTGAAATATTTATAAACAACGGGACTGATCTTTGTGAATACGTCAAGTGAAACTGGTTCTTCAGGAGCTTCAAGAACACCTGCTTTGATAAGACAATCTGAAAGTCTTTCCTCAGCCTTTTCAACTTCGCCCACAACACCGACTGTGTTGTCGATTACTCTTTCAGCCTCTGCAACAGCTGCTGCAAGTTCTTTTGCATCCTCGTCAGAGAGAGTAGAGATGTCGATTGTATCAGCGAGTTTAACGAGTTCAACAAGCTTCTCAGAACTTCTGGCAATGTTGAACTGCGGGAATCTCGGATCTGAGTATACATTCTGAGTGTCATCACATTCAATAAGGTTGAGTGCGAGTTTAAGGATAACGTCGTTTCGTGCTGTCAGGTCATGACGCTGAGCGTCAAAGTAGAATGTTGTGTCGGGGAGAAGACCTACAGAAGCATCAACAACTCTGTCAGGGGAGATATGGTTGTGTGTCGGGTCAGAGCAATGAGTATTCTGCTGAACATAATCATCGGGGAGAGTTTCGCCTACATTTGCAAAGTGAGCACCCATTGATGTTGAGTCAGTCTGGATAATAAAGTCGGCATTCTGAGAGTTCCATGATTCACCGACATTGATCATTGCGTAGTCGTATTCAACAAAGCAGAATACCTGAACACCCTTATCAATAAGCTTTTTGATGTTGTCATGAGCGTGGAGCTGAGCCTGATAATACTTGTCTGTCTGAGCCTTAATATTTGCCATAGACGGGTCAGAGAGATGCTTTTCAGCAGCGGTCGGATAGTCACCCGAAGGACAGAGAGCCCACATACCTGTACTTCTTACCATAACATCGCTGACAAGTGTGTTGACCGCAGATTCAAGAACGGACATAATAACCTCATCGGGGAGGATTCGCAGACACATTTCAACAAGTGCTGCCGTGCCCTTGTCAAGGAGACCAAGCTCACCGAGGAATCCGTTGTAAACATAGTCTTTATCAAGGAAAGAGATTCTTCCGTTGAAAACATCACCGATAATTGTTGAACCGTCAAGTGCAGGAACAACAAAGATAATCTTGTGAAGCTCATCCATAACCTCAGGCTTATATTCAAGCATAGCGCTTACAACTGATGCACCCTGACTGAGGGGAACGAGGTTAACCTTATCGTGACCTGTCTGCTCTTTAACCATCTGAATGTAATCGTAAAGCTCGTTTACGATGTCGATGTGGTTGCCGAATGAGCTGTATGAAAAATAATACATGTGGTCAAACGGCTGCTTTGTTTCGTAGAGATTGAAAGGAACGTGACCGAATACAGTCTTCTGCTGTGCTTCCGTACATTCTGAAACAGGATACGGATATTTTTCTGTGTAAATGTTGTCGCTGGGCTGTGCATATTCATCACAGGTATTTATTCCGAAACATATACGGATAACGTCACCTGCGGCCTCGGAAAGTCCCATATCGCGCTGGAAAACAAGAGAAAGCAAAGCGGGAACAAGTGCTCTTATAAGAATTTTATCGAGCTGAATGTAAGCAGGGAAGCTTGAAACGTGATTTCCCTCATCATCGTAAACAAACTCACCGTTATCATCAAGAACCCAGGTATTGGACTGGCCGAGACCGGGGACAATGATTGTCGGATAAAATTCACATTTGCCGTCGCAATCTGTGATTCTTTCTGTAGCGCTTGCACCGATAACACTTGCCGAAATCAGCATAGTGATACAAAGCACAAGTGCAATTAACTTTTTGCACACTTTTTTCATAAATGTCACACTCCTGAAGTTTTTTTATATTCTAGCATATTGAGTGTTGATATTTCAACAAGTCTTGCTGAAATGTTGCGAAAATATTGCACAAAAAAACTGCCGAATTTTCGGCAGTTTAAAACATCGGATTTTTATGCGAGCAGATTTTCGATAGCTTCAATAATTCCTGCAAAAGCGGCATTGAAACCGTCAACAAAGCCGGACATATCAGCACCTGTAAGTTCAGAGATGAACTGAGCGATATAAAGGGGAATGTCACTGAGAATTGCAATAATTGCCATATTTTACACCTCGTTTTTTATTTATCATACCACAGAAACGCTTACTTGTCAAAATACAATTGAGTTTGACAATACACAGTGTCGGTGATATAATTATCAGGTTAGAAATAAAATTCTCAGGAAAGGAAGATAAACGGTGAAAAATGTCTATTTTGTGCAGACTAATTCTGTTTTCGGCTCAGGCGTAAGGTCTGCATATCTTCCTTATTCAATCGGAACAATTGCCGCCTATGCGTGGGCGGATGAACGCATAAAAAACGAATATTGCCTTAAAAAATTTATCTTCATGCGTGACGATATCGATACAATCGTCGACTCAATGGAAAACCCTTATTTTGTCGGTCTTTCCTGCTATGTCTGGAGTATGGAGTTCAACAAGGCTCTTGCGCAGAAAATAAAAGAAAAATTCCCGACCTGCCTTATCGCAATGGGCGGTCACAGTATTTCTCCCGATGCAAAGGAAATGGAAATATATCCGTTTATAGATTTCCTTACTCACGGTGAGGGCGAAGTGCCGACAAAAGAGCTTCTGCTCTCACTTTGCGAGGGTACACCGCCAGAAAACGTGCGCGGCCTTTCTTTCCGAAAAGATGGCGAAGTAATAACTACCGAGTCTGCTCCCGTTTGCGATATTTCAGAATTTCCGTCACCGTACCTTGAGGGCTATTTTGACGAGATTTTAAAAGATACAAGCATCAACTATTCTGTTATCTGGGAAACAAACCGAGGCTGTCCCAACCGCTGTGCGTACTGCGATTGGGGTGTACTCAAGTCAAAGGTGCGTATGTTCCCGATGGAACGTCTCAAGGCAGAAATAAAATGGATGGCAGACAACAAAATTGAATACATCTACTGCAGTGATGCCAATTTCGGACTTTTTGACCGTGATGAAGAAATCACCGACCTTATGATAGAGTCAAAAAGAAAAACAGGCTATCCTGAAAAGTTCAAAACAAACTTTACCAAAAACAGAGACGAGTTTGTTTTTAAACTCAGCTGTAAAATGTTCGATGAAGGTCTCGGCAAGTCACCGACGCTTTCTTTCCAGACGATGTCGCCGCAGGCACTTAAAAACATCGGCAGAACAAATATGAGTCTTGAGCATTTCAAAAACCTTATGCAGATGTATACAAACAGGGGAATAATGGCTTATTCCGAGCTTATTCTCGGATTACCGGGAGAGACTTATGAAAGCTTTTCTGAGGGAATTGAAACCCTGTTTAACTGCGGTCAGCACAAGAGCGTTATCGTTTATCCCTGTGAGCTTCTTCCGAATTCACAGCTCGGCAGTAAGCAGAGTGTGGAAGATTATGAGATAAAAGTCTGTCGCACGGAATTCAGACAGCATCATTCTGCTGTTGATCCTAATGCGATTAAAGAATACAGTGACAATATTATTTCAACTTATTCAATGACTCTTGAGGATTGGAAACGCTCTTATATCTTTGCTCTTTATGCTCAGGGTCTTCACACAATGTGCCTGACGATGATGATTGCTGTCTATCTCTGTAACGAAAAAGGTGTAGGCTATAAGCAGTTTTACGAGGGTCTTATAAACTGGAGTAAGCTCAATCCTGATACACTCTGCGGTGAGCTTTACAATGAGTGCGTACGCTTTGTTGACGATGTTATTGACGGTAAAGACTCATTCAAAAGCGTATTTGAAGGCTTTGGTAAAACAACGTGGGGATTTGACGAATATCTCTTTATGAAAGGTGCAGTCAATCCTGAACGTTTTTATAAAGAAATTAAAGATTACATCTCAGCTTATTCCGATGACGAGGATGTTGTCGATAATCTTATAAAATATCAGAGCGGTATTATCAAAAAGATGAATATGACAAGACTCGACATTGAACTCGATTACGATTTTGAAGCATATTTTGATGCTGTTCTCAATAATCGTAAGGCTGAACTTCAGAAGGTTAAAAATACAGTAACCGTAACTGAAGAAAATCCCGTTTCCACAATTGACGAGTATGCCCGACAGTATGTCTGGTACGGCAGACGCGACGATGCTCCCGTGTACTCAGCAAAAAGAAACAATCTTAAAGTAACATATTAAAAAGGAGGATGTGCCGTGAAAAAAGTATATTTCGTACAAGCAGGCTTTGCTTTTGATAAGTCAGTATATCTGCCGTATGCAACGGGTTGTCTCGCGGCATATTCTTTACAGTTTGAAGATTTTAACAAGGCGTATGAGCTCGGCGGTTTTTTCTATAAAAGGGAAAAAATTGATGACATAATTTCCCGTATGCAGACACCGTCTGTTGTAGCTTTTTCTAACTATGCTTGGAATGTCGAGTTCAATAAAGCGCTTTCACGCAAAGTCAAATCACTCTATCCCGATTGTACAATAATTTTCGGCGGACACAGTGTCAGAAACGACAGCGGTGAGCTTCTCGACGAGTGCGATTGGATAGATTACCTTATCTTCGGTGAGGGTGAGGCGCCGTTTTACAATCTGCTGATGTCGCTTCATAACGATTCTGATATCAGTTGTGTAAATAGTATTGCATACAGATCAGGCAGCAAAGCAGTTTGTACTTCGCGGTCGGCATGTCCTGATATTTCCGATTATCCGTCACCGTATCTCACGGGACTTTTTGATCCTATTGCAGAAAACGAAACGGTTGAACTTCTTTCCGTTATTGAGACAAACAGGGGATGTCCGTATAAATGTGCATACTGCGACTGGAGTGCAAAAAGCAAGGTCAGATTTTTCCCGATGGAAAAAGTCAAGGCTGAACTCAGGTGGCTTTCTGAGCATAAGATTGAATACTGCTTCTGCGCAGATGCTAATTTCGGTATGTTCAGACGTGACGTTGAAGTTGCCGAATATTGTATAGAACTGAAAAAATCAACAGGTTATCCCGATGTTTTCCGTCCGTGCTATGCTAAGGAAAACGATGACAATGTTTTTGAAATCTGTTCAAAGTTCAACGAATATCACATCGACAAGGGTGCAACAATGGCGTATCAGAGTCTTTCTGATGATGCACTCGAAAACGTGAACCGTAAAAATCTCACGGTCGAACATTTTGCCGATATAGTCAAGAAATACAATCAGGCAAAGATTCCGACTTATTCCGAGCTTATTCTCGGTCTTCCCGGCGAAACCTTTGAAAGCTTCTGTGACGGTCTTTGCAAATTGCTTGAAGCAGGTCAGCATAATTCAGTCAGTGTTTATCACTGCGAAGTTCTGCCGAACTCCATTATGGGCAGCAGAGAGTATATTGAAAAACACGGTATAAAATCCAGAAAAGTAAAGTTTAATCATATTCACAGCGCTGAAACAAGGGAGGAAATTCCCGAGTTTTCTGAAATTGTAATGGAAACTGCGACTATGAGCAAGGAGATGTGGGTTCAATCTAATCTCTTCTCGGTAACCTTGCAGTGCTTCCATTCGCTCGGACTTCTGCGATGCTTTGCAATTTATGCCCACTATGAAAAGGGTATGAGTTACCGCGAGTTTTATAACAGACTGTTTAATTTTGTAATTGAAAATCCGCAGACGGTTTTCGGCAAAGTTATCGCACGTTATAAAGAAAAACTTACGCATTCTCTTGAGGGAGACTGGAATTATCACAATCCCGTATTCGGAAACATCGTGTGGTTCTTTGAAGAGGGTATGTTCCTTGAGTGTATGTATAACTACGATACCTTTGAGGATGAAATTTCACCGTTCCTCAAGTCGTTGGATATTGATGAAGATATCTTTACAGAGCTTAAAAAATATCAGAAGTCAGTTCTCCGCCGACCTGATAAAACGGGAGAAAAGCTGACCCTTGAATATAATTTTACTGAATATTTTGATGATATTTATTCGGGTGAGTATGCACCGCTTGAAAAGGCTCCCGTAACGGTCGAATTTACGGAGAACAGAGTTTTTGAGGACTGGTACTCCTTTGCCAAGAACATTGTCTGGTTCGGCCGCAGAAAGGGCGCAACGATGTATACCTCGGATAAGGATTTATACAGGATTATATAAAGGAAATGAGAAAATGAATAAGAAGCTGAAAAAAGCGTTGCTTGGTATCTGTGTGTTCTTTGGCATATGGTTTATAATACCGATTGTTTTCAGCGGTATTGTCAATATCGGTAACCTTGCGGGAATTGCTGTTTGTGCGTTTTTGTTCCTGTGCGTGTATTTTTACGAAAAGCTGAAGGATTTTGTCAGAAATCTGTGGAGCAAAAACGCAGGCAAAGTGCTGATAAGTTTTGTTTCAATTGTTATTTGTGCTGTTATCGTAACTGCCGCTGTTGAAACTGTTTTTATGGTTGGTGCAGCTGTTAAAGACCCTCAGCCGTCTTCAACTGTTGTGGTCCTCGGTTGTCGTGTCTATGGTGAAAGACCCAGCAGAATGATGGTTGCCCGACTTAAGGCTGCACAGAAATATCTTGAAAAGAATCCCGATTCTGCTTGTATTCTTTCGGGCGGTCAGGGCGATGATGAGGATATTTCCGAGGCTGAATGTATGTACCGCTACCTGGTCGATGCAGGTGTTTCGCCCGACAGACTCTATAAGGAAGACAAGTCAACCTCGACCCGTGAGAATCTTCTTTTCTCAAAAGAAATCATCGAGCGTGAAAAACTCAATACGAACATAGCAATTGCTACAAACGAGTTTCACGAATACCGTGCGCAGAAAATTGCAGACTCACTTTCACTCGAAAGCGGTGCAGTTTCGGGAGTTACGGAAATCTGGGTTTTTCCGACGTATTATGTGCGAGAGTTGTTCGGAATTTTATATGAATGGGTATTATGAAAAGAGGGAAGAGATGAGCAACTATGGTGCTATATTAAAAGCAACATTGTACGCAGATTTCAATTCTCATATTTTCTTTTTCGGAATTGCATTGTTAATTTTATTGTTAGTGTTTATTTTGAAAAAGCTGATGAGAAAGAATTGGAATGTAAAAAGACTGTGCGTAGTATGTGTTATAGTAATGGCAGTTTCAATTTTTGAGATCGGATGGTTATGTATTCCTAAGATTTTAGATTTAAAAGAGAATTCATTTGTAACCATGCAGGGAGTATATGTGTATTCAATAGGCGAGGGGTTGGATTACGGACCTTCTCTATATGGTGGTCGTGCTTATATAAATGTACCGGGTGATGAGACAATAGAGTTACATGGTACGCTGTACATAGAAGAGTTTCAGCCGGCAAGCTCCAGTCCCAACTCTGACGAAAATGGTGTTTATGCAAATGTAGTATATGCAAAACATTCGGGTCAACTGATAAAATTCGAAGAAATAACATAAAGAAAGCACCCAAACAAAAACAAGGACGAAGAGTTTGCTCTTCGTCCTTAATTTATTTCTGTGGTTTATATGCCCAATATTTATTTACAGCAAAGTTGACGGGTGTCAGAATAAGTATCGTGATAAGCGAAGCGATAGGCTCTGCAACCCATTCGTAAACGGGCATATTGTTGCCTTTTGCAATAAGGCTTGCCTGAATATCGGGAACAAACTTTGTTAAGTTCAGTGACTCGAATATTGACGGTGTAAACTTTGCGAGTTTAACCACATCCAAGAAGAACCATATCATCAGTCCCGAAAGTACAAGTCCTGTGATTGCATATACAAAATAAAGTTTTAAAAACACTTTCCACCAGACTCGTTTTTCACCCTCTTGCTTTTTGAATATAACAGTTCCGTTAAGCAGGTATGAGCCTACAACACTTGCGGTAAACGCCACAAAGTTACTGAACATTACATTCAGACCGAAAGCGGACAGCACGGTAAAAACAATCTGTCTTAAAAAGAAGTTAACCGAACCGACGGTGAAAAATAGAAAAAATTGTATTCCTGTATTTGTCTTTTTCATAATTTACACGTTAGCAAACAGGCCGAAAGAAATTCCGCCGACGATAAGTCCTGCGATAAATACACCGAGTGCGATAGTCGGCAAAGCGCGTCTTATACGCAAATCCATGATCGCAGCAACAAGTGCGCCTGTCCAACCGCCTGTACCGGGCAGAGGAACTGCTACAAGAATCAACAAACCCCATACGCCGTATTTTTCAATTGTCGGACGGTGTTTTTCTGCCTTTTTTTCCATCTTTTCTATGATTTTACCCATGTGCTTCCATTTTCTCATCCAGTCAAAAATCTTGCGGATGAAAAGAAGAATAAACGGAATGGGTACCATATTACCTATGAAGCAGAAAAGAAATGCACGAAGTGCATCCATTTCGAGTAAGCGTGCCGCAATAAGGCCACCGCGAAGTTCAAGAACGGGGAAAAGGGAAATCACGAAAACAGTAAGTTCATTGGGGATTTTGGTGCCGAAAAGGTCAACCATACTCTCAATTATATGTTCCATACTTTTTACTCCGTTATGATTTTGTTTTTAACAAGGTAATTGTACGCTTTTAACAGAATTGTCTTGTCGTTTTCAAAGCGAAGCTTTGTAAGTGCTTTGTCGTAACCGAGCCAGATATAATCCTCGATTTCTTCTTTCTGGATTATCGTCTGCGTATCATTTGTCGAAGCAAGATAAATTGTAACGTTCTTTTCAACCTTTCCCTGAATGGAATATTGGCTTTTTGTTACAAAATCGGGGTGAATATTGATATGTATTCCCGTTTCCTCAAGTACCTCACGGTATGCAGTCTGGTGATCGGTTTCGCCGAATTCCACATGACCTTTGGGGAATCCCCAGTGTGCGCTTCGTCTGTTTTTGATAAGCAGAAATCTTATCATTCCGCCGATGTTACGGTAAACAACAGCACCGCATGAACGCTCATAAAGGCAGTCAATGCTGTGTTCACGGTTTCTTACCGCAAAGTCAATTGCGCTGATAATGTCAATGTTAATAAATCTTGTGCTTTTGGGTGCCACAATCCAATCGATTTCGTTGCAGTCTTTGTAGTGTACAATTCCGATTACTCTGCCGTCAAAACTGCGTACAGGGTGGTTGATACCCATGATGAATGCGCCTTTAACGGGAGCGGTGTACTGCTTTGTTCCCTCAACCTCACCATAGTTGAGTTCATAAGTAAAGCCTTGTTCATTGCTGTAAGAATGGATTGGATGAGTTACCTTAATGCGAACATATTTTCCAAGCATGTTCTTAACTCCTCCACCGCACCGTATGTGCGGATTTACCGCAGGCGGGAAGTGGACAAAATACATTGTCTGATCCGTCTGCATACTTTTTACCATAGTATTATACATATATATTGTCAAAATTACAATAGTAAATTTAGAATTTACCAATTTGTTTTGGCATATAAATCACCGAGGTGGTGCATTATATGTACATTATGTTAAAAAAACGCAATATTCTGGCTGTTATGATAATTTTGATTGCAACAATTGTCACACCGACACTTTTCTTTACACCTGGCATAAAAGCAGTAATGTCAACCTTACGGCAGGATCCGATAACAAGCGTCAGTACAGAGGAAGAAAAAGTTGCACTCAGTATCAATGTGCGTAAAAACACAGATATTGATTATTATCTTGATATACTCGGTGAGACAAAAGCAACTTTTTTTATCAGCGAGGATTTTGAAGTCAGTAACGGTGAGAAGGTTATAGAAATAGCCAGACTCGGTCATGATATAGGCTTACTTGAAGATAATCTTAAGGGCAAAACACGCAAGGAAATCAATGACCGACTCGCACAAAGGATTGAGCGTATCGCATTCCTTACAAAAAAGAACTGTGACCTTGTACGTTTTGATAACAACAGCTTTGACTCAAACTGTGTGGATGCCGTTTTTTCATTAGGTCTTTATCCTGTACAATGGTCGACAGACGACACTGCCGAAAATTTTTCATCAGGAGATATTATTCTTGTTACAGGTGAAAGCGAAATTAACGATTTCATTAAAAAAACAACCGCCGACGGCTATGAAATAACAACCGTCGACGCAATGATATTAAGAAAAAATTATGTAATCGACCTCGGAGGAGAGCAAATAAGCAGATAGTTACCTGATAATCTTTTCACTCACATGAATAAACTTTTTATAAAACGGCAGTAATGCAAAGGTTGTAAAAACGTTGAATACTGTGTGGAAATTTGCAATCATACTCCGTGTGGCAACGGTATTGCTGAAAGGTTTGTCGAAAATTAAATCTGCGCCGGAGAGCAACGATAACATGATAAAAACTCCGCAAACATTCACCGTAAGGTCGGCCAAAATCGTCCTTGCGGTGTTTTTGTTTGTGCCGAGAGAGGCAATGAATTCGGGCAGGACTTTGCCGATGTTCATTCCGAGAATTATCGGGATTGCAGATGAAAAGCTAAGGGCATTTGTTGTTGAAAGGGTCTGCAGTATACCGACCGAAACGGATGAACTTTGTATTATTGCCGTCATCAATGCTCCGACAATCAGTGAAAGCAGTGGGCTTTTGAAAACAAGTAACAGATTGCAGAATTTTTCGGAATCTGACAGCGGACTGATACCATTTTCCATCATTTCCATACCAAGAAAAAGGATTCCGAGACCGATGAAAATATCAGCACCTTGTTTGTGCTCTTTTTGGCTTAAAAACAGCTTTTCAAAAGCACCTATGAGCACAAAAAACGGAGCAATTCCCGACGGTTTTATTAAAGAAAAAAACAGGCTTTCGCGTGAAATGTCTGCAAGACTTAGCAACTGTCCTGTCACGGTTGTTCCTATGTTTGCGCCCATTATCACGGGCAGAGCGTTATAAATGCTTATTTTTTTGGCATTAACAAGTCCCATTACCATAAGTGTAGTTGCGGTTGAACTTTGTATAATTCCCGTAACACACGCACCGAGCAACACACCCTTAACGGGAGTGCTTGTGGCTTTTTGCAATATAATTTTCATTCTGTCTGCAATAAAAACTTCAAGTGACTCAGAAAGCAGCTTCATTCCGTAAAGAAACATTCCGAGCCCACTCACGGTATTCAGAAAACAATCAAGCGACATTTTCACCCCTCCGATAAAGTCTATGGTAAAAACGTCGCTTTTAGTTGTATTTTATTTGATTTTTTCAAAGTCTGAAGCACCGTGTTTGCAAAGCGGACAGATGAAATCGTCGGACAGCTCACCCTCGTGTACATAACCGCAGATTTTGCATCTGTATGCACTTTCACTCTTCACTTCAACCGCCTGTGGCTTCGGCTTGATGTTTGCGTGATAGTAGCTGTATGTTACAGGCTCGTCATCGTTAAGGATTTCTCCGTCAACCACATTTGCAATAAACATTGTGTGTGTGCCAAGGTCAACACAGGAGTAAACGGTTGCACTCAGAAAAGCACAGGCACCATCTGTGATGTATGTGATATTGTTTGCGCTTCTTTCAAATGCATCAAAGCCGTCAAATTTATTTACGCTCTTTCCGCTCTGAAAACCGAAATGCTTGAAAGTGTCAAATGAAGCATTCTGCGAAAGCATGGAAACGTTGAATTTACCGGAATCCATAATCATATCGTGGGTTTTGTTAGCCTTGTTGATTGTTACGCTTATTCTGTTTGGTGTAGTTGTAACCTGAATTACGGTGTTGACAATACAACCGTTGTCGTATCCGTTAACATTTGCAGTTATAACATAAAGGCCGTAGCCTATTTTGAACATAGCATTGTTATTCATAAATCTAACTCCTTTTAACAATATAATTATATTATACATAAAAATTAAAATAAAAAAAGATTGAAAAGAAAAAATTTTTATTATATCATTATATTATTCCAATAAAGGAGGAAGTTATGAAAGATTTCAGATTCAGACAAGTTCATCTTGATTTTCACACGTCACCTGCAATTCCCGATGTAGGTGCTGCTTTTGATAAGGAGGAGTGGCAGAGAATTATCAAGCTCGGTCACGTTGATTCCATTACGGTATTTTCAAAATGCCACCACGGCTATTCATTCCATCCGTCAGAGGTCAATGAAATGCACCCGACACTGGGGTTTGATCTTCTTAAAGCACAGCTTGACGCCTGTGCGGAAATTGGTGTTAAAGCTCCTGTTTACATTTCTGCAGGTTATGACGAAAAGGATGCAATCGAACATCCCGAATGGCTTCACAGAAACAAGGATGACACCAACTGTAACGGAGATTTTACACGCGCGACGTATCACGTAATGTGTTTTAACACAGGCTACCTTGATAAGCTTCTTGCCGAGATTGAAGAGGTTATGCAGGTTTATAATCCTTGCGAAATTTTCCTTGATATAGTAGGCGAAAGAATGTGTTACTGTTCAAAATGCCGTAAGGATATGGCAGACCTTGGTATGAGTTACCTCAATGACGATGATGTTAAGGCTTTCTCAAAAAAAGTATATCGTAATTATCTGGATAAGGTTGAAGAAGCTGTAAGGAAATACAGTGACACAACTGTTATCTTCCAGAATTCAGGTCACCTTACAAAGGGCAGAAGAGACCTTGTTGACACACTCGATCATCTTGAGCTTGAAAGTCTGCCGACAGGCGGTTGGAGTTATGACCACTTCCCGATGTCCGCTTCTTATGCGCGTACAATCCGTGAGGATTATCTCGGTATGACAGGTAAGTTTCACAAGACATGGGGCGAGTTCGGTGGTTTCAAGCATCCGAATGCGTTAAGATATGAAGCAGCACTTTCTCTTGCAGTCGGTGCAGGTTGTTCCATTGGTGATCAGATGCATCCGAACGGAAAGCTCAATGAGTCAACTTTCAGACTCATCGGTGCAGCTTACTCCGAGGTTGAAGCTAAAGAACCCTGGTGTAAGGGTGCAAAGGCGATTGCAGATATTGCTGTTCTTTCTACAGAAGTTAAGGGCGGAAGCTGGTACAGTGACGAGGTTAAGCCTGATATCGGTGCAAACAGAATTCTTCTTGAATCACACCGACTCTATAATTTCATTGACCTTGAAGAGGATTTCAATAAGTATAAGCTTCTTATTCTTCCTGATTCATGGACATTTGATGAGAAACTCAAAGCAAAGGTAGAGGACTACCTTGCGAATGGCGGAAAGCTTCTTCTTTCGGGCGTTTCGGGTCTTGATGAGAACGGTGACTTCTGCGTTGATACAGGTGTAAAATATTCAGGTAAAAACACATTCAGCCCGACCTATTATATCCCTGACTTTGATACCGTTAACGGCACAACAGAATATCTTATGCGTTCACCCTCACATCTTATTGAGGTTGAGGATGCTGAAGTTATCGCTTACGGTCAGAATCCCTACTTCAACAGAACACCTGACCGCTTCTGTTCACATCAGCACGCACCCAATAATCCTGAAAGCACATATCCTGCAGCAGCGATCAAGGGAAATGTTGCTTACATTTCGTGGGATATCTTTGCCGGATACGGTATGTTCGGTGACTTCCACTATAAAGAGTTTGCTTCATACGTAATCAACCGTCTTATGGGTGATGATTTCTCACTTGATGCATCAATGCCTGACAGAGGTGTTGCAACGCTTATGCAGCAGGACGGCAGAAAGATTGTTCATCTTCTCTTTGCACATACAACCAACAGGGGAGAGAATACTGAAGTTATTGAGGATATAGTGCCGATTTACAACATCCGAGTAAGCGTTAAATCCGATAAACCGCAAAGAGTTGTTCTCGCACCTCAGATGCAGGAGATTCCTTTTGATTATGCTGACGGTAAGGTTACATTTACAGTTCCCGAGGTCAATGTTCATCAGATAATTTCAATTGAATAAGAGGTATACATATGGAGCTTTTAAAAACTTTATTTTTTTCCAATGTTCCCGCAAGCGTGGCTGTTATCTGCCTTGTAGGTTACTTTTTCGCAATGGCAATCGTGTTTATTGCAAGCCCGATAAAGAATGCGGAGTCATTTTCCGTGAAGCCGGTTGATAATGCAGGCAAGACAGAAATAAGAGTGTATTACGGCGGTATTTCTTTTGCTCTGGGTGCTTTTCTTCTTTATCTTACTATCGCACTCGGTACGCCCGTTTATTCACTCGTGGGCGGTTTGTTCTTTGCAACAACAGTGTTTGTAACACGTACAATTTTTCTTTGTGTAGATAAAGGTTGGAAATGTCCGTATACAAAGCTTGCAATCCCCGCTGAAGCATTCTTTGTAATTGCTTTGTGGACTTGCTTCATACTTTCTAAAGTTCTTTATTAACAACAAAAAATGTGCAGTCTCAGGACTGCACATTTTTATTTGCATATTCTGTTTCTGATTTTATCAATTTCTTCATCACTTATTCCCGCAGCCTTGATATAGCCGAGAATTGTTCCGTATTTAGCTTCGATATTCCCGATAAGTTCTTCCATCGTTTCGGGCAGAGAATAGTGTTTCTCACTGTTTGTGTCCCACAGAACGTCAGCGTGAGCACGGATATACGATTTGATGTAAGTGTAAGTCTGCTGATAATCCGCTACAATATCCTCCTTAGAAACACCTGCAATGCTCAATAAAAGCATTGTAAGAATACCCGTTCGGTCCTTGCCGAAGAAACAGTTGTAAATAACAATTCCGTCTTTAGCTTCAGCAATTGTACGAAGTACTTTTGCGATGTTTTCTTTATGGTTGTCAATGATTGTAGCATAAATCTGCGCAAGAGGAAGATTCATTCCCTCTTTGGTGGCAACGTTGAACTCAAAAAGCGGCAGATTGTAAACATCTGCACCTTCAATTCTTTCAAGTCTAAGCGGCGTTTCATTTGCTTCGTAAGTGCCGCGCAGGTCAATGGCGGTTGAAATGTTAAGTTTGTTAAGTTCCTCAATTTCCCTGTCTGTAGGAGTATTTACGATTCCGCATCGTATAAACCGACCGAATTTTGTAACACCGTCAGGGGTAGGGTATCCGCCGATGTCACGGCAGTTAAGGATGTTTTCAAAAATGTATCTTCTTTGTATCTGCATTGTATTTTACCTTGAAACAATAAAGCTGATAAGAACAATCGCACCGAGAATAATTCTGTAAATGCCAAAAACATTGAAATTGTGCTTTTTGATAAAGTCCATAAGGAAACGGATAACAAGCAATGAAACCACAAAAGCAGTAATCATACCGTTAATCAGAATTACAAACTCCATAGCTGAAAATGCGAAGCCGAATTTGAGAATTTTAAGGAATGATGCGCCGAGCATAGCCGGTACTGCAAGGAAAAATGTGAATTCCGAAGCCACTCGTCTTGATGTACCGATTGTGATACCGCCGAGGATTGTTGAGCCTGAGCGAGATGTACCGGGAATGAGTGAAAGTGCCTGGAAAAGACCGATGAGAAACGCATCCTTATAAGTAAGCTCGGTAAGTTTTCTGACGCGCGGCTTACGCTGCTTGTTTACGTGTTCAATCACAATGAACAGAACACCGTATACAATCAGAGTTATAGCAACAGTAATGTGATTGTAGAGGTATTTATCGAGCAGATCGTCAAATATGAGACCAAGCACGCCTGCGGGAATTGATCCGACAAGCACTTTTAACCAAAGGTTGATGCTTGCCATACGAACTTTGAATTCTTTTTTACCCTGCTCGTTTTTAACTGTCTTGAACGGCCACAGCTTATTCCAGAACATAACAATAACTGCGCAGATTGCACCGAGCTGGATAACAACAAGGAACATTTCAAAAAAGTCAGGGGAAACATTTTTGAAAGAGCAGATCTGATCAAGCAGAATCATATGACCTGTACTGCTGATAGGTAACCATTCTGTTATACCTTCAATAATTCCGAAAAGTATTGATTTTAGAACTTCAATAATATACATTCAAGGACCTCCATACACTGTATATTTATATGTAACCGAAGACTATTATACAACAACTTGTTAACGATTTCAATAAAAATAAAACCGACGGAGGACCGTCGGTTTTAAATGTTGATTTTAAGCGATTACCACTTGATTGTGTAAACAGACTTTGAACCGAAGGGAAGAACGATGCCCATCTTGTCAAAGTTGATTGTCCACTTAAGGTCGTATTCAGCTGTAAGAACATTACCTGTCTTAGCATCAACTGTGATTGTAGCTGTTGATGCGGGGTAGTTCATTGAAGCTGTACCAACAAGGTTTGTAGCGATGCCGGGGATGTTGTCGTTAACAACGCCGGGAAGGATAACATTGAATGCCTTGGGAGCATGACCCTGACCGTGCTTGATGCTGTCAGATTTTGCGTCAGCAATTGTTGTAACCTTGATTGTGTAAACGCCGTTCTTCTCTGAGCATGTAGCAGAAGAAACGTCAGCAGCTGTGAGCTTACTTGCCCATGCTTCGCCTTCAACAGGGAACTTAGCCTTGATGTCAGCGCCTGTGTATGTAGCAGCACCCTGACTGTTGTCCTTGAGCATCTTATCAAGCCACTCGTCACCGCCGAGCATATTGTAAACGCCCTTGATACCGCTTGAGATTGTTGTTGCACTTGCAAGGTAGTTTGTAACTTCCTTCTGCTCAACTGTCTTAGCACTCGTCTTAACCTTGTTAACTGCTGTGTTGAAGTATGCTACAACTTCTTCTTTAGTCTGGGGAGCTTTTGATGCAGGAGTATCTGTCTTGTTGTCTGAAGGAGCCTGTGTTGCGTCTGTGTCGCCTGCGGGCTCTGTAGCGTCGGGAGCAGCATCAGTAGCTGTATCATCAGCCGGAACATCAGCAGTAGTGTCATCAGACGGTACATCTGAAGGAACATCTGTGTTTACGTCAGCGTTGTCATCTGTTGAAACAGAACCGCCGTTAACTACACCTGCAACGGGAACGATTGATTCACTTTCCTTAACAGCTTCTGCAATCTTGCCGAATGCTGAGTTAAGGCTTATGCAAACGATAACTGCACAAAGGAGAGCTGCAACGCATTTTACGATAAGGCTCTTCTGTGCTTCCTTTTCAGGAGTGGTTTCTTTAACCTTCTTTTCTTTCTTACTCATAATCAACAACCTTTCAGTTTTTTTGCCATTATACAACATAAAAAAATATTTTGCAATAGATTGTTAATAAAATGTTTAAATCTTAATTTCTTATACAAATTTGATAAATTGTTAATCTGATTTTTATATGTAAATATTGACACACAGTGTTATTAACTTTATAATGTTGAATGTCAAACTAATTTAGGAGGTGTATTCTTGGATAATAATCAGAAAATGGTAAGTTCTCAGCTTCGTACACTTACCAGAAGAATTCATCGTTTTATCGAGAACAGTCCTAATAAAAAGCAAATTGATTCTGTCACGGGAACGAACGGATGGATTATTGCGTATCTGTCTTGCAAAAAGGATGATGATATTTTTCAGAGAGATATCGAAAAAGAATTTGATATAACCCGCTCAACGGCATCCAAGGTGATTGATCTTATGGAACAGAAGGGACTTATTGAAAGGCAGAAGGTCAGCAGTGATGCGAGACTTAAAAAAATCTCTCTTACACCAAAAGCCGAACAGCTTTCCGTGCTTTTTGAAAAAGATCAGCAGATTCTTGAGGAAACTCTTACAAAGGGCTTTACTCCGGAAGAAAAACAGACTCTTAACGAATATATTATAAGAATGAAAAACAATCTCGGTACACAGGGGGATAAGCAATGAATACAATCAGAAGACTTGCACAGTGCATTAGAGAGTACAAACCACAGACAATTCTCAGTCCTCTTTTTATTGCACTTGAGGTTATCATTGAGGTAATGATACCTTTCATAACTGCAAAGCTCATTGATAATATCGAAAATCAGTGCGAAATTGCAGTTATTGCAAAATACGGCGGAATACTTGTTCTTCTTGCAGTGTTGTCTCTTATCTGCGGTGCACTTTCGGGACACTTCTGCGCAATTGCGTCAAGCGGATTCGCAAAGAATCTGCGTCATGATCTTTTTTATGCTGTGCAGAACTATTCCTTTGCAAACATTGACAAGTTCTCAACGTCCAGCCTTGTAACAAGACTGACAACCGATGTCACTAATGTGCAGAACTCATTTATGATGATTATCAGAACAGCGCTGAGAAGTCCGATGATGCTCGTGTTCTCTGTCATTATGACTTTGCGTATCAGTCCTAAACTGACGCTTATATTCCTTACGACAATTCCGTTCCTTGTCGTAGGCGTTACACTGATGATGAAAACGGTTCTTCCGCTGTTCAGGAGCATATTCAAAAAATATGATGCACTTAATAATTCCGTGCAGGAAAATGTTGGAGGAATCCGTGCGGTTAAATCCTTTGTGCGTGAAGGATACGAAAAAGAAAAGTTTGCAAAAGCATCAGATGATGTTTGTGAAAACTTCACAAAAGCAGAAAAGCTTATGGCTCTTGCCAGTCCGCTTGTTCAGATGGCAATTTATGTTGTAATGCTTCTTATCTGTTACATCGGTGCAAAAATGATTATCACATCCGGCGGATCCGAGCTCACAGTCGGCGGACTTTCGTCTGTTATGACTTACGGTATGCAGGTGCTTATGAGCCTTATGATGTTCACAATGACATTTGTTATGATTTCAATGTCTACGGCTTCAGCAAACCGTATTGCAGAGGTGCTTGACGAAACCGCAACCATTCAGAATCCGGAAAATCCCGTTATGAAGGTTGAAAACGGCAGCATCAGCTTCGAAAAAGTAAACTTTGCGTATGATTCAAACCCCGGTGTCAACACGCTTGAGGATATAAACCTTACTATAAAATCAGGTGAAACAGTCGGTATCATCGGTGCAACGGGCAGCAGTAAGACTTCTCTTGTTCAGCTCATTTCCCGTCTTTACGATGTTACTGCAGGTTGTGTAAAGGTCGGCGGCAAGGATGTACGCAGTTATGACCTGAAAGCACTTCGTGACGAGGTTTCCGTTGTGCTTCAGAAGAATGTTCTTTTCTCAGGTACGGTAAACGAAAACCTTCGTTGGGGCAATAAAGATGCAACTGATGAAGAGATTAAACATGCCTGTATTCTTGCTCAGGCAGATGAGTTTGTTTCGGCTATGCCCGAAGGTTACAATACCTTTATCGAGCGTGGCGGTGCTAACGTATCAGGCGGACAGAAGCAACGACTCTGTATTGCAAGAGCACTGCTTAAAAATCCCAAAATCCTTATTCTTGACGACTCTACAAGTGCGGTAGATACCAAGACGGATGCGATGATCCGTAAAGCATTCCGTGAAGAAATTCCGGATACCACAAAAATTATAATTGCACAGCGTATTTCATCAGTTCAGGATGCCGACAAGATTATAGTTCTTGATAACGGTAAAATCAACGGAATCGGTACACACGATGAATTGATGGAGACAAACAACATTTACCGTGAGGTATTTGAATCTCAGACAAGGGCAGGTGACTTTGATGAATAAACCTAACAAAAAGCAACCGCCTATGCACGGCGGGAAAAGACCGCAGGTCAAGAAGGGGACGTTCAAGCGTCTTATCAAAATGTTACTTGCCGAATACAAGTGGCTTTTGCTGGTTACAATCTGTTGTGTTATTTTTTCAACATTTGCCTCAACCTCTGCCAGCCTTTTCCTCAATCAGATTGTTTCACGCGTTGAGGCAGGTCTGCAGGCAGGCTGGTCACAGGCAACCTCAAAAAGTATCTTGTCACTTATTTTTACGATGTGCGGAATTTATGTTGTCGGCATAATTGCGACTTTCACTCAGGCGAGAATTATGGCTGTTGTAACACAAGGCTTTCTTAACAGCACGCGTAAAAAGATGTTTTCGAAGATGCAGAATCTTCCTGTAAGATATTTTGATACACATCCTCACGGCGACATTATGTCATATTACACAAACGATATAGACACTCTGCGTCAGCTTATTTCTCAGGCACTGCCGTCGCTTATAATGTCTGCACTTACAATTACTATTCTCGTCAGCTATATGCTTTATCTGAGTCTCTGGATGACTCTGGTTGTTTTCAGTGCAGTTATTCTTATGTTCTTTGTTGTTAAACACGTAGGCGGCAATTCTTCAAAATACTTCCTTCGTCAGCAGAAAGCTATCGGTGAAACTGAGGGCTATATTGAAGAAATGATGAGCGGACAGAAGGTTGTCAAAGTCTTCAATCATGAGGAAGAAAGCTGCAAAGCGTTTGATGAAATCAATAACAGACTTTTTGACGAGGCTTCAAAGGCGCACAGCTTTGCAAACATTCTTATGCCGATTATGGGTAATATCGGTAATATCCTCTATGTTCTCGTTGCATTTATCGGCGGTGTGCTCATTCTCTCACCGGGTGTTCATAATGTTTCATTTTCGGGTCAGGCACTCGGACTTGCGGTTGTAATTCCGTTTATTAATATGACTCGTCAGTTTACAATGAATGTTACACAGATTTCACAGCACTTCAACCATATCATTATGGCACTTGCAGGCGCTGAAAGAGTCTTTGAACTTATGGACGAAGAGTCAGAAGTTGATGAGGGTTATGTAACGCTTGTTAATGCAAAGGAAGTTGACGGTAAACTTGTTGAATGCGAGGAGCGCACAGGCATCTGGGCATGGAAGCATCCGCATGAGGATGGAACACTCACTTACACAAAGCTTATGGGCGATGTCCGTATGGAGAATATGGATTTTGGTTACGAAGAGGGTAAAATCGTTCTTCACGATGTTACGCTTTATGCTGAGCCCGGACAGAAGGTTGCGTTCGTAGGTGCAACAGGTGCAGGTAAAACAACCATTACCAATCTTATAAACCGTTTCTACGATGTTGCTGACGGTAAAATTCGTTACGACGGCATCAATATCAACAAAATCAGGAAGGATGACCTTCGTCACTCTCTCGGCATCGTTCTTCAGGAAACTAACCTTTTCACTGGTACGGTTATGGAGAATATCCGTTACGGTAAGCTTGATGCAACGGATGAAGAGTGTATTGCTGCCGCAAAGCTTGCAAATGCGCACGATTTTATTATCCGATTGCCTCAGGGCTATGAAACAATGCTTACTTCAAACGGCTCCAATCTTTCACAGGGTCAGCGTCAGCTTCTTTCAATTGCACGCTGTGCAGTTGCAGACCCGCCCGTAATGATTCTTGACGAAGCAACTTCGTCAATCGACACAAGAACAGAATTGATTGTTCAGCAGGGTATGGATGCTCTTATGAAGGGCAGAACGGTATTTGTTATTGCACACCGTCTTTCAACAATTCAGAATTCCGATGTTATTATGGTACTTGAAAAGGGCAGAATCATCGAGCGTGGCAGCCACGAAAAACTTATTGAAGAGCAGGGTAAATATTATCAGCTTTACACAGGTAATTTTAAGCAGGAATAAATAAAAAAATCCGGTACGTCAGGGTTGAAATTTTCTGACGTATCGGATAAAATACTTTATAGACTAAATTTTGGAGATATGTAACTATGCTTCAGCTGTATTGGTCAATTGCCGCATTGATTGACATCTTTTTAATTTGCAAATTCGATCTCGTAACGACCGTGTGGGGGGTCATACCTGCCATACTTCTGCATGTGCTTATCCTTGCATTGCTTTGCGGATTGCATCTGTTGTTTGTTATCCTTTACTCATTTACTGCAGATAATAGTAAGGAAGTAAAGAATATTCATAATTCATACAGATTCCTGCTTCTTTATTCTTTAAAGTTGTATTTTCAGCTTGCGAGGGTTAAAATCCGTGTAACAGGTCTTGAAAAAGTTCCCGATGACGGTAAATTTCTTTTTGTCGGTAACCACATTTCAAGCTATGACCCGATGGTTGCCCTGTGGACTCTGAGAAAGAAGAATCTTGCATTTGTATCAAAAAAAGAAAACCTCGATATCAAATTCGGCGGAAAGTACATACACAAATCAGGTTGTGTCGGTCTTGACCGTGAAAACAACCGAGAGGCAGTCAAAGCGATTAATAAGGCTGCACAGAACATAACTGACGGTGTATGCGCAATGGGTATTTATCCTGAAGGCTGGGTAAACAAAACAGGTGAGGGTTTGCTTCCGTTCAGGAACGGCTCTTTTAAAATTGCTAAAAAAGCAAAGGTTCCCATTGTTGTTGCTACGGTTGCAAATACACGCGAAATTGATAAAAACCGATTTTTTAGAAGAACGGAAATACGATTCAGAATAGTTGAAGTAATTCCGTATGAAAAAATCGCTGATATGAAAACGAGTGAAATCAGCGAAATGGTATATGATATTATGTACAATGCCTTGGAGAGGAAATAGGTGATAAAATGAATAATCCGAAAATTATAGCAGAAGAACTTAAAAAGCTCTATCCCTACAGAATTGAACTTCACGCTCATTCCAACCCAGCAAGCGGTTGTTCGGAAGTTCCTGCAGATGAACTTGTACGCACATTTCACGAAGCGGGTTATGATGCAATTGCAATTACAAATCATCTGATTTCTGATGATGAGCACTCCGAGTCCAAAGAAAAAGCTATTGAAAAGTTCCTGAAGGATCTGTATCTTGCAAAAGAAACAGGTGAAAAACTTGGTATCAGGGTTTATGCAGGTGCAGAGCTGAGATTTTATAAGCACGGTGATAATGACTATCTTTTCTATGGCTACGAATTGGATGAGCTTCCCGATATCTATGATTATCTCAACACCAACCTTGAAACCTTTGTTAAGGAATACAAAAAAGACAGTTCACTCCTCCTTCAGGCTCATCCGTTCAGAAACGGAATGATAAGGATGAATTCTGACTTGTTGGATGCAATCGAAGCTTTCAATGTTCATCAGAATCACAACAGCAGGGTAGCTGTAGCGGCGAAATATGCGGCAGCAGAGGGCAAGATAATGACTGTCGGCTCTGACTATCATCATCCGGGATTTGACGGCATTTCAGCTACAAGAACAAAGATTTTGCCGAAAGATGAATATGAACTCGTTTCTATCATTAAAAATGATGACTTCCTCATCGAAATCGGCGGAAGAATACTCTTATAAAACAAAAAACACGGAGAGATCCGTGGTTTAATTATTATATCATACCGATAAGGTCATCTGTGCTGAAATTATCATACAGCATTCCGTCAAGCAGTTCCATGTTCAGATCAGAATACTCAACTTCTTTTGAGTAGCTGTACATAACCTTGACTCTGGTGTCGAAATCAGGATATTCAAGGAAAGAGTAGATTCTGCTGATAACGATACAGGCAAAAACACCGTATTTCACTTTTGTCAGCACATCGTAGTCGTACACAGCTTTTAAAAGATATCTGAAAATATAATATTTCATCAGCTTTTCAAAATCAATGCAGTAAAGATTAAGTGATTTTTTGGAAAGCTTTTTGTTTTTCAGGTTACTCAGGAAAGCTTTGCGCTCTTCGTTTATGTACTCCATGTTTTCGAGTACGGTAATACAGTCGTCGAAATCTCTGTACTGAAGTGTGTCTTCAAATAATTCACCGTCAAGATTTTTCTGAAAATCTTTCGCAAGGTCGAGTACGGTTTCCGTTTTTTTGCGGAAATTCAAATCTTCATCTTCAAGTACGGTGAAAATTTCAGCTCTCAGATCAATCAGTTCACCGAGAAACTCCTCGTTAACGTCTTCAACGGTATCGGTGCACTCATCATAAAAGGTCAAAGAAAAATTTCCGTCATCCGCCAGCATAATTCTTGCCGCCTCGGGACAGCCGAAGCCAAGACCCATTTCACGGATTTTACCGAAATCATCAAAAAATCTCGGAAACAGGGTACAGGTCTTACTCAGCGCATCTTCACCTTCACAAAGCTGAATTTCACAAAGGTTACAATTGTTGAGAAAAGGACATCTGTCACCCTCGCAAAGTGTGAAGATATCGCATCCTGTTTCGTCGCGTATCAGATGTTTTTTGATTTTATCTCCAAGCTCACCGCTGACGGATGAATACTTTTCTTTGGTTTCAGGGTCAATGTCGACTTCCCAGCCGACACAGCACGTGTCAGGACACTTGTCTGCAATACATCTGAATTTGTCAAAATATGTCGGAACAAAAACTTTGATGTCAATCACCGCCGTAATAATACTTATTGTTTATCGTTCATCTTCTTTATACGGTTCTAATTCCAATTTCGGTACCTTCCAACTTCTTGATCTGTTTTCAACAGACTGTTCAAATTTTCTCATACATCCGGTTTTTGTGTTGTATACGGCAACATGGCGCGTTATCGGTTCCCAAGGACCGATATTTACCGAATAATAAACAAAAAGTAAATCATCATTTTCTTTACTGAAACTGAGCTTTTGTATGTACGTATAGTCTGAGAGGTTTAAACGAATTTCTTTACCTTTTTGATTGCTTTTATTATATAAAAATAATTTGTTTTTAGCAGCACAGTAAGTTTTTTTGCCGTTTGTTGAAATCAAGTAATTGGTATTAGTGGTAGTATTGTACTCCGAAACAAACTCATTCAGATCTATTTCATACCCACCGAATACAGTTCTTATTGAGGGTACGGTAAGGAATAATTCCTCTTTACCATCACTGTATTTTACGATGTTACCGCTGTCTGTGATGTACAGCAAATAGTTATCGTAAAAGCTCAGCGAAGAGTAAGAAATATTTCCGAACTGACTTCCCTCAATGTAAAGCTCACACGAATTGAAATCGCAGTCAATACGGTATACGGCATTATTTGAACGTGCAACAAAATACAGATAGTTGTTGTTACATATACCTCGTTCAACGTGCAAAATGGAATCGGTATTTAAATCTGATAAATCATATTTGTTGATGATTTTATTGTCTTTGATTTTTAACAGGTGGGTGGTGCCTTTATCGGTGTATTTTCCTGAATTGTACGAGTACTCTAATGAACAATAGTAATCATATTCATCATCACTGTCTAGATAACAGCAATAATCGGTCATATACACATTATCCGTATAGGCATCAAAACTCATACGTTCAGCACATTTTATTGCCTCACTTTTTACGTTTCGGCTTAATGGCATAGGCTTGAAATATATGAGAATACATATAATTGGAATCAGCAATATAATTAAAGTTAGCAAGATTTTTCGGGTTTTATTTACTTTTACTGACATTTTCTAACCTCCCACGTATATTTAACTGTTAATTTAATTTTATCATTTATAATTATTTTGTCAATACTTGTGACTGCGCAATGCTACGAGTTGTCAAAGTCCCTGATCCCGTACTCTGCTGAAAATCGCGGTTGAAACACGAATTTCTTTGTGATATATTCGTCTCAAGGGAAAGTCAGCAGATATTTAAAAAAGGAGGTGCTGTAATGAGCGAAATTTATATCACCATCACGGGGCAGAATCATTATCTCGGTATGAAGCCCTTTAAGGTCGGCAGACGTGTACGACTTGTAAAGGATGTGGAGAACGAGTATGATCCTGAGGCTATCCGTGCGGAACTTCCCTACATCGACACGATCGGTTATGTTGCAAACAGCACTCACACTGTCTATGACGGAACACAGAGTGCAGGCAGAGTGTACGACAGAATAGGTGACATATCCTGTGCAGAGGTTATGTTTATTACCCATTCAGGCGTAATTGCAAAAATTCTTCAGACAAATGACAAACTCTTTGAAGAAGAATTAATTATTCCGTCCGACAAAACCGATTGATGCCGAAAGCATATTTAAACCCTCCCGGGCATATCTATTTTGTGATATGTATTTCGGGAGGGTTGTTTTTGTGAACGATTCAGCACAGCTCAGAGCAGTCGAAATCGGTGAATATATAGTGGAAAATCAGACAACAGTAAGAGTGGCGGCGAAGGCTTTCGGGATTTCAAAGTCTACGGTACATACAGATGTTACGGAAAAGCTTGAAAAAATTGACCCCTCTTTATTCCGCAAGGTGCGGACAGTTCTCGATGTAAATAAAGCACAAAGACACATTCGAGGGGGACTGGCAACCAGAGAAAAATACCGTAAATTTTCAGTGGGGTGATACTATGTGCGGAATATGCGGACAGATTTCTTTTTGTCGTAATCTTGAGGAATATAAAGAGTATTTTTACAATATGCAGAACAAACTCATCCGAAGGGGTCCTGATCAGCACGGTGAATTTTTTTCGCCCGATGCCGTGCTTATGCATCGTCGTCTGGCGGTTATTGACATTGAACGCGGTAAACAGCCGATGACTTATGCAGTAGGCAACGAAGTTTTCACGATATGTTATAACGGTGAGCTTTACAATACAGAAGAAATACGCAACCGACTTGAGAGTAAGGGATATAACTTTTTCAGTCATTCGGACACCGAGGTTGTGCTCAAAGCGTATTGTGAATACCGTGAAAAATGCGTTGAACTGTTAAACGGTATCTTTGCCTTCGGTGTATGGGAGCACGAGAGTAAACGTCTTTTTCTTGCGCGTGACCGAATGGGTGTTAAGCCGCTGTTTTATTCGTTGTGTAAGGATTCGATTGTTTTTGCTTCAGAAATCAAATCTCTTCTTGAAAATCCCGAGATTGAAGCAGAAATGGACATAAACTCCCTTGCGGAACTTATGCTTATCGGACCGGGAAGGACTCCGGGTTGCGGAGTTTTCAAGGGCATCAAAGAGTTAAAGCCTGCTCACTTTGCTTATTTTGATAAAAACGGCTTGCACACAAGCAGATATTGGTCACTTCAGAGCAAAGAGCATACCGACAGTTTTGAAACAACGGCAGAAACGGTGCGCTTCTTCGTTACGGATTCAATCAGGCGTCAGCTGGTTTCTGATGTACCTCTGTGTACCTTCCTCTCGGGCGGACTTGATTCAAGCATCATTTCATCAGTTGCAAACGAAGCTTATAAGGGAAAAGGGGAGTTGCTTCACACTTTTTCGGTCGATTATGTCGATAACGACAAATACTTCAAAAAAAGCAAGTTTCAGCCGAATTCGGATTCGCAGTTCATCCGTATTATGGAGAGCTATCTCGACGGCAAACACCATTGGGTTGTGATTGACACGGATGAGCTTGTGTCAGCACTTTTTGATGCCGTTGATGCACGTGACCTTCCTGGTATGGCAGATGTAGATTCGTCGATGCTTCTGTTGTGCAAGGCTGTAAAACAGCAGGCAACCGTTGCACTTTCGGGTGAGTGTGCGGACGAAATTTTCGGCGGTTACCCGTGGTACAGGGATAAAACCATACGTATGACAGACGGATTTCCGTGGGCACAGTCGACTGATTATCGCTTTTCTTTTCTTAAAGACGAATTTGCGTCGCAGATAAATTCCTGTGATTATGTTTATTCCCGATATGAAAACACAGTCAGAAACACTCCGAAAAGAGATAATATGAATCCTGATGACAGTCGCACGGCAGAGATGATGAAGCTCAATCTCGATTGGTTTATGCAAACGCTCCTTGACCGTAAAGACCGTATGAGTATGTATTCTTCACTTGAGGTCAGAGTTCCTTACTGCGACCACAGAATAGTAGAATATCTTTTTAATGTACCCTGGGAAATGAAAGATTATAATAATTATGAAAAAGGTCTTCTGCGTCAGGCTATGAGAGGATATCTTCCCGATGAGGTTTTATGGCGAAAGAAAAGCCCGTACCCGAAAACCCATAATCCTGCGTACAGACACGCAGTTTCAGATTTGCTCAGTGACATCATTGCTGACAATAATTCACCGTTATTGCAGTTTATCAAAAAGGAAGAGCTGATAAGACTGCTGCAGACCGAAAAAAGTCAGCCGTGGTATGGTCAGCTGATGACCACACCACAGACGATTGCATACTTTGTTCAGTTTAATTATTGGCTTAAGAAATATAATGTTAAGTTTGTTAATTGATTAATTTGTACTCGCGCAAGCAATCCCGTATATGCCTTTTGTTCGCTTCACTAGTATCGCTCATCGGCAGACGGTAAACTCCGCTGTCAAGGCCCATCTGTTTCATTGCATATTTCACGGGAATGGGATTTACATCGCAGAATAGTGTGTTTGCAATCTCAATCAGTTTTGCCTGTGCCGCGATACTTTGCTTTATCTTTCCGTAAAGCGCGTTAGTTGTCATATCGTGCATTTCGGAAGGCATAATGTTTGAAAGAACTGAAATAACACCTTTTGCACCCATTGCCATAAATGCAGCGGTTTGGTCATCGTTACCGCAATAAATTCCCAGATCATCACCGCAAAGGCTGATGGTTTTCATCAGTGCGGAGATGTTACCGTTTGCCTCTTTTGTGGCTACGATGTTACGGATTTTGCAAAGCTCCTTATATGTTTCGGGTTTTATGTCAACACCCGTGCGTGACGGCACATTGTAAGCAATAATCGGCAAGTCTGTTCTCTCACTTATGTAATCGTAGTGTTCAATAAGACCTGACTGTGAGCATTTGTTGTAATACGGAGTCACAATCAGCAGCGCATCAGCACCTGCACATTCTGCCGCATACGAACGCATTACAGCACTTTGTGTGCAGTTACTGCCTGTACCTGCGATAACGGGAACTCTCTTTTCTACATATTTCACAACCGATTTTATCATCTGCCTGTGTTCTCTTGCGTTCAGAACGGAGCTTTCGCCCGTTGTACCGCATACGACAATTGCATCCGTACCGTTGTCAATCTGAAAATCAACCTGTTTTTTCAGTCTCCTGTAATCAATTTTTCCGTTTGCGTCGAACGGTGTGATTATTGCACACGCCGCACCTGTAAAAACAGTTGGTTTCATAATTATCACCCTGAATAAATAAAAATAAATCCGTACCGATGTCTTTAAACGTCGATACGGATTTTTTAACTTAGTTAATTGAAATTAGTCCATGTAACCCTTAGCAGCGAGGAGTTCAGCAAGAAGAACTGCACCGCCTGCAGCACCACGGAGAGTGTTGTGTGAAAGGCAAACGAACTTGTAATCGTACTGTGTATCCTCACGGAGTCTGCCGATGCTGACAGCCATACCGCCTTCGAGGTCACGGTGAAGCTTTGTCTGAGGCATATTGTCTTCAACAAAGTAGTTGAGGAACTGCTTCGGAGCGCTGGGGAGTGCGAGCTCCTGCGGAATGCCCTTGAAGTTTGCCCAGATGCTGAGGATTTCTTCCTTTGAAGGAACCTTGTCAGCGAATTTCATAAATACTGCGCCGAGGTGACCGTTTGAAACGGGAACACGGATACACTGTGCTGTGAAGTGAGGCTCAACTGCGTTAACGATTTCGTCACCTTCGATTGTACCCCAGATCTTAAGCGGCTCCTGTTCGCTCTTTTCCTCTTCACCGCCGATGAAGGGGATAACGTTATCAACCATTTCGGGCCATGTTTCAAAAGTCTTACCTGCGCCTGAAATTGCCTGATATGTGCAAACGAGAACGTCGTCTACTTTATAGCCTGCCTTGTCAAGCGGATAAACAGCGGGAACATAGCTCTGGAGTGAGCAGTTTGACTTAACTGCGATAAATCCGCGCTCTGTACCAAGACGCTTCTTCTGAGATGCGATAACTTCAATATGGTCTGCGTTGAGCTCAGGCACTACCATCGGAACGTCGGGTGTACCTCTGTGAGCGCTATTGTTTGAAACAACGGGACACTCAGCCTTTGCGTATCTCTCTTCAAGAGCCTTGATTTCATCTTTCTTCATGTCAACTGCGCAGAATACGAAGTCAACAAGCTTTGCGATTTTTTCAACGTCAGCTGTTGCGTCATAAACAACAAGGTCTGCCATGCTTGTGGGCATCGGAGTATCCATGCACCAACGGCTGCCTACAGCTTCTTTATATGTCTTACCTGCTGAACGGGGGCTTGCTGCTACAAGGACAACTTCAAACCACGGGTGGTTTTCAAGAAGAGATGCGAATCTCTGACCGACCATACCTGTAGCACCGATAATACCTACTTTGTAAGTTTTCATGCTAATCACCTGCAAATAAAAAATTAAAAATCTATTGCGTAATCACCTTTTATGTAATATAATACAAAAGTGAACGCTGATATTTGGTGAATATGATACCATTATAAATATTTAAAGTCAATACTAATGTTTGCGAAACATTATTTTTTTTTGAGGTTTTATGATGAAAAAAAGCGATTTTTTCTATGATTTACCCGAAGAACTGATTGCTCAGCACCCGATTGAGCCGAGAGACTCATCGCGTCTGCTTGTTCTTGATAAGAAAAACGGTGAAATTGAACATAAGCATTTTTACGATATCCTTGATTACCTTAAGCCTGGCGACTGTCTTATCCTTAACAATACAAGGGTTCTTCCTGCGCGTATGTACGGTGTGAAGGTCGGTACGGGAGCGGTTGTTGAATTTCTGCTTCTGAATCAGCACGATGCTCACGAATGGGAAGTTCTTGCCGGACCGGGTAAGAAAGCAAGAGAAGGTGCAGAGTTCATTTTCGGTGACGGTCTTATGAAGGCTACCGTACTTTCGGTTATGGAAAACGGTAACCGTGTGGTTCGTTTCGATTATGAAGGCAACTTCTATAACGTCATTGATGAAATCGGTGAAATGCCTCTTCCACATTACATAAAGGAACGTCTCGAAGACAGTGAAAGATATCAGACGGTTTATTCCAAAGAACTCGGTTCAGCTGCAGCTCCGACAGCAGGTCTTCATTTCACTCCCGAAATTCTTGAAAAAATTAAAGAAAAGGGTATAGAGGTAGGTTTTGTTACTCTTCACGTCGGAATAGGTACTTTCAGACCTGTCAAGACAGAAAACATCGAAGAACATCAGATGCACTCTGAACACTATTCTATTCCTCAGGAGACGGCTGATATAATCAAACGCACAAAGCAGAACGGCGGACGTGTAATTGCGGTCGGTACAACTTGTTGCAGAACACTCGAATCTGTCTGTCAGGCAAAAGGTGAAGTCTGTGAATATGACGACTGGACAAGCATCTTCATTTATCCGGGTTATGAGTTTAAATGCATTGATGCTCTTCTGACTAATTTCCACTTGCCGGAAAGTACACTCATTATGCTCGTCAGTGCTTTCTGCGGATATGAGAAAACGATGAACGCATACAATGTTGCCGTCGGTGAAAAATACAGATTTTTCAGTTTCGGTGACGCGATGTTTATAGCAGACACAAAAGGAGAGTAATATGGCTTCTTTCAAAGTTATAAAACAGCAGGGTAAAGCACGACTCGGTGAATTTACAACGGTTCACGGTACGGTAAAAACACCTGCATTTCAGAATGTTGCAACCTGCGGTGCAATCAAGGGCGCACTTGATGCTTACGATTTAAAGAATATCGGTGCACAGGTACAGCTTTGCAACACATATCATCTGCACGTAAGACCCGGTGATGAGCTCATCAAGGAGCTCGGCGGTCTGCACAAGTTTACGGGTTGGGATGGACCTATCCTTACCGACAGCGGCGGATTTCAGGTGTTCTCACTTGCAAAACTGCGTCAGATTAAAGAAGAGGGCGTAACCTTTGCATCACATATTGACGGTAAACGCATTTTTATGGGTCCCGAAGAAAGTATGCGTATTCAGTCAAATCTCGGTTCGACAATCGCAATGGCTTTTGACGAATGCGTTGCGAATCCTTCAACTCACGAATATTCAAAAAATTCCTGTGAAAGAACAACGAGATGGCTTATCCGTTGTAAAGAAGAGATGGCAAGGCTCAATGCTTTGCATGATACAATCAATAAGGATCAGCTTCTTTTCGGTATCAATCAGGGCTGTGTATATGATGATCTGAGAATAGAGCATATGCAGAGAATCGCTGAACTTGATCTTGACGGCTATGCAATCGGCGGTCTTGCTGTCGGTGAGCCGAAAGAGGATATGTACAGAGTGATTTCAGCGGTTGAACCGTACGCTCCGAAGGATAAAATCCGTTATCTTATGGGTGTCGGTACTCCGGGAAATATCATTGAAGCTGTCAGCAGAGGCGTTGACCTTTTTGACTGTGTAATGCCCAGCCGTAATGCGCGTCACGGTCAGCTGTTTACAATGAACGGAGTTATCAACATCAACAATGCAAAATATCTTAAGGATGACACACCGATTGACCCCGAGTGTAATTGCCCGACTTGTCAGAAGCATTCTAAAGCGTATATCAGACATCTTTTTAAAGCAAAGGAAATGCTTGCTATGAGGCTTTGCGTAACTCACAATCTTTATTTCTATAATACGCTGATGGAAAAAATCCGTGACGCCCTGGAAAACGGAACTTTTGACGAATTCAAGGCGAAATATGTCGATTTACTCGATACAAGAATTTAATAAAAATTAACTTGCAAAATTATACAATATACTGTATAATATCTGCATTGTGTTTAAGGAGGAAGTTTTATGGACTTTTTATCAGGACTTTTCGGCGGTGGCGCAGGTGCTAGCGGCGGTGCATCAGGCGGTGCAGGCGGCACAGGTATGCTTATCTGGATGGCAGTCATCTTTGGTGTAATGTACTTTATGATGATCAGACCTCAGAAGAAAAAGCAGAAGGAAGAGCAGGCAATGCGTGACAACCTTCAGATCGGTGACGAGGTTACAACAATCGGTGGTATCATCGGTACAATCGTAACTGTTAAGGATGATTCAATCATCATCGAAACAGGTGCTGACAGAAACCGTATGAAGATCACACGTTGGGCTATCAGCCAGAATAACACTGCTAACGAGAAGCTTGCAGCTGAAAGAGCAGCAGCTAAGGAAGCAGCAGAAAAAGAAAAGGCAGCTCGTCTTGAAGCAAAGGGTAAGACACCCAAAAAGAGAAAAGACGAAGAGAACAAGTTTTAATTAAAAACAACCTGCTTTACGGCAGGTTGTTTTTTGTATAAAAATCCTCAGGCCTTTCAACCTGAGGATTTTGTCTTATATTTTATTTATACTCTTCAAGAATTTCTCTCATAAGCTTCGGGTTATCTGTCATAAGGCAGTCAGCACCGAGCTCAATGAGTGTACGCATTTCGTCGGGATCATTGATGGTCCAGTACTGAACGGCGATATTACGCTTGTGAGCACGATTTACAAGGCTCTTGCTTACAAGGTTAAGCTCAAATCCTACATCGTATGAAACAGGCACCTGAAGACAAGAGAAGTTACTGTTGTCAAAGAGGTTTACTCCGAGGTACTGTGTGATAACGAACTGGGCAGCCATATTCGGTGCTGCGCCGTTGAGAAGTTCGGGATAATTTTCTCTGAGCTCTGTTTCGATTTCGTTCTTGAATGTACCGATAACTATCTGATCCATATAGTTCGGATATTTGCTGAGCGTATCGTAGAGAACTTTACAAGCTTTGATACCTGCTTCGCCTTCATTCTTGATTTCAAAAATGAACATAAGGTCAGGGTGGCTTTCATAGAAAAATTCGAAAAGCTGATCTGCGGTAGCCATCTGAAGTCCCTTTGCCTCTAAATCTGTTTCGTCTTTATAGATTCTTACGCCGTTTTCGTCCTCAAAGTAATAACCGAAGTTGTACTGACGGAGTTCTTCAAGAGTCATATCAGCGATATAGTGGCGTTTGCTTTCGTCTTCGATAAGCGCATCCATCTCTTCGTAACTGATGTCACCGTTTATGTTACAGGTTTCGTCAATGTAACTGTCGTGGTTAAAAACAAGGTAACCGTCTTTGGTGAGATAAAGGTCACTTTCGACAATATCAACATCGTATGTAAGTACTGCTTCGCGGAAAGCGAGCATTGTGTTTTCGGGGTTGATGTCTTTACCGCCGCGGTGGGCAGCAATCATAGTCTGCTGACCTTCTTTGATTACAAACGGATTTTCTTCAAGATTTTTCTTCGGCGGAATCACATTGATTACGGTGAAGAATACGATAATGACTGCAAGAATACAGCCGATAACTTTTAATGCTTTATGTTTTTTCATTTCGAATATCCTTTCTTTCGACTTTTTATGATACAAAGTTTATATCATAACTTTAATTATAAAACAAGGATATATTTAAAATAATACCGTTATTTGTTACAAAAACGAAATATTGTAAAATTGAACGCAAATAAAAAGCTCAGGTTTGTATACCTGAGCTTTCAGCTTATTCAAAATCAATTTCAGCAATAACGGGACAATGATCAGAGGGGAATGCTCCGTTGATTTTGTCCTGAATTACGTGATATGTTTCTGCTTTGAATCCCTTTGAAATGAAAACAAAGTCGATAACGGATCTTTCACCGTTATGGTGGAAAAATTCGTGGAAGGTGAATGTATCTTCTGTAACGGGAGCAACAAATTTGGAGTCACTGAAAATACCGTAACCGATCATATCAGGATAGCAGTCAGTTTTTTCAGGGATATTGAAGTCACCTGTAAGTACCATCGGACAGTCAATTGTCTGTGCAAATTCATTAACAAGTCTCACGCCGTTTTTACGTGCCTCAACACTGATGTGGTCGAGGTGGGTGTTCATAGCGACAAAAATCTTACCGCTTGACTTCTCACGAAGCCTTGCATAAGAGCAGACTCTTGTACACGCTGTATCCCATGAGCGTGAAGGTACATCGGGTGTCTCGCTTATCCAGAATGTATTACCATCGATAAGCTCAAACTTGTCCTTTTTATAGAAAACAGGGGAAAATTCTCCGTCTTCCTTACCGTCGTCACGGCCTACTCCGACATAGTCGTATTCGGGCATATTTTTCCAAAAAACTTTCATCCAGTCAAGATGTGCTTCCTGAAGACCGAATATATCAGGCATATAGTTGCGTACTGTTGCAATAACGTCATCCTGACGGTCAAACCAATCGTGTCCCTCACATCCGTGACAAAGAATATTGAAAGTCATAACTTTCATTCGATATCGCCTCCGTTGTTTGTTATCTGATAACTGAGAGTCATAAGACTGTCGTTGAGATGAACGTTCTCAACAATTGCGTGGGGATAAACGGAATTTATATCGTAATGGCTGAAATTCCAGAAATTTGTGATACCGAGAGCAATAAGTCTTTTAACGATATCGGGTGTAGCATCTGTCGGGATGCAAAGCACTGCGACAATTGGTTCAACCTCTTTACAGTACATTTCAAGGTCTTCGACAGGGGAGATGGATATGCCTTTGATTCTGATGTCCTGCATATCTTCAGCTTTCTTGTCGAAAATTCCTACAAGTTCAAAGCCTCTGTCCTCAAAAGCCATATGTGATGCAATTGCTTTACCGAGGTTACCGCAGCCGATAAGGATTGTCTTGAAACCGCTTCCTACACCGAGGATTGAACCGATTTCTGCACGGAGCTGGTCAACATTATAACCGTAACCCTGCTGACCGAACCCGCCGAAACAGTTGAGATCCTGTCTTATCTGTGAAGCTGTAAATCCCATCATCTGTGAAAGCTCACGGGAAGAAATTCTGGAAATTTCTTTTTTCTTGAGTTCACCAAGAAATCTGTAATATCTCGGCAAACGCTTGATTACAGACATCGAAATGTCCTTTTTTTCTTTCGGCATATATTAAACCTCACGAAGTTTCTTGACGGTTTCCATTACATAGTCACCGAATTCTGCACAGGTGCATCCTGTGTCACGGCCTGTAATCTGAAGTTTCTTTTCGTCAAACATACAGATGTCGAGAGCCTTTTCGAGAAGGTCTGCGCTTTCCTGCTCACCGATGTGAGAAAGGAGCATAACTGAAGCACGAAGCATTGAGCAAGGATCAGCATACTGACCTCTGCCTTCACGCATCATACGAGGAGCTGAACCGTGGATAGCCTCAAACATTGCATATCTCTTACCGATATTTGCACTGCCAGCAGTACCTACACCGCCCTGGAATTCAGCAGCTTCGTCAGTGATGATGTCACCGTAAAGGTTGGGGAGAATGAATACCTTGAAGTCCTTACGACGCTTCGGGTCGATAAGCTTTGCTGTTGTGATATCGATGTACCACTCATCTGTTGTGATTTCGGGATAATCCTTGCCGATGTTTTTGCAAAGGTTAAGGAACTTACCGTCAGTTGTCTTGATGATGTTTGCCTTTGTGATGATAGAAACTCTTTCTTTCTTGTTTCTTCTTGCGTAATCATAAGCAAGCTTTGCGATTCTCTCTGTGCCCTCTGTTGTTGTAACAACAAAGTCAACAGCAAGGTCGTCTGTAACGTTGAAGCCCTTTGAACCGACAGCGTAAGCACCTTCTGTGTTCTCGCGGAAGAATGTCCAGTCGATGCCTTCTTCGGGAACCTTAACGGGACGGAGATTTGCAAAAAGGTCAAGTGCCTTTCTCATTGCAACATTTGCACTTTCGATGTTCGGCCACGGATCGCCGGCCTGGGGAGTAGTTGTAGGTCCCTTAAGGATAACGTGACAGGACTTGAGTTCTTCAAGAACATCATCGGGAATAGCTTTGTTAGCAGCCACACGGTTTTCAATTGTAAGACCGTCAATTGTCTTGAATTCTATCTTACCTGCCTTGACTTTATCAGCAAGCATATACTCAAGAACTCTTGCGCTTTCCTTTGTGATAACAGGACCGATACCGTCACCGCCGCACACACCGATGATGATTTTGTCGAGGTTTTCATAATCAACGAAATCACCCTGAGCCTTGATCTTATCTGAACGGTCACTCTGCTCACGCATAAGCGCCTCGAATTTTTCTACTGCATTTTTAATCTGTAATTCTGTCATATCAGTATCTCCTTATGAATTTTCTCTTGTATAGTCAAGAAGACTGCCTGCAAGAAGAATGTCTCTCTGACGCTCAGAAAGCTGATACTCGAGAGCATATTCTTCACCTGTTGTGATGTTTTTGAGAGTTACCTCTGCACCGTCTGCAATCTTTTCTCTGATAGCAGGGAGACAAAGCTCGTCGTTTACGCTGATTTTATCATAGTCTGCCTCGTTCTTGAATGTGAACGGAATGATACCTGCGTTAACGAGGTTTGCACAGTGGATACGTGCAAAAGATTTTGTAACAACAGCCTTGACACCAAGGTAAAGGGGAACGAGGGCAGCATGTTCTCTTGATGAACCCTGACCGTAGTTTGCACCGCCGATAATAATTCCCTTGCCTGCTTCTTTACAATGTTCTGCGAACTTTTCGTCGCACTGCTTGAAGCAGAAGTTTGAAAGATAGGGGATGTTTGAACGGTAGGGGAGGATCTTTGCGCCTGCAGGCATAATGTGGTCTGTTGTGATATTGTCACCGACCTTGAGAACAGCCTTAGCACAGATTTCCTCAGGAAGAGCTTCTGTCTTCGGGAAGGGTTTAATGTTCGGACCGTACATGATTTCTACGCTGTCAGCATCTTCAACGCTCGCAGGCATAGCAATCATATTATCGTTGATGATGAATTCATCAGGCATCTCGATCTCGGGCATTTCGCCTAGAGTACGCGGATCAGTAAGAACACCTGTAAGAGCTGAAGCAGCTGCAACTTCGGGGCTGACGAGGTAAATGCCTGCATCAGCAGTACCTGAACGGCCTTCAAAGTTACGGTTGAAGGTACGAAGAGAAACACCTGCAGAGTTGGGTGACTGACCCATACCGATACAAGGACCGCAAGCTGATTCAAGAATTCTTGCACCTGCATCAATCATATCTGAAAGAGCACCGCTTACAGCAAGCATATTGAGAACCTGCTTTGAGCCGGGTGCGATTGAAAGGCTGACTGACGGACATACTGTTTTTCCTTTAAGAATAGCAGCAACCTTGAGCATATCAAGAAGTGAAGAGTTTGTGCAAGAACCGATGCATACCTGATCAACCTTGATCTCACCGATTTCTTCAACCTTCTTTACGTTATCGGGCATATGAGGCATTGCTGCAAGAGGAGCAAGAGTTGAAAGGTCGATATCGATAACCTCGTCATATTCTGCACCTTCATCAGCTGAAAGTTCAATCCAATCCTTTTCACGGCCCTGAGCCTTAAGGAATTCGCGTGTGATGTCGTCTGACGGGAAGATTGAAGTTGTAGCACCAAGCTCAGCACCCATGTTTGTGATTGTTGCTCTTTCAGGAACAGAAAGTGTCTTTACACCTTCGCCGCCGTACTCGACGATTTTACCTACGCCGCCCTTTACGGACATAATGCGAAGAACTTCAAGAATGATATCCTTTGCAGCTACCCACGGTGAAAGCTTGCCTGTAAGGTTGACTCTTACCATTTTCGGCATAGTAATATAGTATGCACCGCCGCCCATTGCAACTGCAACGTCAAGACCGCCGGCACCCATAGCAAGCATACCGATACCGCCGCCTGTGGGCGTGTGGCTGTCAGAGCCGATGAGAGTTTTGCCGGGGATGCCGAAGCGTTCAAGATGAACCTGATGGCAGATACCGTTGCCGGGTCTTGAAAAACGGATACCTCGTTTATATGCAACGGTCTGAATGAATCTGTGGTCATCGGCATTTTCAAAGCCGTTCTGCAAAGTGTTGTGATCTATGTAAGCAACCGAAAGCTCCGTTTTTACTCTTTCAATTCCCATGGCCTCAAACTGAAGATAAGCCATGGTGCCGGTTGCATCTTGTGTCAGCGTCTGGTCAATGCGCAGTCCGATTTCCGAACCGGGGATCATTTCGCCGCAAACAAGGTGACTGCTGATGATTTTTTGTGCTAATGTCAGTCCCATAAAATTTGCCTCCTTAAAAAATTCATCCAATATTATATTACTTAAAAATAAAATTGTCAACTCAATTATATAATATTATTTTTATCTTGAAAATATTTATTAATTATGAT